>CADEGR010000051.1 GCA_902826935.1 uncultured Alphaproteobacteria bacterium | reverse complement strand
CCGTGATCTCCCGCCTGCTCGGCATCCTCCTGGCCGCGCTCGCCGTGCAATACGTCCTGGACGGCGTGATCGCCGCCTGGCGCGGGGCGGGGTTGTGAGGCGGCGGGGGTGGCACTTGCGGAGTTCACAGGTGATCTTCCGTGAACTGAATCAGAAAGCTTGGCACACCGAGGTCTTGGCATCTAACCTGTTGAACAAAAAAGTAGATTTTCTGGTTCTCCCTGAAAAACCGCGCATACTGTATCTAGATTATAATAAAAGCAAATGGCAAAAAAAGCGTTCGTGAGTCGTCACAAGGAGCACCTTGATGTCAGTCACTGAGTTTCTAAAGGCATTTCCAAGCTGGCCAATGGATCATATCAACGGTCTGATTGCTCTTGGAGCGCTAGGTCTCGCCTCATTCGCGATCTATGTCGTGTTTAGCATTGTAAAGGAACAGAGGCGAAAATGAGACGGTTGCGCCATTGGGTCAAGCTACCCAATAGATGGATCGAGCGCGGCGAGTTGCAGGGTTTTCGCTGGGCAACAGGCGAAGGATCGAACAACCTTGCTGCTCTTATGAGCCTTATGGTCATCTGCCATCATGCGGATGCGATACTGGTATCACGCAAATGACCTATGACGAACTTTGTAGGCTGACTATGATCAGCCGCTCCAAGCTTTCATCAGGGCTGTCTATTCTCGAAGATCACGCTCTGATAGAGCGAAATATCCTAGGCAGATGAAGTTACCGGCTAAGTGACTATAACCCGAACGCAGGGTGGGCAAAATTTCCAGCGAGCGGTCTTTACATGAATGGGCTTGTTACTGCTTTTAGTGACTTTAAACTGCGCTTACGTGCAGAATTAGATGCGATAAAGCTGTATTACCTTTTTGCATCTAGAAGAGATAGAAATTCAAATATGGCAATCATAAGCTATGACAAAATAACCGAGTATTCTGGAGTTATGCGAAATAATATCAAGCGCGCGCTATCCTTGCTTGCTGCAAATGGACTCATACATGTTGAGCATACTAAGAGTACATTAAGCGATGACCGAGTTGCTAATGCTTATCGGCTAGCTCATCTTGAACCTTACCGCCATATGGGCACCACCGGTCGTGGCACAGATGAAGGTGCGCGGTTTTAGCGCCGCGCCGCAAGCGCGACCTGATCGAACGCATGTTCGGCAGGCTCGAGGATTGCCGCCGCATCGCAACCCGCAACCACCAGCTCGCCAAAATGCTTAGCCGCCGTCACGTTCGCCGACGCCATCATCTGGTGGACTGATTGAGTCTTGAGCATAGGCCTACCCGTTCAAAGCCTTGAGCAGATCGTCGAGCAGCGCCGAGGCGCCGAAGCGGAGGGTGCGGGGGGCGATCCAGCCGGGGGTCATGATCTGCTCGGCCAGATGCAGGTAGCCGGCGGCCTGGGCGGTGGTGCGCACGCCGCCTGAGACCTTGAGGCCGACCCTGCCGTCGGCCTCCTGGATCACGGTCAGGAGCAAGGCGGCCGCCTCGAGGGTGGCGCCGGGCTGCAGCTTGCCGGTCGAGGTCTTGAGCATGCCGGCGCCGGCCATGACCGCGGCGCGGGCGGCGGCGGTGATCCGGGCGGGCTCGGCCAGGCGGCCGGTCTCCAGGATGACCTTGAGCAGCCGGCCGTCCATCGTGGCTTTCACCGGCTCGATCAGCTCGCCGACCATGCCGATGTCGCCCGCCATGATCGCATCGAGCGGCGCCACCAGATCGATCTCGTCGGCGCCCGCGGCGATCGCCTGGCGGGTCGCCTCGACCGCGGCCTGGATATCGTCGCCGCCGGCCGGGAAGTTGATCACGGTCGCCAGCTGCACCCGGTCGGTGCCGAGGCGCGCCCGCGCGGCCGGCACGAATTGCGGGTAGACGCAGACCGCGGCCACGCCGGCCGCCATCGCCCGGTCGCACAGCGCCAGGATCCCGGCCTCGGTGTCGTCGTCGTTCAACGCGGTCAGATCGACCAGCGGCAGGATCCTGGCGGCCGCCGCGGCATCGCCCGGGGCGGCCGCCGCGGCGGCCAGGAGCGCTTCAGTCGTCGGTCCAGCCATCCTTGGCAAGCTCCTCGAACAGGCCCTGCAGCAGGCGGACGAGCGCACCGCTCGCGGCCTCGGCAGCGCTTAGGGTCTGGGCGTGGCTGAGCGGCTCGGGTGCCAGGCCGGCCGCGAGGTTGGTGACCACCGAGAGGGCGGCGACCCGCAGCCCCGCATGGCGGGCGCTGATCACCTCCGGCACGGTCGACATGCCGACCAGATCGGCGCCCAGCGCCCGGAAGGCGCGGATCTCGGCCGGGGTCTCGAAGGCGGGGCCAAGGGTCGCGAGATAGACCCCGCCCGGCAATGGCTGGCCCTGGCGCTCGGCGACCGCCCGCAGGCGGCGGCGCAGCTCAGGGTCATAGGCCTCGCCCATGTCGGGAAAGCGCGGGCCGATCGCCGGATCGTTCGGGCCGATCAAAGGGCTGGTGCCGAGCAGGTTGATGTGGTCCTCGATCAGGACCAAGCTGCCCGGGTC
Source organism: uncultured Alphaproteobacteria bacterium (assembly GCA_902826935.1). Classification (GTDB taxonomy): domain Bacteria; phylum Pseudomonadota; class Alphaproteobacteria; order Geminicoccales; family Geminicoccaceae; genus CADEGR01. The sequence continues at coordinate 24,782 of CADEGR010000051.1, read as the reverse complement.
GATCTCCGGCCGGAGCGAGCCCGCGGCATTGGTCAGGATCAAATGCGAGCAGCCCAGGCCGCGGAGCGTGCGGACCAGGAGGTTGACTGGGCCGGTGCCGACCCCCTCGTAGAGATGCACCCGGCCCTGCAGGCAGGCGACCGGCAGGCCCGCCAGACGGCCCAGGATCAGCCGGCCGCCATGGCCCTCGACGCTGGGGGCGGGGAAGCCCGGCAGCTCGGCATAGGGGAGGCTCTGCGCCACCGCGATCGCGTCGGCCAGGCTGCCCAGGCCGGAGCCCAGGATCAGGCCGACCCGTGGTCGCAGGTCGCAGCGCGCCTGGATCTGGGCGACCGCGGCCGGCCAGGGCGACGGCGCGTCGCCGGCACTCGGCACCGCTTCAGAAGAAGCGGTCAGCTCGAAGGCGAGCGGCAGCAATTCGCCCAAGGTGACGGTCCGGCGCAGGCCGTCCAGGCCGCAGAGATGGACCAGGAGCGAGGCGTCGGCGAACTCGGCCAGGCGCTGCCGGCAGCCGCCGCAGGGCGTGCACAAGCGCTCGCCGCCGGCCACCACCAGCGCCTCGACGATCCGCTGCTCGCCGGCCGCGACCATGGCGGCGATGGCGCTCGCCTCGGCGCAATTGCCCTCCGGATAGCTGGCGTTCTCGACATTGGCGCCGGCATAGATGGCGCCCGAGGCGCTGCGCAGGGCGACGCCGACCTGGAAGCCGGAATAGGGCGCATGGGCGCGCGAGCGCGCGGCCTGCGCGGCGGCGAGGAGCTCGTTCATCGTTCCTTGACGTAGGGAATGCCGATGGCTTTGGGGGCCACGGCGCGGCCGACGAAGCCCGCCAGCAGCAGCACAGTCGCCAGATAGGGCAAGGCCTGGATCGCCTGGGTCGGGATGGTGCCGAGCAGCGGCAGGGGCACGCCCTGGAGGCGGACCTGGACGGCGTCGGCGAAGGCGAACAGGAGGCAGGCCATGACCGCGGGCACCGGCCGCCATTTGCCGAAGATCAGGGCGGCCAGCGCCAAGTAGCCCTTGCCCGCGGTCATGTCGCGGATGAAGGAGGCGCTATGGGCGATCGAGAAATAGCTGCCGGCGATGCCGCAGAGCAGGCCGGTCACCAGCAGCGCCTTGTAGCGCATGGCGGTGACGCTGATGCCGGCGGTGTCGACCGCGCTCGGGTTCTCGCCGACCGCGCGCAGGCGCAGGCCGAAGCGGGTGCGGTAGACCACCCACGCGACCGCCGGCACCGCCAGGGCGGCGACATAGACCAGGATATTGTGGCCGCTGATCACCTCGGCATAGATCGGGCCCAGGACCGGGATCGGCCGGAGCGTCTCGGCGAGCGGCAGGTCGATGCCGGTGAAGCGGGCGCTGTCGCCCAGGAGCGGCGTCCGGCCGGCTTGGCCGAACCAGGCGTCGGCCAAAGTTGGCCCGAGGCCGGCGACCACGATGTTGAGCGCCATGCCCGAGACCACCTGATCGCCGCGGTTGGTGATGCAGGCAAAGCCGTGGACCATGGCGAGCGCCATCGCGAACAGGATGCCGGCCCCCAGGCCGACCAGGGCCGAGTTGGTCACGGCCGCGGCCGAGGCGGCGGCGAAGGCGGCGCCCAGCATCTTGCCCTCGAGCGCGATGTCGACCACGCCGGAGCGCTCGCAGAACAGGCCGGCCATGGCGGCCAGCACCAAGGGCGTCGCCAGGCGGATGGTGGAATCCGAGAGCTGCAAAGCGAGCAGGAACAGATCGCTCATGGCGGCACCGCGGCGCCGGCCGCCGGCCGCGCGAACAGCGCCGCCAGGGCCGGCCGGAACATGTGCTCCAGAGCACCGGCGAACAGGATCACCAGGCCCTGGATCACGACCACCATGTCGCGGCTGATGGTCGGCATGTCGAAGGACAGGTCCGAGCCGCCCTGATAGAGCGCGCCGAACAGGATCGCCGCCAGGACGATGCCGACGGGATGGTTGCGGCCCATGAGGGCGACGGCGATGCCGACGAAGCCGTAGCCGCCGGTGAAGCCGAGCAGCAGGCGGTGCTGCGCGCCCAAGAGCTCGTTCAGCGCCATCATGCCGGCCAGCGCCCCGGACAGGCTCATGGCGATCATGATCTGGCGGGCCGGCGAGATCCCGCCATAGACCGCGGCCGCCTCGTTCTGGCCGACCACGCGCAGCTCGTAGCCCCAGCGGGTCCGCCAGATGAACAGCCAGACCAGGCCGCAGCAGACCAGGGCGATCAGGAACGCGGCGTTGAGCGGCGAGGCGGCGACGTCGAGCCCGAACCAGGCCGCCATCGCGTGGATCTGGGGCAGCCAGGCGGTCTCGGCGAAGGTCCTGGTCTCGGGCGCCTGCTGGCCGGGCTTGATCAGCACGTTGACCAGAAGATAGGTCATCAGCGCCGCGGCCAGGAAGTTGAACATGATCGTGGTGATCACGATGTGGCTGCCGCGCCTGGCCTGCAGCCAGCCCGGAATCAGCGCCCAGATGCCGCCGAACAGGGCGGCCCCGAGGATCGCCAGCGGCAGGACGACGACCGCCGGCCAGTGCCCCAGATACAAGGCGACCAGGGCGACGCCGAGGCCGCCCAGATAGGCCTGGCCCTCGCCGCCGATGTTGAACAGCCCGCCATGGAAGGCGATCGCGACCGCGAGGCCGGTGAAGATGAAGTTGGTGGCGTAGTAGAGCGTGTAGCCGATCGCCTCCTCATAGCCGAAGGCGCCCTGGATCAGGAGCTTCAGCGCCTCGGGCGGGCTCTCGCCCAGGAGCAGGACGATCGCGCCGGCGACCAGGAAGGCGGCGGTCAGGTTCAGGAGCGGCAGCAGGCCGAGATTGACCCAAGCCGGCAGCTCGCCCCGCGCCCCGGCCATCAGGCGGCCGCCTCGGTGATGCCGGCCATCAGCAGGCCGATCCGGCGCTCCTCGGCCTCGCCGCCCGGCAGCTCGCCGGTGAAGGCGCCATCGAACATCACCAGGATCCGATCCGCGAGCGAGCGGATCTCGTCCAGCTCGACCGACACCAGCAGCACGGCCTTGCCGGCGTCGCGCATCGCGATCAGCCGCTTGTGGATGAACTCGATCGCGCCGATATCGACGCCCCGGGTCGGCTGGCCGACCAGGAGCAGGCCCGGATCGTGCTCCAGCTCGCGCGCCAAGACCAGCTTCTGCTGGTTGCCGCCGGAGAAGGACTGCGCCTGCAGCTCGGTGTTCTCGGGCCGCACGTCGTAGGAGCGCATCCAGCCGCGGCAGAGCCGGACGATGCCGGCCAGATCGAGGAAGCCGTGGTGGCTGTAGCCGGGCCGGTCCTGGTAGCCCAGGATCGCGTTCTCGCTGGCCGAGAAGTGGCGCAACAGGCCCATGCGCAGCCGGTCCTCGGGCACATGGCCGAGCCCGGTCGGGCGCGACAGGCCGAAGCTCGCGAGCGGCTGGCCGTTGATCGTGACCGTGCCGCGCTCGATCGGCCGGATCCCGGCCAGCGCCTCCAGCAGCTCGGACTGGCCATTGCCCGCGACGCCGGCGATGCCGACGATCTCGCCGGCCCGCACATCGAAACTCACCCCCTTGACCCGGACCACGCCGTTGGCGTCCCGGACCACCAGGTCCTTGACCTCGAGCACGGTGCGGCCGGGCTTGGCCGGCGCCTTCTCGACCCTGAGCAGGACCTTCCGGCCGACCATCAGCTCGGCCAGCTCCTCGCGGGTGGTCTCGGCGGTCCGGCGATGCGCGACCATGGCGCCCTGGCGCATGACCGAGACATTGTCGGTCGCGGCCATGATCTCGCGCAGCTTGTGGGTAATGAGCACCACGGTCCGGCCCTGGTCGCGCAGATGGCGGAGGATCCGGAACAGATGATCGGCCTCCTGCGGGGTCAGGACGCCGGTCGGCTCGTCCAGGATCAGGATGCGCGCGCCCCGGAACAAAGCCTTCAGGATCTCGACCCGCTGCTGGATGCCGACCGGCAGATCGGCGATCCGGGCATCGAGATCGACCTCCAGGCCGTAGTCGCGCTCCAGGGCCGCCAGCTCGGCGCGCGCCTTGGCCATGCCGGCTTTCAGGGTGAAGCCGCCCTCGGCGCCGAGCAGCACGTTCTCCAGCACCGTGAACGGCTCGACCAGCATGAAATGCTGGTGGACCATGCCGATCCCGGCGGCGATCGCATCCTGGGTGCTGGCGATCTTGACCGGCTGGCCGTCGATCCGGATCTCGCCCCGATCGGCGGTGTAATAGCCGTAGAGGATGTTCATCAGGGTCGACTTGCCGGCGCCGTTCTCCCCGATGATGCCGTGGATCGTGCCGGCCGGGATCGCAAGCTCGATCGCCTTGTTGGCGTGGACCGGGCCGAAGCGCTTGTCGATGCCGCTGAGCGCGATCGCGGGCGGCCGGTCGGCCAGCGGCGTCAGCAGGCCAGCCCTGGGGTCCGCCGCCGACGCCGCCATCGCGCTGCCCGGTCGCGCCCGCCGCTCACTGGGCGTAGGGCTCGACCTTCAGCTCGCCGGCGATGATCTTGGCCTTGGCATCCTCGAGCTTGGCCTTGATGTCGTCGGTGATCAGGCTGGCATTGTGCTCGTCGAGGGCGTAGCCGACGCCGTCCTCCTTGAGGCCCAGGCTCTGGGTCCCGGCCTGCCAGCTGCCATCCTTGGCCGACTTGAAGGCGTTGTAGACCGCGACGTCGACGCGCTTGAGCATCGAGGTCAGCACGCTGCCGGGATGCAGGAAGTTCTGGTTGCTGTCGACGCCGATCGAGAGCTTGCCCTTGTCGGCGGCGGCCTGGAGCACGCCCAGGCCGGTGGCGCCGGCGGCGGCATAGACCACGTCGGCGCCCCGGTCGAACTGGCTCTGCGCCAGCTCGGCACCCTTGGTCGGGTCGTTCCAGGCGGCCGGCGTGGTGCCGGTCATGTTGGTGAACACCTCGTCGTTCTGATCGACATACTTCACGCCCTGCTCATAGCCGTGGGCGAAGTTGCGGATCAGCGGGATGTCCATGCCGCCGACGAAGCCGACCTTGCCGGTCTTGGAGGCGAGCGCCGCCGCCATGCCGACCAGGAAGGAGCCCTCGTGCTCCTTGAACACGACCGACTGGATGTTCGGCTTCTCGACCACCGAATCGATGATCACGAACTTGGTGTCGGGGAACTCGGCGCTCACCGTCTCGAGCGGAGTCGCGAAGGCGAAGCCGACCGCCACGATGATGCTGGCGCCCCGCTGGGCCATCTTGCGCAGCACCTGGTCGCGCTGGCTCTCGTTGGTGACCTCGAACTCCATGTACTCGTCGCCAGCCTCGGCCTTGAAGCGCTCGGCGCCGTTATAGGCCGCCTCGTTGAACGACTTGTCGAACTTGCCGCCCATGTCGAAGATGATGGCCGGCTTGAAGTCGGCGGCCTGCGCGCTGCCGAGTGCCAGGCCAGCCGCCAGCAATGCGCTCAACAAGGTCTTCATTCGGGCCCCCTAAAGGCTGCGGATCGTTGCCGGTAAGCCTAGGCGAGGCGTGTTGAAATGCAACAGGATTGGTGGTCTACAGCGCAGCGGCAGCATCCCGTTTCACCGAGGAGACCGGCATGGCCGAGCAACTGCTCCATCTCGTGTTCGGCGGCGAGCTGAAGGATCCGGGCGGGACCGAATTCGTGAACCCGGCCGCCCTGGACATCGTCGGCATCTACCCGAACTATAAGAAGGCCCACGAAGCCTGGCGCGGGGCGGCGCAGCGCACGGTCGACAACGCCCATATGCGCTATTTCGTGGTCCATCTGCACCGCCTGCTCGACCCCACCACCGCCAAGCCGGAGCCGCCAGCGCCGTGAAAGTCGCCCTGATCCAGACCAGCTCGCAGGAAGACAAGGCCGCCAACCTGGCCGCGATCGAGGCGCTCATCGAGCAGGCGGTCGCCGAGGAGCGGCCGGAGCTGGTCGCCCTGCCGGAAGTCTGGGTCCATCAGGGCCTCTCGGCCGAGGGCAAGCAGGCCGCCGCCGAGACCCTGCCGGACGGCGAGGCCTACCAGCGCCTGCAGCGCCTGGCCCGGCGCCACCGGATCGTGCTGCATGGCGGCTCCCTGATCGAGCGGGCCGGCGAGCAGCTCTACAACACCACTGTGGTGTTCGACCCCGAGGGCCGGGAGCTCGCCCGCTACCGCAAGCTCCATCGCTTCGACATCACCACCCCCGATGGCCGGGAATTCTGCGAATCCGCGACCTTTGGCCGGGGCGAGGAGGTGGTCACCTACGCCGTGCCGGGGGCGCGGATCGGCTGCACCATCTGCTACGACCTGCGGTTTCCGGAGCTGTTCCGGCGCCTGGCCGATGCCGGCGCCGATCTCATGCTGGTGCCGGCCGCCTTCACGCTCCAGACCGGCAAGGACCATTGGGAGGTCCTGTTGCGGGCGCGCGCGATCGAGACCCAGTGCTTCGTTCTGGCGCCCGCCCAATGGGGGCCTTACGCCGACGGCCGACGCGCCTGCTACGGCCATTCCCTGGTGGTCGACCCCTGGGGCCATGTCCTGGCGCGCGCCCCGGATCGGGTCGGCTATGTCGCCGCCCGGCTGGATCTGGCGGAGATCGGCCGGGTCCGCGGCCGGATGCCGATCGCGGCCCATCGCGTCCTCTGAATCTTGCTGCGACCAGCAAAAAGGTGCTGCGGCCGGCTGGGCGTTGACCGGTTGGTAAGACCTGTCGGCTAGAAAGAGGAGGTGCGCGCTCGTTGGCTGGAATGGCCGCCGCGACACCAACGCAGCTAGTCGAGGTCAGCAGGGCAATGACGCGTCGTTGGCCGCCCGCGTCATGGTGGAAGGGGGCTCGCGCCGAGGCCGCTCCGGTCACCAGCTCAACCGAGCCGGACCAGGACCGCGGCCGGGCCCCCTTCAGCTTGCCCGAATGGTGGCACAGCGCCCGCTTCTGGCAGGGCATCGTCGCCGGCATGGCGGCCGCCTATCTGATCAAGCTGATCCTGTTCCTGGGCGCCCCCTACGGCATCGACTGGTACGGCTAGGCCAGCGCCTGCCCTGCGCCGCCGCTCGGCCCTCTCAGGCCTGCGCCCGCTCCTCGATCAGGATCTCCAGCGCCATCCGCAAGAGCCGGGTCGAGGCCTCGCGGGTCATGAACGCGGCATGGCTGGTCAGCGTGACATTGTCGAGCTTCGCCAGCGGATGATCGGCGCCGATCGGCTCGTCGGCGAAGACATCGAGCGCTGCATGCCGGAGCCGGCCGGCCTGGAGCGCCTCGATCAATGCCGCCTCGTCCAGGATCGCACCGCGCGCGGTGTTGACCAGGATCGCGTCCGGCCGCAGCAGGCCGAGCCGGCGCCGGTCGATCAGGCCGCGGCTCGCCTCGTTCAGCGCCACATGCAGCGAGACCACGTCCGCCTGCTGCATTAGGTCGTCCAACGCGACCGCTCGGCAGGCCAGCCCGGCCGGCACGCCGCTCCGGTTCCAGGCGATCACCTCCATGCCAAGCCCGGCGCCGAGCTGGATCATGCGCCGGCCGATGCCGCCGGTGCCGACCACGCCCAAGACCTTGCCGGCCAGCTCGACGCCGTTTAGCGCATCCCAATGGCCGGCCCGGATTGCCCGGTCCATCAGGGCAATCTGGCGGGCGGCCGCGAGCATCAGGCCGAGCGCATGCTCGGCGACGCTCTGATCGCCGTAGCCGCCGTAAGCCCGCACCTTGATGCCCAGCCGCTCGGCCGCCGCCAGATCGATGAAGCTGGCAGCCCCTGTGCCCAGGAACACGATCGCCTCGAGCTGCGGACAAGCCCCCAGCAGCGCCGCGTCCATCTGGGTGTGGTCGTTCAAGGCGAAGCGGCTGCCGGCCAGGCGCTCGATCGCCTCGGGCCCGCTCGGGCTGCCGACATGGACCACCAGATCCGGCACCAGGGTCGCGAGCTCGGCCTGGTAGATCTCGTGCAGGAAGGGCGGGCAGTCGATGAAGGTGGCACTCACGTGGTCGGCCTCCTCGATGCTGCGGCAGTGCGACGCCGCCGGTCTGGTCGCGCGGTCGATCGCGACGGTATAACACGAGCCTGTCGCGCGCGGCGCTGGCGATCCTCGGCCGCCAGCGCCCGCCGCGGCAAAATCCGCCGCGCCGCCGCCTGCCTCGACCGTCGGCGGCCGGCCAGGGAGCTTCTATGATCTACCTCGAACTCCTGTTCGTCCTGCTCCTGACCCTGCTCAATGGCCTCTTGGCGCTGTCCGAGCTGGCGGTGGTGTCGTCCAGGCGGGGTCGGCTCGAGTATCTGGCCAATCTCGGCCATCCCGGCGCCCGGGTGGCGCAGCAGCTGCTGGACGATCCCAGCCGCTTCCTGTCCTCGGTCCAGATCGGCATCACCCTGGTCGGCATCCTGGCCGGCGCCATCAGCGGCGCCACGATCGCCGCTCGCCTCGGCGCTTGGCTGAACAGCTTTCCGATGCTGGCCCCTTATGGCGCCAGCCTTGGCATCGGCTTGGTCGTGGTCGGCATCACCTATCTGTCGCTGGTCCTGGGCGAGCTGGTGCCGAAGCGGATCGCGCTGACCAATCCGGAGCGGGTCGCAGCGGCGGTCGCGCGGCCGATGCGCATGGTCTCCCGGATCGGAGCCCCCGCGGTCTGGCTGCTCGGCATCTCGACCGAGGCGATCTTGAAGCTCATGGGCCTGTCCGGCGTCCGCGACTCGACCGTGACCGAGGAGGAGGTCAAGTCGCTGATCGACGAGGGCACCACGGCCGGGGTGTTCGTGCCGGCCGAGCGCGACATGATCGAGGGCGTGCTGCGCATGGCCGACCGCGCGGTCAAGGCGATCATGACGCCGCGCTCCGAGATCATCTGGATCGACGTCAACGCCGACCGCGCGGCGCTGCTCAAGATCTTCGAGGATGGCCGCTGCTCGCGCCTCCTGGTCTGCGACGGCTCGATCGACCATGCGATCGGGGTGGTCCACACCAAGGACCTGCTGCCGGTCGCCTTGCGCGGCGAGACCCCGTCGCTGAAGAGCCTGATGGCGCCGCCCTTGATCGTGCCGGAGCGGACCTCGACCTTGAAGCTGCTCGACCAGTTCCAGCGCCAGAAGGTCCATATGGCGGTCCTGATCGACGAATATGGCACGACCCGCGGCCTGGTCACGCCGACCGACATCCTGGAGGCGATCGCCGGCGACCTGCCGGAGCATGGCGAGGAGGAGGAGGAGCTGGTGGTGCGCCGCGAGGACGGCTCGTGGCTGATCGACGGCATGCTCCGGATCGACGAGTTCGAGCAGCTGACCGGCCTGCGCGGCCTGAACGAGGCGCGCGACTTCAACACCATGGCCGGCTTCGTGCTCGACCGGATCGGCCATCTGCCCAAGGCCGGCGAGCGCTTCAGCTACGGCCAGGCCCAGTTCGAGGTGATCGACATGGACCGGCGCCGGATCGACAAGATCCTCTACGTGCCGGCCCCGCCGCTCGCCGACGACGATTCCGGCTGAGCCGGCGCCGGCGGCCGACCGCGCCGATGCCGGCCTAGCCCGCCACCACCTCCTGGCGCTGCTCGCCCAGGCCCTCGATGCCGAGCCGCATCACCTGGCCGGGCTTCAGGAACACCGGCTCCGGCTTGATGCCGAGGCCGACGCCTGGCGGCGTGCCGGTCGCGATCACGTCGCCCGGCAGCAGGGTCAGATGGTGGCTGAGATGGCTGATCACGGTCGCCACGTCGAAGATCAGCTGCCGGGTCGAGCTGTCCTGATAGCGATGGCCGTCGACCTCGAGCCAGAGCGCCAGGTTCTGCGGGTCCTGGATCTCGTCCTTGGTCACCAGCCAGGGCCCGATCGGCGCGAAGGTCTCCGGGCTCTTGCCCTTGCACCACTGCTTGCCGCCGCCATTCATCTGGACGTCGCGCTCGGACACGTCGTTGACGATTGTGTAGCCGGCCAGGTAGTCGAGCGCGTCGGCCTTGCCGACCTTGGCGGCGCGCTTGCCGATCACCAGGCCCAGCTCGACCTCCCAGTCCGAGTGGGTCGAGCCCTTGGGCAGCCGGACCGGATCGTTCGGGCCGTTGATCGCCGCGGTATGCTTCATGAACATGATCGGCTGGTCGGGGATCGGCGAGCCGGTCTCGGCGGCGTGATCGGCATAGTTCAGGCCGATGCAGATCAGGTTCGGGATCCAGGCCAGCGGCACGCCGAGGCGCGGCTTGCCGCCGACCACCGGCAGGCTCGCGAGGTCGAGCGCGGCGAGCTTGGCCAGCCGCTCGGGCGCCAGCTCCGCCGGGGTCAGGTCCGTGATCGTGCCGGACAGATCGCGCAGCTGCCCCGCCGCGTCGATCAGCCCCGGCTTCTCCTCGCCCTTGGCGCCATAGCGCACCAGCCGCATAGTTGACCTCCCTGTCGCTCGGCCCGGCCTGCTTGCCGGATCCGCTAGCAGCTTAGGCAATACTTCCGCGGCGGCCAATGCTGCCTGTTGCAAAATTGCACTTTCGGTTTTTAACCATTTGCTCAATGATGATCGATTACATCTGGCTCTGGAACCAACAGATGGTCGATACCGTCTTGTCGAACAACAACCAAATGCGCCACATCGTTTTGACCTCGCATCCGCGGCCGGGCGGTGTCAAGCCGCTCAAGGTGGTCTGGGGCGCGGCCGATCCGGCGGTGCGCGGTCCGCTGGTCGGCACCCTGTCGGATCCCAGGCGGCGCAACGTGATCGGTGCCCATGCCGGCTCCTATGCGGTCTACCGGGCGCTCGCGGTCGCCGCCGGCAGCCTGAACGCGCTGCACCGGGCGGATCTCACCAACACCACGCCGGCCGCCTCGATCGGCCCCTATCCGCAATGGGGCGAGCCCGAGCGGATCGTGTCGCTCGATCCCTTCGGCCATCTGGTTGCGGACGCCTTCGCCCAGCAGCTGGCCGAGGGCTGGGATCTGCGGCCGACCATCGCGGTCACCAAGGCGCGCCTGACCGTGCCCGAGCTGAAGCATGCGGTGCGCGACGGCCAGCTGATCGCCGATGGCCGGATCGTGCTGCCGAGCGGCGAGGTCAACTGCACCAAGGTCGCGGTCGAGCCGGTCTGGCACCTGCCGGGCATCGCCCAGCGCTTCGGCATCGCCGAGCAGGATCTGCGCCGCCATCTGTTCGAGCAGACCGGCGGCATGTTCCCCGAGCTGGTGACGCGGCCGGATCTCAAGGTCTTCCTGCCGCCGATCGGCGGCCACACGGTCTATGTCTTCGGCGAGGTGGCAGCGCTCGCCGATCCCGCCAGCAAGGTCGCCTGCCGGGTCCATGACGAGTGCAACGGCTCGGACGTGTTCGGCTCCGACATCTGCACCTGCCGGCCCTATCTGGTCCACGGCATCGAGGTCTGCATCGAGCAGGCCCAGGCCGGCGGCGCCGGCGTGGTGGTCTATAACCGCAAGGAAGGCCGAGCGCTCGGCGAGGTCACCAAGTTCCTGGTCTACAACGCGCGCAAGCGCCAGGCAGGTGGCGACCGGGCTGCGGCCTATTTCGAGCGGACCGAGTGCGTCGCCGGCGTCCAGGACATGCGCTTCCAGGAGCTGATGCCGGACGTGCTGCACTGGCTGGGCATCCAGCGGATCGACCGGCTGGTCTCGATGAGCAACATGAAATACGACGCCATGGTCCGCCAGGGCATCGCGATCGTCGAGCGGGTCCCGATCCCGGCGGATCGGGTGCCCGAGGATGCCAAGGTCGAGATGGATGCCAAGAAGGCGGCCGGCTACTACAGCCCGGACATCGTGACCGCGGCCGATCTGGAACGGGCCAGCGGCCGGGCCTTGCAGGACTATGAGGGCCGCTGAGCCGGGCGGCCCGGCCATGGCGGCGCAGGCGGATCTGGCCGCGGCGCTGGCCTGGCTGCGCAGCCCGGCCGCGATCCGTGAGCGCTGCGGCCTGATCCTGGCCGCTGCCGAGCGCGATGAGCTGACCCATTTCGCGCTCGTGCCGGAGCGGCTGGATGCGGTCGCGGACTACGTGATCGCGACCATGCGCCAAGCCTATCCGACGCTCGCAATCCCCTACCACAGCCGCTGGCGCCATTTCGCCGCCGGCGGCCGCGACCGCTGCGCCGCGCTGGCCGAGGGCTGGCCCCGCCTGGACCACGCCGAGCGGGCGCGCCAGAGCTTCGATCTGGTCGTGGTCAGCGTGCTCCTGGATGCCGGGGCGGGTGATCGCTGGCGCTATGTGGAGCCGGACGGCGGCCAGGAGCTAAGCCGCTCAGAGGGCCTGGCGGTCGCCAGCCTGGCGCTGTTCGCGAGCGGTGCCTGCTCGTCCGATCCGGCCCAGCCGCACCAGGCCGACGCGGCCGGCCTGCGCGCGCTGACCCCGGCCACCCTCGCCCGGGCGTTCCAGGTCAGCGACGCCAATCCGCTGATCGGGGTCGATGGCCGGGTCGGTCTCCTGAACGCGCTGGGCCGCGCCCTGCAGCGTCAGCCCCGGCTGTTCGGCACCAGCCCGCCCAGGATCGGCGGCCTGTTCGACCATCTGGCCGGCCAGGCCCAGGCCGGCCGCCTGCCGGCCGCCGCGATCCTGGAGGCGGTGCTGGTCGGGCTCGGCCCGATCTGGCCCGGCCGGATCGAGCTTGGCGGCGTCAATCTGGGCGATGTCGGCCGTCATACCGCGGCCGCCAGCGATGATGCCACGAGCGGCCTGGTGCCGTTCCACAAGCTCTCGCAATGGCTGACCTACTCGCTGCTCGAGCCGCTCGAGGCGGCCGGCATCGAGGTGGTCGAGCTGGACGCGCTGACCGCGCTTGCCGAATACCGCAATGGCGGCCTGCTGCTCGATCTCGGCCTGCTCCGCCCGAAGCACGCCGCCGTGCTCGGCGAAGCCCATGCCGGCAGCTCGGCAATCGTGGTCGAGTGGCGGGCGCTCACCGTCGCCCTGCTCGACCGCCTGGCAACCCGGATCCGCGCCAAGCTGGGCCTGAGCGCCGCCCAGCTGCCGCTCGCCAAGATCCTGGAAGGCGGCACCTGGAGCGCCGGCCGCCGCATCGCCCAGACCCTCCGCCCCGGCGGCGGCCCACCCTTGCGCCTGCAAAGCGACGGGACCTTGTTCTGACGCCAGCGCCGCTGGCTGGGCGCGCGGCGGCAGGACCGTGGGGCTGAGCTTGCCGCCATGCCCGAGCCAATGGCGACGCTACGCCGCCGTCACAACGGGCCGAGCGCGAGCTTCGGTCATCGACGGTCCGCTGGCTCGCGGCGCGCCTCGGTGGCTCTGCTGCCGGTGCACGCGCCGGCGGCGAATCGATCGAGAGCGCCTTTGCCAAGCCCGCTGTCCTGATCCGCAGCTCCGGCAAGCGTCCCGTCAATGCAAGCCGACCTCGTCGGCCGCGCAGCCCTCAGTTCTTTTTCAAGAGCCTGAATGCATCGCCATTTCAGGCAGGCCGGGTCAAAACCCGATCAAGCGAACAGCGGTCAGCCTAGTTAACCCAATCTTCAGGCAAGCCGACGATTCTGCCCATGGTCCATGCGATCCTGGGAGTCTGCGCGCCGATCGGTCGAAGTCTCGGCGGACGGACTCCCAGAGTTGCATGGACCAGGGAGGCCGCAGCTTCGGCGCAAGACCTTGAGAAACCATTCGCAGTACCGATCAGCATGGGCAGCAATTGCAGAGGCGGCGGGTGGGCTGGCCGGTCAGCTGCATGAGCTGATTGGGTTTCAGACCTGGACGTGGGCTGCTCGAATCGAATGGCCGATGGTTGGCCGGATCAATAGCAGCCCCACACAGATCTCACGCGGATCGTCGGGAGCGCAGCTTCGCCATAGGCCCGTCATGGTCGTTGCCTCGCGTGGCCGGAGCTTTTTCGACCAGCGCCTTATTCGCCTCGATGCTGGCATACCTATTGCGGGACCGCATTCAGCAGACTGCCGTGGTCGCGCCTTGAGCGGACGAACTGAGCTTCGTCGAGCCCGAAACACGCTGGCTCCAGGCGGCAGCGAATGCATGTGGAGCGCACTGACACAGCTTCCGTTGGCGTTGCCATCCGGACGAGCTTGCCAAATCGCCAGCAGCAGTCCTTGGAGATCAATGAGGCCAGCGGCCGCGCTGGCGGCCAGCCGTCCCGCGCAGGACGTCTGCACATGGCTGCGAAAGTGGCCGGCCGGTCCAATTGCCCACGAGGCGGATCACCAGGTCCCATAAACCAGGGTCGGCATGACTGGAACCGCGCAGGACGCATGAACCTCGCTCGCCATAATCGGCTGAGCGACATTACCTCCGCTCAGCCAAGCGACGCCAAGACCGGGTTTCGGTGGGATGATTTTGGTGGGCTCCCGATAGTCGATCATAGGGCAGCCGGCAGGCGCAGCCCGAGGCCCGACGTGATCAGGTAGCCGACCCGCCGCCTACAGCGCGCCATGGCCGGCGTCGCGAGCGCCGGGTGTCGCCTGATCGAGCCGCTGATTGCAGCGCGCACCTAGTTGCTGAAACTTGGACCAGGCATGAATGAACAGCCATCCCGGCCGGCGGTCGGCGTTTCGGATCAAGTCCGGTGATCGGCGGTGCCGGCTGGCGTCAGGACGAGCGGAAGCGGCCCAAGGACACGGCCTGGGCTCGCGGCAGCCTGGCAATGGGTAAGGTGACGGACGGAAGGCCGGCGCGGCCGCCGGCCGGCGGCTAGATTTCGTCGCGTTCCCGGCGCTTGCGCTGCAGCTTGCGGAAGCGGCGGATGGCCTCGGCCTTCTCGCGGGCGCGGCGCTCCGAGGGCTTCTCGTAGTGGCGGCGCATCCTCATCTCACGGTACAGGCCTTCCCGCTGCATCTTCTTTTTCAGCGCGCGCAGCGCCTGGTCGACATTATTGTCGCGAACCTGAACTTCCACAGGCCATCCTTTTGTCTTTAGACGACGAACGAAAGGGCCGCGGCGCAAGCGCCGAGGCCACCCAGCAGTCACTAGCACAAGCCGGCCGCCGCCGCCAAGCCTTTCGGCCGCATGGCTGCCCGAGCGAGCGGCCTTTTCACCCAACGTCATCCCGCCTACATGATGGGCCATGGCTATTCTCAAGATCGCCCGCCTGGGCCAGCCGGTCCTGACCAGGATCGCGAGCCCGGTCGCCGACCCGGGCGCGCCGCCCTTGCGCCGCCTGGTCGCCGACATGGCCGCGACCCTGGCCGATGCCGACGGCCTGGGCCTGGCGGCGCCGCAGGTCTACCAGTCGCTGCGGCTGATCCTGTTCCTGCCGGTCCGCGACCGCGCCGCGCCGCGCGACCAGGCGCCGGTCGCCCTGTTCAACCCCACGCTCGAGATCCTCGATCCCGCGCCGGAGCTGGCGATGGAGGGCTGCCTGTCGATGCCCGGCCTGCGCGGCCTGGTGCCGCGCGCCCGGCGGATCGGCTATCGCGGCCTCGATGCGGCCGGCCGGACCGTCGAGCGCGAAGCGGCCGGGCTCGAGGCGCGCGTGGTGCAGCATGAGATCGACCATCTGGACGGGGTGCTCTATCCGATGCGCATGACCGATCTGCGCAACCTGACCTTCGACAGCGAGCTGCGCGATTATCGATCGATCCAGGAGGGGTCCGACCATGACTGAGCGCTCGAGCCGCGAAGCGGAGCGCGACCGCCTGCTCGAGGCGGCCCTCGCCCATGTGCCGTTCGAGGGCTGGAGCCGGCGCGCCTTGCGGGCGGCCGCCGCCGATCTCGGCATGGAGCCCAGCCTGGTGCGCCGGCTGATGCCGCGCGGCGGCGACGATCTGCTGGTCCAGCTCGACCGCTGGGCCGACCGGCAGATGCTGGCGGCGGTCGACCCAGCCGCCCTGCACCGGCTGCCGATCCGCGAGCGGATCGCGACCCTGGTGCGCGCCCGGCTGGCGGCGATGACGCCGCATCGGGAAGCGATCCGGCGCGCCGTGGCGGCCCGCCTGCTGCCCGGCAACGCGCTCGCCGCCGGCGCCCAGCTCTGGCGCTCGCTCGACCTGATCTGGCGGACCGCCGGCGACACCGCCGAGGACGCCAGCTACTACAGCAAGCGCGGCCTGCTCGCCGGCATCTGGGTCAGCACCTTCCTGTACTGGCTGGACGACCCCTCGCCCGGCTGCCGCGACAGCTGGACGTTCCTCGCCCGGCGGATCGACAATGTCATGGCGATCGGCCGCCTGCGCGGCCAGCTCGACCGAGTGCTCGACGCCGCCCGGCGCATGAACCCGCTGGCCGCGCGCTAGCCGCTAGCCTTCGTCCTGCGCCATCGCCCCGCCGGTGTACCAGCGGGGATAATGCTCGCGGACCACCGTGCCGTCGCGCGCCAGCGCGTGGCAGCTGTCCAGATGGCTGGGCGGCCGCTCGCTTGGCGGGCCGGGCGCATGCTGGCTGCGCCAGGGCACGATGGTCTGGTACGCGGTGGTCGCGAGCGGCCCGAGCAGCTCCACCAGGTGGGTGCAGCCTTGCAGGCCGCCCACCCGCTCGCGCACGGCCTTGCGCCAGCCGGCCCCGATCGTCAGGCCCTTCAGCCGCTCGAACACCGGCGTGATCGCCGGGCAGATCGCGAACGGCCCGGCGACCGTCGCCGCCTCGATCGCGACCACGGTCATGGCGTCGTCGAGGGTGAGGCGCAGCCACATCTCGTGCAGCGGCTCGCCCGGCCTGATCTCGCCCCGGAAGCGGTTGGCAAACGGATAGGCCTTGACGTCGGTCAGATGGCCCTCGATGTCCCACAAGCCATCGGCGCGCCGATAGCCGCGGCAATCGATCCGGCGGTGATGGATCGGCGCGCGCGGCGCCGGGTCGGAGAGGCCCGGGCCGCCCGCCGCGCCGGGCGGCGCGGGCGGCGCCCGTTCAGGCATGCCGCGCCCGCAGGATCGCCGCCTCGATCAGATGGTGCGCCACATCGACGTCGCGCCAGCTGCCGACCCGGGTCCACTTCTCCGGCTCCAGATCCTTGTAGTGCTCGAAAAAGTGCTGGATCCGCTTCAGATCGATCTCGGGGATGTCTTGCCAGCTGTGGACCCGCTCGTAGAGCTGGGTGATGTGCGGCGCCGGCACCGCCAGCACCTTCTCGTCGCCGCCCGCCTCGTCCTCGAGCTCGAGCACGCCGATCGGCCGGACCGCGATCACCGCCCCGGGCTGGACCGGCATCCGGCCGACCACCATGACATCGATCGGATCGCCGTCATTGGCCAGCGTGTGCGGCACGAAGCCGTAATTGCAGGGGTAGAACATGGTCGTGTACAGGAACCGGTCGACCATGATCGCGCCCGAGGCCTTGTCGAACTCGTACTTGATCGGGTCCGAGCGCATCGGGACCTCGATGATCACATTGACTTCCGCCGGCGGATTGGCGCCGATCGGCACGCGCATGATGTCCATGGGCTGGCCCTCCTCAAGCCTCGGCAGCTAGCCTAGCTCAGGCGCCGGGTCATGACCATGTGACGACGGGCGGCAGCGACATCAAGATCGCCTCGGTATTGCCGCCGGTGCGCAGCCCGAACTGGGTGCCGCGGTCGTAGAGCAGGTTGAACTCGACATAGCGGCCGCGCCGCTCCAGCTGGTGCGCCCGGTCCGCGGCGGTCCAGGGCCGGTCCATATGGCGCCGCACGATCTGGGGATAGATGTCCAGGAACGCTTCGCCGACCGCCCGGGTGAAGGCGAAATGGCGGTCGAGATCGCCCTCCAGGTAGTCGTAGAAGATGCCGCCCACGCCGCGATGCTCGCCCCGGTGCGGCAGGAAGAAGTACTCGTCCGCCCAGGCCTTGAAGCGCGGATAGTGCGCGGCATCGAAGCCGTCGCAGGCGTGCTTCAGCCGGGCGTGGAAGGCCTCGATGTCGGCCGCGTCGGGCGTGATCGGATTGAGGTCGGCGCCGCCGCCGAACCAGGCCTTGCTGGTCTGGATGTGGCGGGTGTTCATGTGCACCGGCGGCACATGCGGCGAGCGCGGATGGGCGACCAGCGAGATGCCGCTCGCCCAGAAGCTCGGGCTGTGCTCGGCGCCCGGGATCTGCTTGGCGAATTCGGGGCTGAACGTGCCCCAGACGGTCGACACGTTGACGCCGACCTTCTCGAACACCCGGCCGTGCATCAGGCCCATCACGCCGCCACCGCCGCCCTCCCGCGACCAGGGCCGCAACACGAACCGGCCAGGGGCCAGGGTCGCCTGGTCCGGCCCGGCGAACCCGTCCTCCAGCGCCTCGAAGGCGCGGCAGATGCGATCGCGCAGCTGCTCGAACCAGGCCTTGGCGGCGTGGCGCAGCTGCGCCAGCTCCGGCGCGTTGGCGTGCTCGCTCATCGCTTGCTCTCCTGTTTGCTCCGCCGCCGGCCCGGCCCGCCTCAGCAGCCGGCACCAAGCCCGGCGAGGCCGGCCGCGGCCGCCAGGTCGGTGCGCTGCAGGAAGCAGGCGATGTCCTTGGCCGAGATCACCGTGGTCTCGGCCGCGACCGGAATATTGAGCGGCTTCGAGCCGTCCTCCGGCAAGGCCAGCTGCGCGGTCCGGTAGCCGCGCACCATGCCGACCAAAGCGCCATCCGCGCTCTCGAACACGCCGCCGCCGCTCATGCCATAGCTGACCGCGGCATCGATCAGCTGGACCGCGCCATCGAGCGCCTCGGCGGCCAGGGCGCCCGGCAGCGGCCGGACCTGGCTGACCGCGCCGGCCACGACCGTGCGCTCGCGGCCCCAGGGAAACGAGACCACCCAGACCTGATCGCCCAGCGCCGCCTGGGGCCGCAGACGGACCGCCTGAACCGGCAGGCTCGGGGCCGCCAGCAAGGCGAGATCGCGCTCCTGATCGGTCGCCAGCAGCTTGGCCGGCACGCTGGCACCCTCGGGCGGCAGGCTGACGGTGATGGTCTGGGCGGCCGGCGGCGCCACCAGGTGGTTGGTGGTCAGGATCAAGGTCCGGTCGCGCTCGGGCTGGAGCGCCAGGACCACCGCCGAGCCGGTCCGGCGGACCGCGCCGGGGCGGCTGGTGGTGACCTGGACCGTGGCCGCCAGCGTGTGGGCGATCACCGCGCGGGGCGAGGCCGGCGGTTGCCACATGCTGCAGCCACCAAGCATCAGCGCCAGGGCGATGACCGGCCAAGCGGATCGCATCGGTTCCCCTACCCAGGCGGGCCTGGCGGCGCGGCCGGCGCCCCATCGCCTGGCCGTCGCGGACCTGCCCGCTGGCCGCTCTATAGGTCATCCCCGGCGGCGACAGAAGGGGTTTTTGCCGGCGCCGCGTCGGGAAAGCCCTCCGTCTGGCGCAGGGCCTCGGCCAGCACCAGGGTCAAGGCGCTCACCACATTGAGCGAGCGCCGGCCGGCGGCGAGCGGCACGCGCACCGCCAGATCGGCGGCCGCCGCCACCTCGGCGGGCACGCCCGCCGACTCACGCCCGGCCAGGAGCAGATCATCCGCCCGGTAGGCGACCGCGAGATGGCTGGCGGCGGCCTTGGTCGAGAGCAGGACCAGGCGCCGCCCGGCCGCGCGCCGCCCGGCCTCGAAGGCCGCCCAGGAGGGCTGCCGGTCGACCTGGTCCAGCCGGGCGTAGTCGAGCGCCACCCGGCGCAGCTTCTGCGGCGCCCAGACGAAGCCGCAAGGCTCGATCACGGTCACCGGCAAGGCCAGGCAGGCGGCCAGGCGCAGGACGGCGCCGACATTGGCGGCGATATCGGGCTGATAGAGCACCAGCTGCACCATCTATCAGCTCCAAGGTGAGCGGCGAGCGCCGTGCGCGGCGGCTGAGGCCGGCCGCCGCGCGCGGCAAATCGCCGCTCTCTCGCGCGCGCCGGCGGCCGCGCGCCCGCTTGCTTGTCGGCAGAGGCTCTTCTACATAGCTTGGCGATACCCTGCTAGTTGGAACCGTTTGAATTGGGCGTGCACGATGGCCGACACCGCGGCGACCCATCCTGAAGGCGAGGACGCATCGGCGACCCGCCGGGACTTCCTCTATCTCCTGACCGGCGCCACCACGGTGGTCGGTGCCGCCAGCCTGATCTGGCCGCTGATCGACAACATGAATCCGTCGGCCGACGTCCTGGCGCTGGCGTCCATCGAGGTCGATCTCTCGGCGGTCGAGGAAGGCATGGCGATCACCGCCAAGTGGCGCGGCAAGCCGGTCTTCATCCGCCACCGCACGGCGGAGGAGATCAAGGAGGCGGAGGACGTCGATCTCGCCAGCCTGCGCGATCCGCAGCCCGACAGCGCCCGGGTGCAGCAGCCGCAATGGCTGGTCATGATCGGCATCTGCACCCATCTCGGCTGCGTGCCGCTGGGCCAGCAGGCGACCGACCCCAAGGGCTCGTTCAACGGTTGGTTCTGCCCTTGTCACGGCTCGGAATACGACACCTCGGGCCGTATCCGCCGGGGTCCGGCGCCGACCAATCTGCTCGTGCCCGACTACGCCTTCGTCGACGACACCACGCTCCGCATCGGCTGACCGATCTGCGCCCCTTCGAAGGATCCGCATCGCCATGAGTGCCGGCCCTAGCAGCTCTCCGCAGTACAGCAATCCGGTGGTCCGCTGGATCGAGTACCGGATGCCGATCTTCAGCACCCTCGACAACTTCGTCGGCGGCAGCTACCCGACGCCGCGCAACCTGTCCTACTGGTGGAACTTCGGCTCGCTGGCCGGGATCGCGCTGACCCTGCAGATCCTGACCGGGATCGTGCTGGCGATGCACTACACGCCGCATGTCGACTTCGCGTTCGCCAGCGTCGAGCACATCATGCGCGACGTGAACTTCGGCTGGCTCTTGCGCTACGCCCATGCGAACGGCGCCTCGATGTTCTTCATCGTGGTCTACATCCACATCTTCCGCGGGCTCTATTACGGCTCCTACAAGGCGCCGCGCGAGCTGCTCTGGATGATCGGCGTGGTCATCCTGATCCTGATGATGGCGACCGCGTTCATGGGCTACGTCCTGCCCTGGGGCCAGATGAGCTTCTGGGGTGCCACCGTGATCACCAATCTGTTCTCGGCGATCCCGCTGGTCGGCGAGGGCATCGTGACCTGGCTGTGGGGCGGCTACGCGGTCGACAATCCGACCTTGAACCGCTTCTACTCCCTGCACTTCCTCATGCCGTTCCTGATCGCGGGCGTGGTCGTGTTCCACATCATCGCGCTGCATCAGTTCGGCTCGAACAACCCGCTCGGCATCGACAAGAAGTCGCCCAAGGACAGCATCCCGTTCCATCCCTACTACACGATCAAGGATCTGTTCGGGCTGGCGGTGTTCTTCCTGGTGTTCGCCGGCTTCGTGTTCTACTTCCCGAACATGCTGGGCCACCCGGACAATTACATCGAGGCCAATCCGCTCTCGACCCCGGCGCATATCGTGCCCGAATGGTACTTCCTGCCGTTCTACGCGATCCTGCGCGCGATCACCTTCGACATCTGGTTCCTGCCGGCCAAGCTGATCGGCGTGATCTTGATGTTCGGCTCGATCCTGGTCCTGTTCTTCCTGCCCTGGCTCGACACCTCGCCGGTGCGCAGCGCCCGGTTCCGGCCGCTCTACAAGATCTTCTTCTGGGTCCTGCTCGCCGACTGCTTCATGCTCGGCTATCTCGGCTCGCAGACGCCGGAAGGCAGCCGGGCGGTGTTCGCCCTGATCGGCACGCTCTACTACTTCTTCCACTTCCTGATCCTCTTGCCGCTGCTCGGCAAGCTGGAGACGCCCAAGCCCTTGCCGGCCAGCATCAGCGAGCCGGTGTTGCGCACTCCCCTTGCCAGCCCGGCCGAGTGAGGCATCCGATGACCCGCACCAAGCATCTTCTGGCTGCCGCCGTCATCGGCGCCGCGCTCGGCGCCGCCGCCCTGCCGGGCTCGGCCACGGCCGCGGAGGGCGTCGAGCTGCTCGAGCACCGCTGGTCGTTCGACGGCTTGTTCGGCACCTTCGACCGGGCCGCGGCCCAGCGCGGCTTCCAGGTCTATCGCGAGGTCTGCTCGGCCTGCCATTCGCTGAAATACGTCTCGTTCCGCAACCTCGCGGCACTGGGCTTCAGCGAGGAGCAGGTCCAGGCCCTGGCCGAGGAATACACCGTCCAGGACGGCCCGAACGATCAGGGCGAGATGTTCGAGCGGCCGGGCAAGGCGTCCGACCGGCTGCCCTCGCCCTACCCCAATCCCGAGGCGGCGCGGGTCGCCAACAACGGCGCCCTGCCGCCCGATCTGTCGCTGATCACCAAGGCGCGCGAGGACGGCCCGAACTACCTCTACAGCCTGCTCAACGGCTACGAGGAGCCGCCGGCCGAGTTCCAGCTGGCCGATGGCATGAACTACAATGCCTATTTCCCCGGCCACCAGATCGCCATGCCGCAGCCGCTCAGCCCCGACCAGGTGACCTATGCCGACGGCTCGACCGCCTCGGTCGAGCAGATGTCGAGCGATGTGGCGACCTTCCTGACCTGGGCCGCCGAGCCGCAGCTGGAAGCGCGCAAGGCGACCGGCCTCAAGGTCATGCTGTTCCTGATCGTGCTGACCGGCCTGCTCTACGCCACCAAGCGGCGGGTCTGGGCGGACGTCCACTGAGCTGACGCGACCTTTGGCTGCGAGTGCCCGGCCGGACCTGATCCGGCCGGCTTGCCGTCCCGGCCGCCTGGTTCGCCTGTTGCCGATCGGCCACGCTGTGGCGGCGCCGTCGCCGTTGCGGCCCGGCCGGCTGCCCTCGGCGCATTGGGATCTCGCCCCCTTGCTGGTATAAGGCGCCCGAGCCGCTGCCATGCCCCCTCGGGCGGCCGCCCGGCCCTTGACCAAGGCGAGGACATGATGAACAGGTCCCATTCGGCCCGCCATCTGGCGAGCAAGCTGATTTGCATTGGCCTTTTGTCGCTCATTGGCGCGACCGCCGCCCATCCGGCCCTGGCCCAGGCCCCCGTCAAGCAGCGCTTCACGATCGGCACCGGCCCCGCCGGCGCCGGCTTCTACGAGGGCGGCATCGCGCTGTCCTCGCTGATCAAGCTCAAGCTCATGCCCGGCACCGGCATCGACCTCGATCCGGTCGAGACCGCGGGTGCCGCCGACAATATCCGCGGCCTGGATGCCAACCAGATCCAGTTCGCGATCATCGACGGCCTGACCGCGCATTATGCCCGGACCGGCACCGGCGCGCTCGCCGGCGAGCGCCGCCAGGATCAGCTGCGGGTGGTCACCGCCTTGTGGCCCTCGGTCATGAACCTCCTGGTCAAGAAGCCGCGGGTGCAGAGCGGCACGGTCGAGGATCTGGCAGCGCTCGATCCGACCAAGCTGGCGCTCGGCCTGCCCGGCACCGCCGACTATCTGGCCAACCGCGAGGTCCTGGGCCGCCTGGGCGTGCCGCTCGCCGATGCCAGCCAGCCGGTGCCGCAGCCGGGCGGCGATCTGCCCGACGCGCTGGCGTCCGGCCGGATCGAGGCGATCGGCGCCTGGGCCGGCCCGCCCGCCCCGCCCGCCTGGCTGGGCGTCGAGCAGCTCGCCGACGACGTGGCGCTCCTGGGCTTCACCGAGGCGCAGATCGCCAAGGCCGATGGCGGCTTCGGCCTGTTCGCGCCCTACCCGATCCCGGCCGGCACCTATCCCGGCCAGGAGCGCGAGGTCATGAGCGTCGCCGAGCCGACCTTGCTGGTGGCGCGCGCCGACCTGCCCGATGGCGTGGTCTACCAGGTCACCAAGGCGATCTTCGACAACCTCACGCTGCTCGCCAACATCCACCCGAGCATGGCCTCGCTCAAGCTCGACACCGCGCTCGCCCAGCTGCCCTTGCCGCTCCACCCCGGCGCCGCCCGGTTCTTCAAGGAAGCCGGCCTGCCGGTGCCCGAGATCGCCAATCTCGAGGTCGCCTTCGCCACCGACGGCGTCGATCTGGCCGACCCGCAGGCCGCCCGCGCCGCCCTCAACCAGGGCCTGGTGGGCGTCATCCAGGGCGACGATTCGACCGCCGCCCAGATCGCCGGCGACCTCGCCGCGACCCTCGACAACGCCGCCTTGCGCGTGGTCGCGATCCGCGGCAAGGGCGCGGTCACCAACGTGCCCGACCTGCTCTACCTCAAAGGCGTCGACGTCGGCGTGGTGCCGGCCGATGTCCTGGAATATGCCCGCCAGCAGCCGGCGCTCGCCGCGATCACCGCCCAGCTCAACTATCTCAGCGTCCTCTACCCCCAGGAGCTGCATCTCCTGGTCGGCCCCGAGATCAAGACCATCCGCGACCTGGTCGGCCGCAAGGTCAATTTCGGCCTGCCCGCCTCGGCCAGCCAGGTGACCGCCGCGATCCTGTTCAATGGCCTGAGCCTCGCGGTCGAGCGGACCTCGTTCGACGACGGCATGGCGCTCGAGAAGCTGCGCCGCGGCGAGCTCTCCGGCCTGGTCCTGACCGGCGGCAAGCCCCTGCCGCTGCTGCGCGCGCTGCCGGCCGACATCGGCCTCCATCTGCTGGCGGTGCCGCCGGTCGAGTTCGCCGGCGTCTACCGCCCGGCCGAGCTCACTGCAAGCGACTATCCGGGCCTGGTGCCACCCGATCAGCCGATCGGCACGATCGCGACCCAGGCCGTGCTGATGACCTACGCCTGGCCGCCGGAATCACCCCGCTACGCGCCGATCGCCGGCTTCGTGGGCAGCTTCTTCCAGGCCCTGCCGAGCCTCCAGGTGCCCGGCCGCCACCCCAAGTGGCGCGAGGTCGACCCGCGCGCCGACCTGACCGGCTGGCAGCGCAGCCCGATCGCCGCGGCCGCCCTCGCCCAGCTGCCGACCGCCCCGGCCGCACCCGCGCCCGCCAACGTCGCGCCCCCCAGCGTCGCGCCCCAAGGCGGCCCCGCCGAGCCCCCGCCCGCCGCCAGCGCGCCCGCCGCCCCGCCACCGCCCGAGGGCGCCCAGCCGGCCGGCCCCGTCACCGCGCCCCCGACCGAACGCGCCGAACGCCCCGACCGCCGCCCCCTCCCCGCCGCCGCCGAGGAGCGCACAACCCTGCCCGGCAGCCCA
>CADEGR010000050.1:25583-27648 GCA_902826935.1 uncultured Alphaproteobacteria bacterium | reverse complement strand
TTGAAGAACGACTGGTCGGCCATCGGATAGATATAGGGCATCGGCGCGGTCAACGGATCGGCCAAGCCGTAGTAGATCGTGCGGATGATCTCCTCGCGCGGGATGGCGAGGTTCATCGCCTTGCGGACCTTGACGTTGTCGAACGGCGGCATCTTGGTGTTGAGCTCGAGCCAGATCATGTAGGACGCCCGAACCGAATCGTAGGTCGCGGCGGGCGCGCTCTTCAGGCTCTCATACTCGCGCGGCTGCAGGAACTGGGCGATATCCACGGCACCGCCGGTGAGCAGCGAGAGGCGGCTGGCGGAGGTCGGCACCTCGCGCATGATCACGGTCTCGAAATAGGGCTTGTCGTCCCAGTAGTCCGGCCGCGCGGTGAACACCGCCTGCTGGCCACGCACGATCTGCTGCAGACGATAGGGGCCGAAGCCGGCGCTCTCATTTTGCAGGAACTTCACCGCCCAGGGGTCGTCGCTGCCGCCGACCTCGCTGCATTTTGCGTGATCGTAGATCGGATTGGCGAGGTTGCACTGCTGCTTGAGCAGGATCGGGCTCGGCTTCTCCAGATTGAAGGAGATCGCGTTGGGCCCCTCGATCTTGATCTGGTCGGGCGTCTTGAGGCCGAGCACCGCCGTCTGGAAGATGCCCTGGCCCTTGAGGTTGAACTTGCGGTCCCAGGTCCATTTGACGTCCTCGGCCGAGAACGTGTTGCCCCAGTTGCTGACGACGCCCTCGCGCAGCTTGAAGGTCGCCTTCAGGCCGTCCGGCGAAATCTCCCAGTCCTCGGCCAGCCGGCCGCGCAAAGCGAGGCCGTTCTTCTTGTCCGGCCGGACGCTGGTGTCCTCGCGCATGACCTCGGGATTCTGCGGATCCGGAATCTTCTCATAAGCCAGCATGTACTCGTAGAGCGCGCCCAGCACATCGATCGAGCCCAGGCTCACGTCGAACTCGATGTCGAGGCCTTGCGGCGTTGCGGGCGAGGCCACCACCAAGGTGCGTGTGGCGTCGGCAGCGAAGCTGCTGCCTGCGCCGAACGTGCTTGGCAGCACCGCGACGCTGCCGGCCGCGGCTGCAGTCTTGACGAACCGGCGGCGATCGAGGGGCCAACCGATCAGGCCCGACCTTTTGTCCGACATCTTTCGTCTTCTCCCCAGCGGCTGGTGGCGACGGTGATCGCCCATGTCACTGGTCAGACCAGTGGCGCCGACGCCTTTTGATTAAGGTACTGGACTTGCATTGCCGTCAAGGTCATATGACGCAGGTTTAGGACTGGTTTTGGTATGAATGAGCCGCCGATCGACGACGTCACGAGCAGCAAAACTGGTCCGACCAGGGATCTGCGGTCTGACCAGCTTGATTTGCCCCGCGCTGGCAACGTCACGCAAACGGCGGTCTTGAGCATCCAGGCCATGATCCGCAGCGGCCAGCTCAAGCCTGGTGACGCCATACCCTCCCAGCGGGCGTTGGCACGTCAGCTGGGGGTCAGCCGCGCCGCGCTGCGTGAGGCGCTCTCGATCCTGGACACGCTGGGCATGGTCAGGATCGAGGCGGCACGCGGCATGTTCGTGACCGACGGCGAGCTGGTTGGCGCCGATGCTGCGCCGATCCATGCCTGGCGGTTTGCCGCACGCTATTCCACGCAAGAAGTGTACCAATTCCGGCAGATCGCCGAGCCGCACGCGGCGTCCCTGGCCGCCATGCATCGCGCCGACGAGGAGCTGCGCGCGCTGCGCGACAACCTGGAGATCTTTCGCAAGGCGACCCGCGAGCTGGACCTCGTGCAGAGCTCGCAGCTCGATTTCGATTTTCATCGGCAGATCATGCAGATGTCGCGCAACCGGATGCTGGTCGACCTGCACCGGACCTATCATCAGGTGCTCGAGGAGAGCCAGCGGCTCCCTT
The DNA here is from genome assembly GCA_902826935.1 of uncultured Alphaproteobacteria bacterium. Classification (GTDB taxonomy): domain Bacteria; phylum Pseudomonadota; class Alphaproteobacteria; order Geminicoccales; family Geminicoccaceae; genus CADEGR01. The sequence goes on along the minus strand of CADEGR010000050.1, from coordinate 25,749 downwards.
TTTCCCGACGAAGCCTCGTCTGGGAGCCGGTGCTCGAGCATGATCGCATCGTGCAGGCGATCATGCGGGCGGATCCGGACGGCGCTGCCTACTACATGCGCATGCATATCCATCGCGCCGCCGAACGGGTCGGCGTGACCATAGCCGACATCCCGTGAGCCAGCGG
>CADEGR010000050.1:19462-25483 GCA_902826935.1 uncultured Alphaproteobacteria bacterium | reverse complement strand
GCTTCAGCCAGATAAGCCGGTCACTCGCCAGCTGTCCCTGGCTCTGGTCATGGATGCCATCATCCAGCATGGCCCGATTTCACGGGTGCAGATCGCCAAGCTGACGCGCCTCTCGAAGCAGACGGCCTCCGACGTCGTGCGTGAGCTGCTTGAGGCGGCCTGGGTGCAGGTTCACGGCCAAACTCAGGGGCCGGTTGGACGAACCGCGGTAACGTACGAAATTCGACCCGAGGCCGCCTTTGTCGCCGGCATCGACCTGGGCGGCAGTCAGCTGCGCATGGCGATCGCGGACCTGGCCTGCGCCGTGGTCGCGGAAGGTGCCGAAGCCACGTCGCCGCGTGGCGGGCAGGCGGTCATCGCGCAGATTCTGGCGCTCGCAGCACGCCTGGCAGCGGACGCCGGCATCGCACCGGACCGAGTCCGGCTGGTCGTGCTCGGGACGCCAGGCGTGGTCGAGCCGGCGACCGGCTCGATTCAGCTCGCGCCGAACATCCCCGAATTCGACCGGATCGATGTGGTCGGCCTGCTGCGGCGCGGTTTTGGCGCCAATGTGGTCGTCGAGAACGACGTCAACATCGCCACCCTGGGTGAACGCTGGCTTGGCCGGGCGCGTGGCGTCGACAATTTTGCCTATATCGCCATGGGCACCGGCCTGGGCATGGGCATCGTGGCCGGCGGCCAGCTGCTGCGTGGCGCCCACGGCGCGGCCGGCGAGATCGCCAACCTGCCGCTCGGCGGCGATCCGTTCGATCGGGCAAGCCAGCTGCACGGGCCGCTGGAGTCCGCGGTCGGCTCGGCCGGCATCCTGCAGCGCTACCAGGCCGAAGGCGGCCAGGCGGGCGTGACCGTGCGCGACCTGTTCGCGCGTCTTGCGACCGACCCGGCGGCGCGCCAGGTGATCGACGACACGGCGCGGCTGCTGGCGCTGGCCATCGTCAGCGTGGCCGCCGTGATCGATCCGGAGGTGATCGTGCTGGGCGGCAGCATCGGCGTGCGGCCCGAGCTGATCGCCACGATCCAGGACCGGCTCGACGCCTGCATGCTGAATCCGATCCCGATTGCCGCCAGCAAGCTCGGCAACCGTGCCGGGCTGGTCGGCGCCCTGGCGATCGGCATCAACAATATCCACAACGCCCTGTTCGCGCCCAGCTTCTCGCCGCGCGCCCTGGCCTTGCCGGCGATCGACGGCCTGCGCGGTCCAAGGGTTGCGGCATGAGCGCCGTCGCCGCGGCACCCGCGCTGGCCGATGCGGTCGATCGGCCACGGGCGATCGAGACCCTGCGCCAGCTGATCGGCTGCGCCAGCGTCACCGGTCAGGAAGCCGGCATGGCCCAGCTGCTCGCAAGCCAGCTGCAGGCGCTTGGCATGGCTCCGGTGACGGTCCGAGAGTTCGCGCCCGGCCGGCCGAATGTCTGGGCCGTGCGGCCGGGCCAGGGCGGCGGCCGGCGCCTCCTGCTGATCGGCCATACCGATGTCGTCCATGCACGCGGCTGGCGCGAGCGCTGGCAGGGCACCGAACGCGCGGATCCGTTTGGCGCCGCGTTGGTCGACGGCGAGATTTGGGGCCGGGGGGCGGCCGACCTGAAGGCTGGCATCGCGACCTGTCTCGAGGCGCTGCGCACGCTGGATCGTGCTGGCGTCCAGCTGGCCGGCGACGTCATGCTGGCCTTTGTCGGCGACGAGGAGAGCGGCGAGCCCGGCACCGGCGTCAGCGCCGGCATCAAGGACCTGGTGCCGGCGCTGGCCGATGGCAGCTTGCCGCGACCCGACTTCGCGATCTATGTCGAGCCGACCCAGCTCAATATCTACGCGGCGCAAATGGGCTTCTTCATCACCGAGATCGAAGTGACCGGGCGCACAGCGTATTTCGGGCGACCGGAGCTGGGCGTCGATGCGCTGCAGGCAACCCATGCCATCCTGGCGGCGCTTTGGGCCCATTCGACCGAACTCGAAGGGCAGGGCAGCCATGCCTTGATCGGACGCTCCTTCCTCCTGGTCACGGCGATCGAGGGCGGCGGACTGATCGCGGTGCCGGAGCGCTGCCGGCTGAGCCTGATCCGCAAGCTCCGACCGGGCGAGGATCTGGCCGCGGCCGCCCTGGCGCTGGAGGCTGTGGTCAAGCACGCCGTGGCTGATCGCGAGGTGGCGCTCGAGTTCGTCTACCCGGCCGGGCGCGATCATCCCCTGGGCGGCATGGCGGCGGAGACCGATCCGCAGCATGGCGCGGTCCGGCTGCTGGCCGAAATGGCCCGGCAGCATCGGCCAGATCGCGGCCACATCCTCGGCGCACCCTTCTGGTCGGAAGCTTCGTTCCTGATCGGCCTCGGCATCCCGACGGTCTATTTCGCGCCGGGCGACATCAGCATCTGCCATACGCTCGAGGAGCGCGTCCCGATCGACGATTATCTCAGTGGCATCGCAGCGTTGGCGGACTTCATCGCCCGCTTTTGCGGCGTTGCCGGCGCGTCGGCCGGCGACGGTGAACCAACAACCAAGCAAGGAGTGCGCGCGCCATGAGAGCCGGATTGCCAATGATGGTCGCCACCCTGGCGGCCTTGGCCGGGGCGGCCATGACCACAGCCATGGCTGGTGAGACCCGCGGGCCCAACGGCGAGAGCCCGACTTTGTCGAGCGCGGTGACGCTGACCGAGGACGAGGTCGGCAAGCTCAAGGCAATGCAGGCGACGGCAGCGCTGCTCTGGCACACGTCGTCCGACTTCGTGAATGCGGTGACCGCGGGCGCCACCGACGAGTTTGCGCGGCTCGGCATCAAGATCGTTGCGACCACCGACGCGGGCTTCGATTCGGCCAAGCAGATGAGCGACATCGAGACCGTGCTGGCCAAGCAGCCGAGCGCCATCCTGGCCCTGCCGCTCGATCCGACCACCTCGGCGCAAGCATTTCGCTCCGCCGTCGATGGCGGCGTCAAGCTGGTCCTGCTCTCGAACGTGCCGAGCGGCTATGTCCAGGGCAAGGACTATGTCGGCATCGTGACCGACGACCTGTTCCAGATGGGCAAGCAGGCGGCCGATGCGCTGGCGGCCGCGATTGGCGATCAGGTCGAGGTCGCGTGGATCTTTCACGACGCGCAATACTACGTGACCAATCAACGCGACAACGCCTTCAAGACGACGATCGAGCAGGATCATCCGAACATCAAGATCGTGGCCGAGGCGGGCATTGCCGATCCGGCGCGGGCGGAGGAGATCGCGAATGCGCTCCTGACCCAGCATCCGGACCTCGCCGGCATCTACGTGACCTGGGCGGAGCCGGCGGAAGGCGTGCTGTCGGCCCTGCGCGCCGCCGGCAACACGACCACCAAGATCGTGACCCTCGACCTCTCGGAGCCGATCGGCCTCGACATGGTCAAGGGCGGCAATGTCGCGGCCATCGTGGCTGACAAGGCCTACGAGCTTGGCCGCACCATGGCGACCGTCGCCGGCTATGGGCTGATCGGCAAAGCGGCGCCGCCCTTCGCCGTGGCGCCGGCGATCACGGTGACCAAGGCCAATGTCGTCGCCGGCTGGCAGGACTCGCTGAACCGCGCGCCGCCGCCAAGCGTGAGCGACGCCCTCAAATAAACAATGCCGCCAAGGCCATTGGCGCCGGGAGAGCTACCATGACGTCACCTGCCACTGCACGCGTTGTCGCCTCGATCGCGCTGCTGACAGCCATCCTGCTGCCGGCCATGCCAAGCCATGCCGGGACCACGACCGGACCGCATGGCGAGCAGGCCGTGCCGGCCGCAAGCCTGACGCTGACGCCCGAGGAGGAGGCGCAGATCCGCGCCGGCAAGCACACCGCGGCGCTCGCCTGGCATACGCCCTCCGACTACACCGCCGCGGTCGATCGCGGCGCCCATGACGAGTTCGCCCGGCTCGGCATCGAGGTGGTCGCGGTGACCGATGCCGGTTTCGATGCGGCCAAGCAGAAGAGCGACGTCGAGACCATCATGGCCAAGCGGCCGAGCATCCTTTTGTCCCTGCCGGTCGATCCGGACACCGCGCCGGAGGTCTACAAGCCGGCGCTCGAGGCGGGCACCAAGGTGGCGTTCGTCGACAACGCGCCGACCGGCTTCGTGCAAGGCACCGATTACGTGACCATCGTGTCCGACGACCTGTTCCAAATGGGCGAGAAGGCGGCCGACGCCATGGCCAACGCGATCGGCGGCAAGGGCGAGATCGGCTATCTGTTCCACGACGCCAACTTCTACGTCACCAATCAGCGCGATGGCGCGTTCAAGGCGACCATCGAGGCCAAGTACCCGGACATCAAGATCGTGGCGGAGCAAGGCCTGGCCGATCCAGCGCATGCCGAGGAGATCATCCACGCCTTCATGACCAAGCACCCCGATCTTGCCGCGGTCTACGTCACCTGGGCGGAGCCGGCCGAATTCGTGCTCGCGGCCTTGCGCAATGGCGGCAACAGCGAGACCAAGATCGTGACCCTCGATCTGTCGGAGCCGCTGGCCCTCGACATGGTGCAAGGCGGCAATGTCGCCGCGATCGTGGCCGATGAGGCCTATGCAATCGGCGCGACGCTGGCCCGGGCGGCGGCCGCCTCGCTGCTCGACAAGACGCTCGAGCCGTTCTACGCGGTCAACGCGCTCGCGGTCACCAAGGACACGATCAAGGAGGGCTGGTTCCAGTCGCTGCATCGCGATCCGCCCGCGACCTTGACCGGCGGCTGAGCATGGCCGGCCGGCTGGCGAGCCAGCTGTCGGCAGTGCGGGCGGTCGATCCCAGCCGCTACGTCGTCTATGTCGGCTTCGTCCTGATCCTGGTTGGATTCTCGATCGCGCTCAAGGACGACGGCTTTCTGACCGTCCGCAATCTGCTCAACATCGTCCAGCAGACCACCCCGATCACGGTCATGGCGATCGGCATGGTCTTCGTGCTCACGGCGGGCGAGATCGATCTCTCGATCGGCTCGATCGTGGCGATCTCGGCCCTGCTCGCAGCGATGGTGCTGCGACAATACGGCTGGCCGCTGGGCGCCGCCGCCGGCCTGGCGGCGGGCGTGGCCATCGGCGCCATCAATGGCGGCCTGGTCGCCTATCTGCGCCTGCCGTCGTTCCTGGTCACGCTGGCGACCATGGGTCTGCTCGCGGGCGTGGCGCGCTGGCTGACCGACCTGCAGTCCGTGCCGATCACCAACGATCTGTTCAACGCGCTCTTTGGCGCCGGCAAGCTGTTCGGCGTGCCGTCCCTGGTGCTGTGGACCCTGGCCACGGTCGCCCTCGGCCACTTTGTCTTTCAGGAGACGCGCTACGGCGCCCATGTCCACGCCATCGGCGACAGCGCGCCCAGCGCGCGCGCCGTCGGCATCAAGGTCGATCGCGTGCGCTTTTCCGTGATGGCGCTCTCGGGCCTGTGCGCCGGCTTGGCCGGCATTCTCTACGCCGGTCGCCTGCATGGCGCGCGCTACACGCTGGGCGAGACGGATCTGCTCACGGTCATCGCCGCGGTGATCGTCGGCGGCACGCGCCTGAACGGCGGCATCGGCAGTGTCATGGGCGCGCTGATCGGCTCGCTGCTCATGGGGCTGCTCAACAATGGCCTGATCCTGATGGGGCTCAGCGTGTCGGAACAGCTGATGGTGCGCGGCCTGATCATCCTGGCGGCGATCACGTTGACGCTGCGCGAGACGGCCCGCTGACGGAAGGAGCTTGGCGATGTTCCTGGACGTGCTGCGCCGGCGCAACCCGACCCTGATCGAGCAGGCGATCGCGCTGCATCAGGCTGGCCGGATCCCGGCCAATTGCTATGTGATCGACCTCGACACCGTCGCTGCCAATGCGCGCGGACTGGTCGAGGCAGCCGCGCCGCTCGGTCTCAAGATCTATGCCATGACCAAGCAGATGGGCCGCAACGCTTCCTTCTGCGCAGCCCTCAAGCGTGGCGGCATCGAGGCCGTGGTCGCGGTCGACATGGAGTGCGCGCGGCGGTGCCATGGGGCCGGTCTCGCGATCGGCCATCTGGGCCATCTGGTCCAGATCCCACGGGCTGAAGCGGCGGCGGC
>CADEGR010000050.1:9842-19362 GCA_902826935.1 uncultured Alphaproteobacteria bacterium | reverse complement strand
GCCTATTGCTTCGGTGGCGGGCTCTACATCGACCCGGTGTTTCCCGACTACCAGGTCCAGGCGGTGGTCGCCCATGAGCCCACGGCCGAGGCGGCGGCGCTTCGCCCGGTCGAGATCCCGCCGCCTGCCGCGATCGACTATTACGGCATGATCGACGCCCGTGTCGGCGGCGTGGCACCAGAAGTCGGCGACACGGTGGTCTTCGGCTTCCGGCCGCAGGCCTTCGTCACCCGCGCCTATACCTGCGGTATCGCGGGCCTGGCCGAAGGCGTGCCCCAGGTCGGGCCGATCCACGATGCCTTCGGGCGCCCCATCGATTGGCCGGGCTGAAGCCGCATGTCGTCCGATACCGAAGGGCCCGCCACGACGCCACCGGTGCTCAGCCTGCGCGGCATCCGCAAGCTGTTCGGCGGCGTCGTGGCGCTCGCGGATTTCTCGCTCGATCTGCATGCCGGCGAGATCGTGGCGCTGGTCGGCGACAACGGCGCCGGCAAGTCGACGCTGGTCAAGATCATCAGCGGCGTCTATCCGCCGAGCGCCGGCCAAATGCTGATCGACGGCCAGGATACCCGCTTCGCCGATCCGAGCCAGGCCCAGGCCAGCGGCATTCAAGTCGTGTTCCAGGACTTGGCGCTGGCCGAGCGGCAGCCGGTCTACATGAACCTGTTCCTCGGCCGGGAAGCGGTCACCGGCCCCTGGCGGCGCCTGGATCGCCGCCGGATGATCCGCGAGAGCGAAGCGTTGATCCAGGGGCTGGATATTCGCATCCCGTCCGCCCGTGCCACCATCCGGGAGCTCTCAGGCGGCCAGCGCCAAGGCGTCGCGATCGCGCGGGCGACCCACTTTGCCGCCAAGCTGGTGCTCATGGACGAGCCGACGGCCGCCCTGGGCGTGGCCGAAACGATGAAGGTCGAGAGCATCATCAGGAGTCTGCGCGAGCGTCATCTGGCGGTGCTGCTGATCAGCCACAGCCTCGATCAGGTGTTTCGCCTGGCCGATCGGATCTGCGTGCTCCGCCGGGGTGTCCAGGTCGACGTCAGGCCGACCAGCCGCACCAGCAGCAATGAGATTGTGGCGATGATCACCGGCGTGGCGTGAATCGCCATCGGATCATCGAGAGAAGCTTTGCGATTGGCTGCCGCCATTCATGGTCCGGACTGAACGGCGGCCGACGCCGAATGCCGAGCTGCTTGCCGATCCGGGACCAGGCCGTGGCGGCGTCAGGTGCTGCTCGCGACCTCCACCGTCGTGCCGGCGGCGGCCAGCACGGCGGCGAGGTCGGGCGGCGGCGGCTGGTCGGTGACCATGAGATCGAAGCCGTCGAAGTCGCAGACCTTGACGAGGGCCGTGCGGCCGAACTTGGTGTGATCGGTGATGATCATGCGTTGCGCGCCGCAGCCGAGCACGGTCGCGGCGAACTCCGCCTCGGCGAGCTGGTAGTCCATGGGACCGACCGCCGGGGCGACGGCACTGATCGAGATGATCGCGAACCGCACCCTGAAGCTCTTGATGAACTCGATCGCAGTGCGGCCGAAAGCAGCGCCGTTGTCGCCATGCAACTCGCCGCCCGCCATGTAGACGCGGTTCGCGTTGAGCGTGGCGAGGGTGCGCGCGACGTCGGACGAGTTGGTGACGATGGTCAGCCCCCGTTTTTCCAGGAGGGCCCGGGCGAGGATGCTGGTGGTCGTGCCGGTGTCCATCATGACGCTGTCGCCGTCGCCGATCATCCGGGCGACGTGGCGGGCGATCGCGCCCTTGGCGGCTGCGTTCTCAAGCATCCGCCGCTCGAACGGTGCCTCGCCGAGCCCGCCGGCCAGCTTGATCCGGCCATGCTGCTTGATCAGCTCGCCCGCCTCGGCGAGCGGCCTGACGTCTCGCCGGATGGTCTCCTGCGACACGCCCATGTCCGCGGCGAGCTGGCTGATGCGCACCACGCCTTGGCGCCTTGCATGGTACAGGATGCGGGCCTGGCGGCCGGTCAGGGTCATTGGTGCGGCGAAGCCTGTTTTGTGAGCTTTGTCGGCGTTCTTCGGACGGTATTCCGTAGGAAAACCACAAAAGCCACAACAGTCCAACAAAAATGCCTCGGAAATGATTGACACCTGCGCGGCCGGGACGGCACAGTTTTCGTCAGCCTCCGGCATGGGTCCGGTCCGCGCTGCTGGTCTGGTCCGCCATGCGGGGCAGGCCGGGCCGGCTCGTGATGCGCTGGCTCGGGCTCCATCACACAAAGCGTCGGGAAAGACGCAGGAGGACTGTCGATCATGCCTAGGCCGCGCCGCATATCCACCGCTCTGACCCTGGCCGCGCTGGCCCTGGGCATCACCTTCGCGCCGGGCGTCCTTCGCGCGGACGCGGAATCCGAGGACCCGATCAAGCTCACGCTGCATGACTGGACCGGCCAGCTCATCACCACGACGATCATGGGCGAGGTGCTGAAGAAGGCGGGCTACAACATCGAATATGTCCAGGCGGACTATATCGCCCAGTTCGCCGGGCTGAAGACCGGCGATCTCCATGTGGCGATGGAGATCTGGGAGACCACCGGGCGCGATGCGATGGACGAGGCGACCGCCACGGGCCAAGTCGAGAATCTGGGCGAGACCGGCATGCTGGCGATCGAGGAGTGGTGGTATCCCGCCTACATGAAGGACAAATGCCCTGGCTTGCCGAATTGGGAGGCCCTGAAGGACGAGGCCTGCGCCGAGGCGTTCTCGACCGCCGAGACGGCGCCCAAAGGTCGTTATCTCGGCGGGCCGGTGACCTGGGGCGGCTATGACGACGAGCGGGTGACGGCGCTGGATCTGCCCTTCGAGGTGGTCCATGCCGGCACCGACGCCGCCTTGTTCGCCGAGCTGGAGAGCGCCTATCAGCGTGAGGCGCCGATCATCCTCTGGATCTATGCGCCGCACTGGGCGCCGGCGAAATACCAGGGCGAATGGGTCGAGTTCCCGCCCTACAGCGCCGAGTGCTACGCCGATCCCGCGGCCAGCGTGAACCCGGACGAGACCTATGACTGCGCCAAGCCGCGCGGGCCGATCTGGAAGGTCGCGTTCGCCGGGGTGAAGGACAAGTGGCCCGGCGCCTACCAGGCGATCAAGGCATTCACCGTCGACAATGACGAGATGGGCGCCATGGTCTCCGCCGTTGACCTTGACGGCAAAACGGTGGACGAGGTGGTGGCGGACTGGCTGGCGAAGAACGAGGAGCGCTGGTCCGGCTGGATTGACTGAGCGCCTGACGGCGCCGTGAGCGGGCAGGCGAGATAGCCGCCGCCCGCGGCCCGATCCCCAACCGCGCGGCGCCCGTCCGCATTGCCCCAAGGCCGATGCCCGAACCAGCAGCCTCCCTTGTCCCCGCGGCAACCGGCGCAAAGCTCGTCTGCTGTGGCGTTTGGAAGCTGTTCGGCGACGGGGCGGCCGATTTCCTGGCAGCGAGCCCTTCGGTTGACGCCCCACCGGCGGCTGATGACGAGGCGCTGCGCCGGGCAGGCCTGATCGGCGCGGTCAGGGCGGTCGACCTCGCCGTGCGGGCAGGCGAGATCTTCGTGATCATGGGTCTGTCCGGCTCGGGCAAGTCGACCCTGGTGCGCTGCATGTCCCGCCTGATCCAGCCGACCTCAGGCCAGATCCTGTTCAACGGCGAGGACCTCCTGGCCGCGAGCCCCCGGCGGATGATCGAGATCCGGCGCCACCAGATGGGCATGGTGTTTCAGCATTTCGCGCTGCTGCCTCACCTCACCGTGCTCGGCAATGTCGCCTTTCCCCTGGAGGTCCAGGGGGTCGCCAGAGCGGAGCGCGAGCGGCGCGCGAAGCGGATGATCGAGCTCACCGGCCTGGCTGGCCGCGAGGCGTTTTTCCCGCGGGAGCTTTCCGGCGGGCAGCAGCAGCGGGTCGGCATCGCGCGCTCGCTCGCGGTCGAGCCGGAGCTCTGGTTCCTGGATGAGCCCTTCTCCGCGCTCGATCCCCTCATCCGGCGCGAGATGCAAGGCGAGTTCGTCCGCCTGCAGTCGGTCTTGCAGAAGACCATCGTGTTCATCACCCATGACTTCGACGAGGCGATCCGCCTGGCCGACCGGGTGGCGATCATGAAGGACGGTCGGATCGAGCAGATCGGCACGCCGGAGGACCTGGTGCTAAGTCCCGCCTCCGACTATGTCGCGGCCTTCACACGGAACGTCACCAAGGCGAAGGTGGTGCGTGCCGGCACGATCATGACGCCGCTGAACGGAGCGGCGGCGCCGAGCGGCCGGACGGTCGGCGCCGGCAGCAGGATCGCCGATGTGGCGCCCTTGTTCGCGGACTCCGAGGGCGTGCTGCTGGTGGTCGATGCCGAGGGCCGGCCGCTCGGCACCCTGCGCCGCGACGCCGTGGCCGATCTGATGATGCAGGGTTGAGGATGAGCGCGCCCGCGGCCACTGCCATGATCGGCCAGGGCGCGCGGCCCTGGACCTCGGCGCTGACGCCGATGCGCCTGATCTGGGCGGCAGCGCTGCTGGCCTTCGTGCTGCTCTGGCAGTTCGGCGAGCCGATCGCCGAATGGGCGTTCAAATATCCAAGCGCGTTGCGTTTGCCCCTGAAGACCTGGATCGGCGGCGGCATGGACTGGCTGGTGGAGGAGGCGCATTTCGGTCTGTTCTCCTTCACCGAGCTGACCCGGTTTGTCGCGGCGGTGATCGATCTGCCCTACCGCCTGGCGCTTGGCCTGCTCTCGAGCGGCCTGCTGTCAGGCCAGGGCTCGGACGCAGTCCAGATCCTGCCGCCGCTCGCCTGGGTCGCGGTGATCGGCCTGGTTGCCTTGATGGGCTTCCATGCCGGCGGCTGGCGCCTTGCCCTGCTGGTCGCGACCTGCTTCGGCTTCATCGCGGTCTTCGGCCAGTGGCACAACGCGATGATCACCCTTGCCTCGATCCTGATCGCGGTGCCGCTCGGCGTGGCCGGCGGCCTGCTGCTCGGCATCGCAGCCTTCCGCTGGCGGACGGTCGACCAAGCGCTGACGCCGCTTTTGGATCTGATGCAGACCGTCCCGGTCTTTGCCTATCTGGTTCCGATCCTGGTGCTGTTCGGCTTCGGCCCGACCGCTGCTGTGGTGGCGACCATCATCTACGCCATGCCGCCCATGGCGAGGATCACGACGCTCGCCTTGCGCGGCGTGTCGACGGAGATCCAGGACCTCGGCCGGATGGTCGGCTGCAGCGGCGCGCAGATGACCTGGCGGGTGATGGTGCCCTCCGCCCGGCCCGGCCTGATGGTTGGCGTCAACCAGGTGATCATGCTGTCCCTCAACATGGTGATCATCGCCTCGATGATCGGCGCGGGCGGCCTGGGCTTCGAGGTGCTGGCCGCCCTCCGCCGGCTCGACATCGGCGCCGGGCTGGAGGCGGGCCTCGCGATCGTGGCGCTCGCGATCGCGCTCGACAGGCTGTCCCAGGCGTTTTCGCAGCAGGTCCGAAACCACGGCGAGAACGACCGCCGGCCGGGGCTGTTCCGGCGTCATCCCCTGGTGCTCGCCGCCTTTGCGCTGGTGCTGGCGACGGCGCTCGGTGGGCTCTTCGTCGGTGGGCTGCAGACCTACCCTGAGAACCTGAAGGTCTCGACCGGAACCTTCTGGTCGGAGCTGCTGCGCTGGATCAACGTCAACTTCTTCGACCAGATAGAGGCGGTGAAGAACCTCCTGCTCCTGAACATCCTGGTGCCGTTCAAGCGCCTGCTGCTGGATCTGCCCTGGGCAGGCGTGGTGGCGCTCCTGGCGCTTGCCGGCTGGACGCTCGGCGGCTGGCGCCTTGCCCTCCTGGTCGGATCGCTCGCCTGTCTGATCGCCGCCACGGGGCAGTGGGACAAGGCGATGGTCACCGTCTATCTCTGCGGCGTCTCGGTGGCGATCGCCTGCATGCTCGGCATCCCGATCGGCATCCTCGCGGCCGAGCGTGAGGGACTTCGGCCGACCGTGCTCGCAGTCATCGACACGCTGCAGACCCTGCCGTCCTTCGTCTACCTGATGCCGGCAGTAATGCTGTTCCGGGTCGGCGACTTCACGGCGATGATCGCGGTGGTCGCCTACGCCATCGCGCCCGCGATTCGCTACACCATCCACGGCCTTGCCGAGGTCGACCCGCGGCTGGTCGAGGCCGGCACCGCGTCCGGCTGCACGCGCCTGCAGCTCCTCGCCAAGATCAAGCTGAAGCTCGCTCTGCCGGAGATCATGCTCGGCATCAACCAGACCATCATGCTGGCTTTGTCGATGCTGGTGATCACGGCGCTGGTCGGCACCCGGGACCTCGGCCAGGAGGTCTACGTGGCGCTGACCAAGGCGGATGTCGGCCGCGGCCTCGTCGCAGGCCTTGCGGTCGCGTTCATCGGGATCATCGCCGACCGGCTGATCGGCGCGGGCGCCAGCCGGATGCGCGCGCGCCTCGGGCTTTTGCGCTGATGGACGGGGCGATCGATACAGCGACGGCGAGCACTGGCACGGCGAGCGCCACGACGGGAGCGCCAGCATGACCGACAGCAGGGCCCGCATCCAGGCGCTGCCGATCTGGCAGGGCAAGCTCCAGATCCAGCCGCTGCTCGGCGGGCTGAGCAACGAGAGCTTCCTCGTGACCGACGGCGACCGACGTTTGGTCGTCCGCTTCGGCCGGGATTTCCCCTTCCACCATGTGTTCCGCGAGCGCGAGGCGATGACCTGCCGGGCCGCCGCCGCGGCGGGCTTTGCGCCGGAGCTGGTCCACGCGGAACCCGGCGCGATGGTCTTCGCCTTCATCGACGGGCGGACCTACGAGGCGGCGGATGTCCGCGCGCGGATTCCTGAGCTCGCCGCTCTGGTGCGCCGCTTCCACGGCGTCATGCCGCAGCATGTGAGCGGGCCGGGCTTCATGTTCTGGGTGTTTCACGTGATCCGCGATTACGCCCGCCTGCTGCAGGAGGGCCGGAGCCGGATGGTGGACCGGCTGCCGGGCTATCTCTGCCTGGCACGGGAGCTGGAGGCGGCGCAGATGCCGTTGCCGATCGTCTTCGGCCATAACGACCTCCTGCCCGGCAATCTGCTCGAGGACCGGGGCCGGCTCTGGCTGATCGACTTCGAATATGCCGGCTTCTCGACCGCGATGTTCGACCTTGCTGGGCTCGCCTCCAATGCGGGCTTCAGCCCGGAAGAGTCCGAAGCGCTGCTCGCCGCCTATTTCGAGCGAGCGCCGGACGAGGATCTGCGCCGCAGCCATGCGGCGATGCAATGCGCCTCCCTGCTGCGCGAGGCGATGTGGAGCATGGTCTCCGAGCTTCATCTCCAGGCGCCCGGCGCCGACTACGTCGCCTACACCGAGGACAATCTCGACCGGCTCGCTGCTGCGCTCGACCGCTATCGCACTCGCTACGGGAAAGCTTGCGTATGACCCTACCTCTCCAGGCGGAGGTCGTCGTGATCGGCGGCGGCATCATTGGCTGCTCGACCGCCTATCATCTCGCGCGCGACGATAAGGCGGATGTGTTGCTGCTGGAGCAGGGGCGGCTGACGGGAGGCTCCACCTGGCATGCGGCGGGGCTAGTCGGCCAGCTCCGCTCCTCGGCGAGCATCACGCGGCTCCTGCAATACTCGGTTGAGCTCTACAAGCGCCTGCACAAGGAGACCGGGCTTGAGACCGGCTGGAAGATGACCGGCTGCCTGCGCCTGGCCTGCAACGCCGACCGCTGGACCGAGTTCAAGCGGCTTGCCACCACGGCCGGCAGCTTCGGGATGGAGATGCACCTGCTCTCACCCGCCGAGGTCAAGAAGCTGTGGCCGCTGATGGCGGTGGGCGACCTGGTGGGGGCGTCCTTCCTGCCGACTGACGGCCAGGCGAACCCGGCTGACATCACCCAGTCGCTTGCCCGGGGGGCCAGAATGGCGGGCGCGCGGGTGATCGAGGGAGTTAGCGTCGTCGGCTTCGAGCAGGCGGGCGGGCGGATCACCCGGGTGCTGACCCCGGAGGGCGCCATTGCCTGCGAGAAGGTGGTGAACTGCGCCGGCATGTGGGCGCGCCAAGTGGGCGCCATGGCCGGCGTCAGCGTGCCGCTGCAGCCGGTGAAGCACCAGTATATCGTGACCGAGGCGATCCCGGGCCTCGCCCCGGACACGCCAACCGTGCGCGATCCCGACCGGCTGATCTACCTCAAGGAGGAGGTCGGCGGCCTAGTGATGGGCGGGTATGAGCGGAACCCAGTCCCCTGGACTATGAAGGATGTGCCGGGCGACTTCCAGTTTCAACTTTTCGACGACGACTACGACCATTTCGGCCAGCATCTGGAGCAGGCGGTCTGGCGCGTGCCGGCGCTCGAGCGCACCGGCGTCAAGCAGATGGTCAACGGCCCGGAGAGCTTCACGCCGGATGGCAACTTCATTCTGGGACGGGCGCCGGAGTGCGAGAACATGTTCGTTGGCGCCGGCTTCAACGCGTTCGGCATCGCGAGCGGTGGCGGCGCCGGCTGGGCGCTGGCCGCCTGGGTGATGGACGGCGAAGCGCCGCTCGATCTCTGGACCGTCGACATCCGCCGCTTCTCCGGCCTGCACCACGACCGGGACTGGGTCTGCGCCCGCACGCTGGAAGCCTATGGCAAGCACTACGCCATCGGCTTTCCCCACGAGGAGTATGAGAGTGGCCGGCCGCGGATCGTCTCACCGCTCTACGAGCGCCTGAAGGGGCACCGCGCGGTGTTCGGCTCCAAGCTCGGCTGGGAGCGGCCGAACTGGTTCGCGCCCGATGGCATGGCGGCGAAGGATGTGCCCTCGATGGGCCGGCCGAACTGGTTCCAGCCGGTGGGCGAAGAGCACCGGCTGGTGCGCGAGGCGGTCGGCCTGTTCGATCAGTCCTCGTTCGCGAAGTTCGAGCTGTCCGGCCGGGACGCGATGGCGGCGCTGGACTGGATCGCGGCGAACGACGTCACCCGTCCGCCCGGGCGACTGACCTATACCCAGCTCCTGAACGGCAAAGGCGGGATCGAGTGCGATCTCACCGTCGCCCGCCTCGAGGAGGATCTCTTCTATATCGTGACCGGCACGGGATTTCGCACCCATGACGGCGCCTGGATCCGCGATCATGTCGGGCGTCGTTTCGATGCCGAGCTGCGGGACGTCACCGAAGACTTTGGCACGCTCTCCCTGATGGGGCCGAGATCCCGAGACGTGCTCCAGGCGGTGACGGCTGTCGACTGCGCCAACCTCGCCTTTCCCTTCGGCCATGCCAGGAGCATCGAGATCGAAGGTCATGCGGTGCGCGCCCTTCGGGTCACCTATGTGGGCGAGCTGGGCTGGGAGCTGCATGTGCCGCTCGCTGCGACCGGCCTGGTGTTCGATGCGCTGATGCGCGCCGGCGCTGCGCATGGCATCCGACCGGTCGGCTACCGGGCGCTGGAGAGCCTGCGCCTGGAGAAGGGCTACCGCGCCTGGGGCAGCGACATCACGCCGAATGATTCGCCCTTCGAGGCAGGACTTGGCTGGGCGGTCAAGCTGAAGAAGAACACCGATTTCCTCGGCCGCGCGGCGGCGCAGC
>CADEGR010000050.1:0-9742 GCA_902826935.1 uncultured Alphaproteobacteria bacterium | reverse complement strand
ACCGAGCGCGTGCCGGCCCGCCTCCATCTGGAACCGCTCTACGATCCCGCCTCGGCGCGGGTGAAGGCATAGGTGCGGCCATGACCTTCGCTGCCGACCGCCATGCGAAGATCGTGATCATCGGCGGCGGGGTGATCGGCTGCTCGATCGCCTATCACCTGGCGCGCGCCGGCGAGACCGACGTGCTGCTGCTGGAGAAGGCGGAGCTCACCCATGGCTGCACCTGGCACGCGGCCGGGCTGGTCGGCCAGCTGCGCGGCAAGCAGAACCTGACCCGGCTGATGCAGAATTCGGTCGCAGTGTTCGACCGGCTGGAGCAGGAGGCTGGGCTGCCGATCGACTGGCGCAAGGTGGGCTCGCTGCGCCTTGCCTCATGCTCCGAGCGCTGGAGCGAGATCCGCCGCTCGATGAGCCAGGCGAAAAGCTTCGGCGTGGAGTGCCATGCGCTCTCCGCGGGCGAGGCGCGGGCGATGTTTCCGTTCATCGACCCCGCCCACATCGAAGGGGCGGCCTTCATCCCGGGCGACGGTTATGTCGATCCCTACGCTCTGACCACCGCCTATGCCCGGGTGGCGCGTCGCATGGGCGCGCGGATCGAGGAGAGGGTCCTGGTCCGGGACATCGTCCTCGCAGGGCGGCGCGCCGTCGGCGTGGTGACCGATCACGGCACGGTCGGCCTCGAGGTCCTGGTGAACGCTGCCGGGCTCTGGGCCAAGCGGGTCGGCGAGATGGCCAGCGTGGCGCTCGCCACCAGTGTGGTCGAGCATCAGTACTTCCTGACCGAGAAGACCCTGGACCTGCCGAAGTCGCTGCCGACGCTCCGCGATCCCGACAAGAACTTCTATCTGAAGCCGGACACCGGCGCCTTCGCGATCGGCGGCTGGGAGGAAGGTGCACCCTGCTGCTGGCGCAGCCGGCCGCCGTTCGCGTTCGGCCGGGAGCTGCTCCAGCCCGACATGGAGCGCCTGGCACGGTTCGCCATGCCGGCGGCGGAGCGCCTCCCGATTTTGAACCAGATCGGCATCCAGACCATCATCAACGGCCCGATCCCGGTCTCCGCCGATGGCGAGCCGATCCTCGGCCCGGCGCCCGAGCTGGACAATCTATTCGTCGCCTGCGGCTTCACCGCCGGCATCGCCGCCTCCGGGGGGGCGGGGCAGGCGATCGCGGGCTGGATCCTGGAGGGCGATCCAGGGATGGATCTTTGGTCCCTCGACGTGCGCCGCTTCGGCCGGCTGCACGCCCAGGACCGGTTTCTGGAGGAGCGCGCGCAAGCCGCCTATGCCAGCTACTACAAGCTCCATCGGCCAGGCGAGGAGAGCACGGCCGGGCGCGATCTGCGCCGCTCGCCGTTGCACGACAGGATGGCGGCGGCCGGCGCGGTGTTCGGTGCGAAATTCGGCTGGGAGCGGCCGAATTTCTTCGCCTCGCCGGATCGGACCGCCGGGCCCGCCGACGACCGCCCAAGCTTCGAGGATAAGCCCGGCTGGTTCGAGGCGGTCGGCGAGGAGCACCGGCTGATCCGCGAGCGCGCGGCGCTGATCGACCAGAGCTCGTTTGCCAAGTTCCTGATCGAGGGGCCGGGCGCGCTGGCGGCGCTGCAGCGGATCGCGGCGAACGATCTCGCAGGCGCTCCCGGTAAGGCCGTCTATACCCAGCTCTGCAGTTCGAGGGGCGGGATCGAGGCGGACGTCACCCTGATCCACGAGGCGGAGGACCGCTTCCTCCTGGTGACCGGCGCGGGCTTCGGCGTGCGGGATGGCGGCTGGGTGCGGCGCCATTTGCCCACGGACGGCAGCGTGCGCATGCAAGACGTCACGAGCGCGCTGGCCGTGCTCAATCTGTGCGGCCCGGCGTCCCGCACGATCCTCCAGGCGGCGAGCGACGACGATCTCTCGAACGAGGCGTTGCCGTTCCTCGCCGCGCGGCGCGTCGGCATCGGCCAGGCGGAGGCGCTCGCGGTGCGCATCGGCTATGTGGGCGAGCTCGGCTACGAGCTCTATCTAGCGCCCGACGTGGCGGTGCACGTCCTCGATACCCTCCTCGCCGCCGGTGCCGCCCATGGCCTCGGCCATGCAGGCTACAAGGCGATCGAGAGCTGCCGGCTGGAGAAGGGCTATCTCTACTGGTCAGGCGACATTGGCCCTGATGACAACCCCTACGAGGCAGGCCTCGGCTTTTGCGTCGCCCTGGACAAGGGCGAGTTCATCGGGAGCGAGGCGCTCCGCCGGATCAAGCGCACGGCGTTGACGCGGCAGCTTCGCAGCTTTGCGATCGACGGCTTCGCGCCGCTCCATGGTGGCGAGCCGATTCTGCACGACGGCCGGCTCGTGGGTTTCACCACCTCCGCGGGCTTCGGCTACACGGTGGGCAGGACGATCGCCTTCGGCTACGTGCCGGCCGGGCTGCCGCCTGCCAGCAGCCCGGACGGCGGCTTCGCGATCGAGGCGTTCGGCCGGCTTCATCCGGCGAGCCATGGGCCGCGCTGCCGATACGATCCCAAGATGAAGCGGCTGAAGGCTTGAGGGGAGCGGCAATGGCGGAGGACGGCATCGAACAGGCAAGAGCGAGCCTTCGCAGCATCGAGCCGCTCGCCGCGCTGGAGCCCGAGACGGTGGAGATCAGCAGGCTCGGCGGGCTCACCAACCAGGTGTTCAAGATCGCCGCCGGCGGGCAGGCCTGGTGCCTGCGCCTGCCGGGCGAGGGGACGGAGGAATATATCGACCGGGCGGTCGAGGCGGTGGCGGCGCGCGAGGCGGCAAGGGTCGGGGTCGGGCCGGAGGTGGTCCATGCCGATCCCGCGCGCGGGATCCTGGTCACCCGGTACATCGGCGACGCCGTCACGATGACCCCCAATCTGTTCCGGAGCCGGCCGGATGCGCCTGCGCGGGCGGGCAGGGCGTTTCGCGCCCTGCACCGCTCCGATGCGCGGTTCGCCTTCCGTTTCGAGCTGTTCGCCATGATCGACGACTATCTCCGCTTGCTCGGCGGCAAGACGGTCGATCTGCCCCAGGGCTATCACGACGTGCTGGCGGAGGGAGAGAGCGTGCGCAGGGCGCTTTCGGCGCATCCCTTGCCGCTCGCCGCCTGCCATTGCGACCCTTTGTGCGAGAACTTCCTGGACGATGGTGTCCGCATGTGGATCGTCGATTGGGAATATGCTGGGATGAACGATCCGATGTGGGATCTGGGCGATCTCGCCATCGAGGCAGGCTTCGATGGCCGCCAGGAGGAGACGATGATCGAAGCCTATTTCGGCGGCGAGCCGCGGCCGGACGAGCGCGGCCGGATCGTGATCTACAAGGCGATGTGCGACCTGCTATGGACGCTCTGGGGTCTGATCCAGCATGCCAACGGCAACCCGGCCGAGGATTTCCTGGCCTATGCCAACAACCGATTCCGGCGCTGCAGGACCCTGATGACGAGCAGCGACTTCGCCCGCCATGTCCAGGCCGTGCAGCGCGGCGCCTAGAGCTTTTCCTGGTCAGGTTTACGCATAGCCCGCATGCCTGAAGTAGTTGGCGCACTTGGTTTGGGAGAAGGCGCCGAGGGCTTTTCCGATCTGTTGTTGCAAGCCTTTGATGGTACGCTCGCTGGCGCTTCGGATCAGGGTTTTGAGTTTCGCGAACGCGTTTTCGATCGGGTTCAGATCCGGTGAGTAGGGTGGCAAGGAGCAGAGCTGGGCGGCTGCGCTTTCGAGGATGTCGCGGACGCCTTTGACCTTGTGGGCAGGCAGATTGTCCATCACCACGATGTCGCCAGGGCTCAGCGTCGGCACCAGGCAATGCTCGAGATAGGTGAGGAAGGCTGCGCCATCCATGGGCCCGTCGATCACCCAGGGGGCGTCGATCCGATCGTTTCGAAGGGCGGCGATGAAGGTGAGCGTTTTCCAATGGCCGTGTGGAACCGGGCTGACCAGACGCTCGCCGATGGGCCATAGAGCCCCGTCATCTTCGTGGTGAAACCGGTCTCGTCTAGAAAAACCAGCCGGTCCGGGTCGATCCAGGGCTGGATGCACCGCCAGGCATTGCGCCGCTTCTTCACGTCCGGCCGGCCTCGCTCAGCCGCGTGCGCGGTCTTTTTTTAAGCGGATGCGGTTCCGCCAGAGGAAGGTATGAAGGCAGCTCTTGCTGACATGGATGCCCTCTGTCGCCAGACGCTCGCCGATCTGCTTGAGCGTGAGGTCAGGCAGATCGGCAACCAGCCGCAAAAGCCAATCCCTGTGCGGCGCGAGCTTGGCCGGCGGATGACCATGCATCGGCGTCGCCTCGACGCTGCCGGTCTCGCGCTTGCGCTGCACCCATTTGACCGCGGTCGACGCGCTCACCTGGAGCCGCTTCGCAGCGGCACGCGCCGAACTGCCAGCTTCAACAGCGTCGATCAGACGTTGGCGAAGATCCAGTGAGTAAGCTCGCGGCATGATCCCTCCCAACTTTATTGGTCGGGAGAGAATCACCTCGCCGCTCTGCGTAACATCTTGAAAAAGAGAACTGATTCAATCTGTCGCGGAAAGGCTCTAGGTCGAACCCCGGCCAGACGCCGCATAGAGCTAACCTACGAACAATCCGCCGCTGGACCACGAAGTTCGGCTTAGCCTAAGCCGCTCGGCTCCGGAGCCGGCTGTGACGCGCGTTCGGCCGCAGGGATCAGTGGCTTGGAGTGGCGGAGGGGATGGGATTCGAACCCACGGTACGGGTTTACGCCCGTACAACGGTTTAGCAAACCGCCGCCTTCAGCCACTCGGCCACCCCTCCGGTACCTGCCGTTCTAGTCGAGCGGCGAAGCCGGTGTCAATCGAGCTGCGGACTGGCGAGCCCGGCTTATTCAGCCGTCGACAGGCCGCGCACGACCCGGCCGCCGGTCAGCAGGCTGAGCTCGAACAAGGCGGTCGGGAACACGCAAAAGGGATGGCCGGCGGCGGCATAGATGGTGTCGAAGCGGCCGAGGCTGTCGTCGATCGCGGTGGCGAGCGGCTGCGGGTGTGCCAAGGGTGCCACGCCGCCGATCACGAAGCCGGTCGCCTGCCGCACCCGGTCGGCATCGGCGCGCAGGACCAGGCCGGACAGGCCAAGCGCGCCCGGCAGCTGCTTGGTGTCGCAGCGGCGATCGCCGGCGACCAGCGCCATCACCGGCGCGCCGTCGACCATGAACAGCAGCGATTTGACGATCGCACCCTGCTCCACGCCGAGGGCGGCGGCCGCATCGGCGGCGGTGCGCGCGGTCGCGGCCAGCTCGATCACATGGGCGCTCGAGCCGCCCGCCCGCAACGCCGCCTGGACGCGCTGCACGCTCGGATGCTGCAGATGGCTCATGGCGGCGCTCAGGCCGTAGGGATCTGCTGGCCGAAGCTCGGCACGTCGTAGCCGCGCTGCACGCCCGGCCGGGCAGCGATCGCCTGGTACCAGCGCTTGACGTTGGCAAACTCGTCGAGGCCCTGCGCCAGGCCATGCCATTCAAAGCGGGCAACCCAGGGCCAGGCCGCGATGTCGGCGATCGAATAGTCGGCGCCGGCGAGATAGGGCACCTGGGCAAGACGCCGGTCGAGCACGCCATAGAGCCGCTTGGTCTCGGCGCCGAAGCGCGCGATCGCGTACGGCACCTGCTCCTTGGCGAAGCGGGTGAAGTGGTGGGTCTGGCCGAACATCGGGCCGATGCCGCCCATCTGGAACATCAGCCATTCCAGCACGGTGCTGCGCGCCAAGGGCTCGGTCGGCAGGAACCGACCGGTCCGCTCGGCCAGATAGATCAAGATGGCGCCGGATTCGAACACGGCGTGGCCGTTGTCGCGATCGACGATCGCCGGGATCTTGTTGTTCGGGCTGATCGCCAGGAACTCGGGCCGGAACTGCTCGTCCTTGGTGATGTCGACCGAATGGACGCTATGGCGCAGGCCGCATTCCTCGAGCATGATCGAGACCTTGCGGCCGTTCGGCGTGCTCCAGGTGTAGAGATCGATCATGCCGGCCTCCCATGCCGCCAGGGCGTCCTGCGGCTTATCTAGCGGGCCCGGCATCGGCAAGACAATCCTGCATCATCGGCCGACCAGCGCCGATCGGCTGGCCGGGCGCTCAGTCGGCCTCGGCCGAGCGGCCGAGGCCCATGATGCCAGCGCCCATCGCCAGGCTGGCGAAGGTCAGCGCGAAGCCGCCGAACAGCATGACCAGCGGCACCAGCCAGAGCTCGCCGCCGAAGATCAGCTGGCGCAGCTGGCCGAGGTCGACCGCCACGACCAGGCCGGCGGTCAGCCAGCCCGCCAGCGTGCCGGCCAGGCCATGCCAGAGCAGGAAGGGCACCAAGGGGTTCGCCATGACCATCGTCTCGCGAGCCCGCATCGATCGACCAGACCTTTAGAGATAGAGCGGCTGCGGCGCCGATCCACGCCGGGCGGCGATGCGCTGGCGAAGCATCGGCCGCGGCTCGCTCACCAGGCCATGCTCGTAGGCCAGCACCTGCAGGCTGCCGCGGACCCGCTCCAACAGCTCGCCCGGCGCCAGCAGGAAGGCCGGATCGCGCGGCCGGCCGAATGCCGCCTGGCCGAGCCCGAAGGTCTCGTAGAGCAAGAGGCCGTCCGGACCCAGCGCCGCCAGCAGGTCGGGCCAGAGCGGCCGCCAGAGATAGTTGGTGACGACGATGCCAGCGAAGCGCCGGCCGGGCAGGGGCCAGGCCGCCTGCTCGAGATCGGCCGCGATCAGCTCCAGCCCTGGCTGGCCGGCGAGATCGGCCATGCCGGCGAGATCGCGGTCGAGCGCGCTCACCTGATGACCCAGCTCCAGCAGGTAGCGGCTGTGCCGGCCGGCACCGCAGGCCAGGTCCAAGACGGTGCTGCCGGGCGCCAATAGCGGCGCGAACCGGCGGACCCAGGCCAACGGCGGAACCGGTCTCGGGGCGGCCGCCTGGCCGCTCATGGAAGGCCTTGCATCTTGGTCGCAGTTGCTCAAATGTAAGTTGATCGCTGGCCCTTGCTCTTGGCGTAGTCTGTTAGTTGCGCCCGCGCCTAGCCGGGTTACGCATGACGAAGTGGCAGCGCACGACCGGCGAGCAGCGCCCCCAGGCGGGCCCGCCGCAACGACGACGTAGTGAAAGGAGTAGCTGTGGCTACTGGAACTGTGAAGTGGTTCAACCCGACCAAGGGCTACGGCTTCATCGAGCCTAATGACGGGGGTAAGGACGCCTTCGTCCACATCTCGGCGGTCGAGCGCGCGGGTCTGCAGAGCCTGCGCGAAGGGCAGAAGGTGCAATACGAGCTGGTTCCTGGCCGGAACGGCAAGGCTTCGGCTGAGAACTTGGTGGTGCTCGACTGACCAGCGAGGCGATCCTCAGTCACGATAGCGCAAGCTCCGCGGTTCGGGACCGCCGTCCCGGCGCCGACGTGAGCCATTGATGGTTCGAAGGGAGCCCTAGGGCTCCCTTCCGTTTTGCCGCGGCCGCCGGGCCTGACGACCAGGCACCCAGCCCGCAGCGACCGCGGCCACAGCAGAGGAGGGAAGCCCATGGCCCGCAAGCCCAATTACCGCTTCGAGCGTCACGAGCGTGAGCGCGCGAAGGCGGCCAAGAAGGCGGCCAAGGCCGCCAAGAAATCGGAGGACAAGCCCGAGGAGGAAGGTGCCGCCGAGGTCGGCGCCGCCACCAACGAGGCGGCGGTCACCGACTAGCGGCCAGGGCCAGGTTCCGGCTCATCCAGTCCGCGGCGAAGCGCACCAAAGCGCGCGCCGGCAGCAGCTCGCTCGTCGCCTCGCCGACCAGGCCCCGTGCCACCGGCGTGGCGGCGAGGTGGGCGCGCAGAATCCGAGCGAAGTAGTCCTCGCCCTGCCAGTCGACGATGCCGTCGCGATCATCCAGGCAGGCGACCATCCGGATCTTTGGGCCACGCGGCGTGACCACCCGGCGATGCCGCCGGACCCGACGCTTCCCCGGCAGCTCAGCCAGATACTCGGCATAATGCAGCAGCGTGACCGTGTCGGGATCGGCGCCCAGACGCAGCACCTGACCGTCCGCGTCGACCAGCCGGGCCAGCGGTGAGCCCGGCCCGTAGTAGTCGTGCCAGGGCACGTCGCGGACCAGCGCCGCGGCCAGGCGACCGCGCGCCGCGAACCGCCCCTCGGGATGGTCCGAAACCAGCGTGCCCTCGGCCAGGCGGAAGCGCTCGGCCAGCACCCCCACCTCCGGCTCGGCCGGCGTTCGCTGGCAGTCGAAGGGTTCCGCCTTGGCCAGCAAGGCCGGCCGTTCCGCCTCCGGCCGATCATTGACCCAGGCCCAGCCATCCGCCGCGCCCAGCACCATCAGCAGCGTGCCGCTCGGACCCACCGCCTGGTCGAGCGCCTGCAGGACGCCGTCGGCCCCATGGTCCGCCGGCCCGATCGCCCTCAGCGAGGCGTGGACCATGAGCATGGCGCCAGGCATCACGCCCAGACGTCTGAGATCGCCCACCAGCTGCTCGACCGAGTGCCTGCCCATCGCCTGAATCTGGGCAGGCGAGCGGGCTTGGCAACACCCGTGCCGGATCGGCGCCGCGCCCCTTGAACCGGCGGCGATCGCCCGGCAAGGTGGCCGGCATGACCAATGCCGCCAGGATTGCGCCCAGCTATCTTTGCCAGACCGAGCCGGATCTGCTCACGCTCGAGACGACCGTGCTGGCGGCGCGCCCCGGCGCCGTCCGCCTGGCGCGCTCGCCCTTCTTCCCGGGCGGTGGCGGCCAGCTCGCCGATCGCGGCCGGCTGGCCTTTGCCCAGGGCGAAGCGGCGATCACCGGCTGCCAGGTCGATGAAGCGGGCCTCTGGCACGCGATCGAGGGCGATCTGATGCCGGCAGGTGCGGTGCTGGTTCAGGTTGATGCCGAGTTCCGGCGGCTGATGTGCGAGCTGCACACCATCGCCCATGTCGCCAACGCCTTGATTTATCGCGACCATGCCGGCGCCCTCCTGACCGGCGCGCAGCTCGCCGCCGACGGCACGCTGCGGCTGGATTTCGACCTGCCGGGCGTCGACCTGGCCGGCTTGCGTAGCCTCGCGGACCCCTTGAACGACCTGCTGCGCCAGGACTTTCCGGTGCGCAGCTTTGCCATGCCCTGGACCGCGGCCGAGGCCACGCCCGGCATGTTCCGCAGCAAGGCGGTGAGCCCGCCCGCCGATGCCGCGGGCCAGGTCCGGATCGTCGAGATCGCCGGCCTCGACCGCCAGGCCTGCGGCGGCACCCATCTGCGCTCGACCGGCGAAGCCAGGGCGGTCCGCCTGCAAAAGGTCGAGAACAAGGGCCGCCACAATCGCCGCCTGCGCCTGGCGGTCGGCGCCTGACACATCCTTCCGAAGGAGCGAAGCCGATGGACCAGGCTCTGTTCGAGACCATCGAGCGCTACATCGAGGCGCTGTTCGTCCCAGCGGATCCGGTGCTCGACGCCGCTCTGGCCGATGCCGAGGCGGCCGGCCTGCCCGCGATCCAGATCTCGCCCAGCCATGGCAAGCTGCTCTATCTGCTGGCCAAGCTGATCGGCGCCCGGCGCATCCTGGAGATTGGCACCCTTGGCGCCTACAGCACCATCTGGCTGGCCCGCGCCCTGCCGGCGGATGGCCGCCTGATCACGCTCGAATACGAGCCCCGCCACGCCAAGGTGGCGAGCACCAACCTCGCCCGCGCCAGCCTCGCCGAGCGCACCGAGATCCGCATCGGTGCCGCCTTCGACACGCTGCCGCAGCTCGCCGCCGAGCGAGCCGGCCCGTTCGATCTGGTCTTCATCGATGCCGACAAG
>CADEGR010000049.1:13221-27678 GCA_902826935.1 uncultured Alphaproteobacteria bacterium | reverse complement strand
TGGCGGCCGCGCCACCCAGCACCGCCAGGCCCGCCTTGAGCCAAGGCCGGCGCACCCGGCCGGCCAGCGCCACGCCCGCGACCGGGCCAATCGTCAGCCAAGCGAACGGAATCACCAGAGCGACGAGATCGGGGCGCCGGCGGTAGAGCAGCAGGAGCAGGCTGACGGTCAGCAGCAGCGCCGAGAGCTGGCGTAGGCGGCGCTCGACCAAGGCTGGTTGCAGATGCGGCAGCCGCCGCCGTAGGCGGCGCGCCAGCCATAGCCCGCTGGTGCGCTCCAGACGCCCGAGCCAGCGACCCAGCCGCAATGCCAGCCAGGGCAGCAGGATCGCGCCGATGCCGCCCACCAGCCGCGCCGGCTGGGCGGGATCCGCCAGCAGCGCCAGATCGCCGAGCCGGCCGGAGCCGCCGATCGCCCAGCCGAGGAAATAGCCGACCCAGCCACAGCCAAAGGCGGCGGCCAGGCAGACCTGCAGGTTCCGCCACGTCCAGGCTGCGCCGATCTGCCGGTGCAGCTGGCGCCGGGCCAGCGTCGGCCAAGCCGGGCCGCCGTCGGCGCCCACCGCCATGGCCGGGGCGGCCGGCATCGGCATGCCGCCCGCAGGCTCGATGACGACGACTGGCTGCGGCTGCGCGTCGATGGCCGCAGGCGCCACACCGTTGCGTGGCGCTCCTTGGCCGGTCGGCGCAGCCTCGCCGCCGGTCTTGCCTGGCTGGGTCCGCAAGCCCTGTCCCCGCGCGCCTTGCTGCTCGGATCGTCGGTCCAGCAGCAACCCCAGCTATTGCCGAGGTAGCAGCCTAAGGAAACCCCGCATTAACGGTGATGTGACATATCGAGTGAGCGCCGGTGCGGGCGGTCGTCGGGCGCCATTCAAGCGCCAAAAAAAGAGGCGTTGGCAAGCCAACGCCTCCAAGCGGTCGTCGCGGGAGAGGCCCGCAAGGCACGCCGGCGGATCCGGGCTCAGGATCGGGCATGCGGCCTGCGCGGCCAAACTGGTCGGGGTAGCGGCTGCCATCTGTGGGGAGCTGCGGAACAGTTCGGCTAGTCTTGGCAGATGGTGCGGGCGGCGGTCGCCCGATCGACTGCTCAGGTGCCGGGCGGCGCCCGCTCACCGTGGCTGAAAGCGAGCTGGCCGCTGCCGGCGCCGGCGACTGGGGCGGACCGCGTCTGGCGCCTCTGGCCGATCAGCGGCGCGGCTGGCCGCGGCCTGATCGCGGCGGGGCTGGGCGTTGCTGTCACCTGCGTCATGGCGCGTTCCTCCTGCTGGCTGGGCTCGCTGGGTCGGCGGTGACGTGATGCCCTTTAAGCTATAAGTAATTCTCATGAAGAAGCCGTTAACGCGGGCGCCGATTTATCGGCTGACCTTGGCCCAGCTGGCCGCCAATGTTCAAGCCGGCCGCCAGGCGCTAGACTGATCGAGATCCGAGCTGGCCAATTCGAGCGCCACTGCCGCGAGCCTGCGATGCCCGAGCTCTATCTCGAGGATTTTATCCCCGGCCATGCCTTCGAGCTCGGCAGCCGTGCGATCGAACGCGCCGAGATCGTGGCCTTCGCCGAGGCCTATGATCCACAGGACTTTCATCTCGATGACGCCGCGGCCGCCGGCTCGATCTATGGCGGCCTGATCGCCAGCGGCTGGCAGACGGCTTGCGTCTTCATGCGGCTGTTCGTGGATGGCCTGCTGGTGCGCGCCGCCGCCATGGGCTCGCCTGGCATCGACGAGCTGCGCTGGCTGCAGCCGGTCCGGCCGGGCGACCAGCTGGCCGGGCGGGTCGAGGTGCTGGCGGTCCGGCCCTCTCGGTCCAAGCCGGACCGCGGCATCGTCCAGCTGCGCTGCTTGATGAGCAATCAGGACGACGCCGCGGTCCTGACCTTCATCGCCAACGTCCTGTTCGCCCGCCGGCCCGCTGGGAACCTACCATGAGTGCCTTGCCGGTCCAGGCCCTCCTGTTCGACATCTTCGGCACGGTGGTCGACTGGCGCGAGGGCATCGCGCGCGAGGCGCAACGCTGCCTGGCGGGGCGCGGCATCGCGCGCGACTGGCACGCCTTCGCCGATCGCTGGCGTGCCCGCTACCAGCCATCGATGGAGGCGGTGCGCAGCGGCCGGCGACCCTTCGCGAAGCTCGATCTGCTGCATCGGGAGAATCTCCTCGCAACCCTGGAGGAGTTCGCGATCGACGGGCTGAGCGCAGCCGAGATCGACCAGCTGACCACCGCCTGGCACCGGCTGGAGCCCTGGCCGGATGTTCGCGACGGCATGCGCCGGCTGCGCCAGCGCTACCTCATGGCGCCGGTCTCCAACGGCAATATCAGCCTGATGGTCCACCTGGCCCGCCATGGCGGCCTGGTTTGGGACGCGATCCTGGGCGCCGAGCTTGCCCGCAACTACAAGCCGACGCCGGCGACCTATCTCGCGGCCGCCGATGCCTTCAGCCTGCCCCCCGGCGCCTGCATGATGGTCGCAGCCCACGCCAACGATCTTCTCGCGGCCCGGAGCTGCGGCCTGGCCACCGCCTATGTCCACCGACCGACTGAATATGGCCCGGCCGCCGCCGCATCATCGCTGCCCCATGAGCACCGGTTCGAGGTCATGGCGACCAGCTTCCAGGAGCTGGCCGACCAGCTCGGCTGCTAGCGCCGGCTGTCGCAAGGGCAGTCGCAAATTGCGACCAAGCTTGCGAGACGATCCGGCCGCGACCCCCGGCTTCGTTCTAAGGTCATAGCGTTAACAAAAGGTTAGCTAAGCCTACGCCGTTGGCACGGCGCTTGGGAATGGGCCCCCACAGGAAGCGCTCGCCATGCCGGGCGCCCTGCCAAGGGGGAAGCGACCGATGATGCCCGAGCTGATCAACGCCAATGCCGACCTCGACCAGGAGACTGGCCGGTTGGCGCCGCCCATGCCAGGCGCTGCGGCCGATGCGCCGGCGGCGCCGAGCCTGATGGCGGCGCAGGCACCTCGCCATGCGGCTGGTTCGAGCAGCCTGGGCCGACCCCTGGCGGGCACGCTCAGTCGCCGCCATTTCGAGCGCCGCCTCAGCCATGATCTGGATCTGGTGCGGCGGGGTGGCGAGCGGCTGGCAGTGCTCGTGGTCCACCTGCACCCAACCGAGGCGACGCCCGCTGCCGTGCTCGACCAGGCGACCATCCTGCATCGGGTCGGCGGGCTGCTGCGGCCAGGCGACAGCATGGCGGTGCTGGCCGCCGACGAGCTGGCGATCATCCAGATGCCGGTCGCGGACAGCCATGCGGCGCATCGGCTCGCCGCCCGGCTGCTGAACCGCCTGACCCGGCATCTGGCGCCGGCCGGCGGACGGGCGCCGCTCGGCGTCTGTCTCGGCCTGGCGCTCTACCCGACCGATGGCAACCGCGCCGACCTGCTGATCGAGCGGGCGCGCGAAGCGGCGGTCCGGGCGCGCCATTGGGGCGGCGATGGCTTTTGCTTCCACAGCCGCGAGCTGGCGAGCGAAGTCGCCGCCGGCCTGGCGATCGACCATGAGATGCGGCACGCCGTCCAGCGCGGCGAGATTTGCCTGACCTACGAGCCGTCGCTGGATCTGCGCCAGGGCTCCATGGCGGCGGCCAAGGCGAGCCTCATGTGGCGCCATCCGAGCCACGGTCCGCTGGCGGCCGCGGCGTTGCAGCCGATCGCCGAACGGGCCGGCCTGTGCCATGCGCTCGGCCATTGGGCGCTGCAGCAGATTGGGGCGGAGGTGGCGCGCTGGCATGCTAAGGGCCTGCTCGCCAGCATCCGGCTCAAGCCCTTCGCCAATCAGCTCGACCAGCCGGACTTTGCCGGCCGGTTCAGACAGGCGCTGGCCGAGCTCGATCTGCCGGCGGCCGCAGTCGATCTGGCGCTCGATCCGGGCCTGGATCTCGATGTCACCAGCCATCGGCTGCGCGCCAATCTGGAGCAGCTGGCAGCGCTCGGCGTCACGCTGACCTTGACCGGCTTCGGCGAGCGGCCGATCGACCTGCCGCCGCTGCTCGAGCTGCCGATCGCGCGGCTCGAGCTGCCGACCGACATGGTTGCCTTGATCGGCCGCAGCGACATGGCTGAGACTGCCCTGCGGGCGCTGATCGATCTGGGCCTGAATCTGGGCAAGGAGCTGCATGCCGAGGGCGTCGAGACCGATGCCCAGCTCAAGTTCCTGGCCGCCGCGGGTTGTGCCGCAGCCACCGGCCCGCTGATCGGGCCAGCGCTGGCGGCCCGGGACTTCGGCCGCACGCTCGAGCAGCGCGCCTTGCTGACCGCGGCGGGCGGCAAGCGGCTCGCCGGCTCGCTGCACTAGGCCGATCGGCTGCGGCCGGCGCCCGCGTCCGGGGCGCCGCGCCGCAGCTCTGCCTCGATCAGCGGCAGTGGCTGCCCAAGCCACGCGCACGCCCGGCCGGGTGCCGCCCGGCTGCCTGGCTTTTCGGCAGCTTGGCACCGCGCTTGCAGAGCCTCCGCCATAATGCGTCTAGGGTTCCGGTCGCTGCCCCATGCTGGCGCGACGCTGGTCCGAGAGAGGCACTCCCGCCGAGCCTGACGGGTCGGCGGAGCCACGGCGGGACAAAAGCCCGGGAGACTCGATCGGCCGGCGCCAAGCCAGCACGCGCGAGCCTCCGCGCCGGTGCCGTTCGAGCCGCCCTGGACAACCAAGGAGGTCACGATGCGGCTCACGGCTCGGCTCTCGATGCTGCTGCTGGCCTGCATGCTGGGCGCCGCCAGCGCGCAGGCGGCGGATGCCAAGACCAGCTTTCGCATCGCCTGGTCGATCTATGTCGGCTGGATGCCGTGGGGCTACGCCGCCGATCAGGGCATCGTCAAGAAATGGGCCGACAAATACGGCCTCGAGATCGAGGTCGTGCAGATCAACGACTATATCGAATCGATCAACCAATATACCGCCGGCGGCTTCGACGGCTGCGTCATGACCAACATGGACGCGCTGACCATTCCGGCGGTCGGCGGCGTCGACAGCACCGCCCTGATCATCGGCGACTTCTCCAACGGCAATGACGGCATCGTCTCCAAGACCGCGAAGGACGTGGCCGGGCTGAAGGGCGCGTCGGTCAATCTGGTCGAGCTCAGCGTGTCCCATTACCTGCTGGCGCGCGCGCTCGAAGGGGCGGGCATGGCCGAGCGCGATCTGACCGTGGTCAATACCTCGGATGCCGATCTGGTCGCGGTCTTCACCTCGACCCCGGACGTCGAGCATGTGGTCACCTGGAACCCGCTGCTGGCCGAGGTCCTGGCCCAGCCAGGCGCTACCAAGCTGTTCGATTCCAGCCAGATCCCAGGCGAGATCATCGACATGATGGTGGTCAACAGCGAGACGCTCGCCGCCAATCCGGATCTCGGCAAGGCGCTGACCGGCGCCTGGTACGAGACCATGGCGCTGATGACCGGCGATGCGCCGGCCGCGATCGAGGCGCGCACCGCGATGGCCAAGGCGTCCGGCACCGATCTCGCCGGCTTCGACGCCCAGCTCGCCAGCACCCGGCTGTTCGACCAGGCGGCCGATGCGGTCGCGTTCACCTTGAGCCCCGATTTGGCCACGACCATGGACCATGTCCGCAAGTTCTCGGCCGATCACGGCCTGCTCCAGGGCGGGGTCGATCAGGTCGGGATCGAGCTGCCGGGCGGCCAGCAGCTGGGCGATCCGAGCAACCTCAAGCTCCGCTTCACCGAGGCCTACATGAAGCTGGCGGCCGACGGCGCGCTCTGAGGCGGCCGGCATGGCAACGGCCCGGCGCTTCATCAATCGGCGGCCCCAGCGCGGCTCGGGCCTCCTCCTGGCAGCAGCACCCTTCGTAGCCTTGATCCTGCTCTATCTGATCGGCTCGGACATGCGGCTCTCGGCCAATCCGGGCGACAAGCTGCTGCCGGCGCCGAGCAGCTTCGTCGAGGCGATCAGCGCGCTGGCGCTGCAGGCGGATCCGCGCAGCGGCAACTACCTGTTCTGGACCGATACCGCGGCCAGTCTGCTGCGCCTCGGTCTCGGGGTCGCGATCGCGGCCCTGCTCGGCCTGGTGTTCGGTCTGGCGATCGGGCTGTTTCCTTATGCCGGCGCTTTGCTCGATCCTTTGATGGCGGTGCTCTCGATGATCCCGCCTTTGGCGATCCTGCCGATTCTGTTCATCCTGTTCGGCCTGGGCGAGCTCGCCAAGGTGGTGCTGATCGTGATCGGGATCGCGCCTTTCCTGATCCGCGACGTCGCCTTTCGCGCGCGCGAGCTGCCCGAGGAGCTGCTGATCAAGGCGCAGACGCTGGGCGCTTCCAGCTGGCAGATCCTGCTGCGGGTCGCTGGCCCGATGATCCTGCCGCGGCTGATCGGCGGCATCCGGCTGGCGCTGGGCCCCGCCTGGCTGTTCCTGATCGCCGGCGAGGCGATCGCCGCGACCGAGGGGCTCGGCTATCGCATCTTCCTGGTCCGCCGCTTCCTCGCGATGGACGTGATCCTGCCTTATGTCGCCTGGATCACGCTGCTCGCCTTCCTGATGGATCTGGCGCTGGCCCGCTGGTCGCGCGCCCGCTTTGCTTGGGCGGCTGGCCGATGAGCCAAATCACCGTCGAGCAGCTCTGGAAGGCCTATGGCGACCGCTCGGTGCTGGAGCGGATCAATCTGGAGGTCGCGAGCGGCAGCTTCGTGACGCTGGTCGGCGCGTCCGGCTGCGGCAAGACCACCTTCTTGCGCCTGCTGCTGGGCCAGGAAGCGCCGACCCGCGGCCGGCTCCTGCTCGATGGCGCGCCCTTGCCGGCGGAGCCCGGGCCCGACCGCGGCATCGTGTTCCAGCGCTACTCGGTCTACCCGCATCTGAGCGTGCTCGAGAATGTCGTGCTCGGGTTGGAATTCCGCGCCGCCCGCTGGCTCGGCCGCTTGCGCGGCCCGGCCCGGCGCCAGGCCTTCGAAGCGGGCGAGGCGATGTTGGCCCAGGTCGGGCTGGAGGCGGTGCGCGATGCCGCGCCGACCGCCTTGTCCGGCGGCATGCAGCAGCGCCTGGCGATCGCGCAGGCCTTGATCCTGAAGCCGCGCATCCTGCTGCTCGACGAGCCGTTCGGCGCGCTCGATCCCGGCATCCGGGCCGACATGCACGGCCTGATCCGCAAGCTCTGGCACGAGACCCGGATGACCGTGTTCATGGTCACCCACGACATCAGCGAGGCGTTCGCGCTCGGCAGCCGCATCTTGACCTTCGACAAGGTCCGCCGCGACCCGCACGCGCCCGAGGCCTATGGCGCTACGGTCACCTACGACCTACAAGGGCGGCATCGCTTGCCCCTTGCGGAAGAGGCCCCGCCATGCGCCGCGGCGTGACAGGTTCGTTGTTCGACAGCCGGCTGCCCCATGAGCGCCGCCGCCATCATCCCAGCTACGACCAACTGAACAGCCAGGGGTGGCGGGCAGTCGAGGCTGAGGGCCGGCTGTCCGGCAAGGGCTGGGCCAAGGAGGTCAAGTGGGCGCTCGACATGGGCCTGCCCGGCGCCGACAGCATCACGGATCGCTCGATCCCGACCTTCGCGCGCGGCGAGCTGCCCCATTTCGCCGGCATCAACACGTTTCTCAAGGCGCCCTATGTCGAGAATGTCCGCGATGTCGGCAAGTACGACGCCGCGATTCTCGGCATCCCGTTCGACAGCGGCACGACGTATCGGCCCGGCACCCGCTTCGGCCCGCAAGGCATCCGGCGGATCTCGGCGCTCTATACCCCCTACAACTATGAGATGGGGGTCGATCTGCGCGAGCAGATGACCTTGTGCGACGTCGGCGACGTCTTCACCATCCCGGCCAATCTCGAGAAGAGCTTCGACCAGATCAGCCGCGGCGTCGCCCATGTCGCCTCGTCCGGCGCCTTGCCCTTGATGCTGGGCGGCGACCATTCGATCGGCTTTCCCTGCGTGCGCGGCATCGCGCAATGCACCTCCAAGAAGATCGGCATCATCCATTTCGACCGGCATATCGACATCCAGGAGAAGGACCTGGACGAGCGCATGCACACCACGCCCTGGTACTGGGCGACCGCGCTGCCGAACGTGCCGGCCAAGAACCTGGTCCAGATCGGCATCGGCGGCTGGCAGGTGCCGCGCCCGGGCGTCAAGGAGGCGCGGAAGCGCCAGACCAATGTCCTGACCATCGCCGACATGGAGCAGCTGGGCATCGAGAAAACCGCCGAGATCGCCCTCGAGCTCGCCTGGGACGGGGTCGATGCGGTCTATCTCAGCTTCGACATCGACAGCGTCGATTGCGGCTTCGTGCCCGGCACGGGCTGGCCGGAGCCGGGCGGCTTCCTGCCGCGGGAGGCGCTGAAGCTCCTGGGCCTGGTGGCCAAGGAGGGCATTTGCGGCCTCGAGGTGGTCGAGGTCAGCCCGCCCTACGACACCTCCGACATCACGGCGCTCCTGGGCGTCCGGGTGGTGGTCGAGACCCTCGGCGCGCTGGTGGCCCACGGCAAGCTCGGCAGCCACAAGGGCATCATCGACCGGCCGGTCGCCTATTGAGCGCCGCCGCCATGCACGAGCACGAGCACGAGCACCACGAGCATCCGGCGAGCGACGACCCGCGCGGCATCGGCGACAACCAGCCGCGGCGGCCGTTGCAATGGCAAGTGCCGCATCGGCCCCATGGCCAGGAACAGCCGAAGGAAGCAAGCGCCGAGCCCGATTTCGACCTGGTCGAGGCGAGCTTCGTCGAAGGCTTCGCCATCGCCTCCGATCCGACCAGCTTCTTGCGCCTGGCGGCGGTGCCCTTCGCTGCCCAGCTGCCGGACGGCACCCAGCTCAGCCTGCTCCGGGTCGAGCTCGACCAGGTGACCGACGTCGGCGCGGTCACGCCGCATCTGGGCGGCCAGAGCTATCGCTATGATCCCTTGCCGGCCAAGCTCGTCTCGCGCCGGCGCCGGCTCCGGCTGATTTACCATGACGGCGCCACGCTGCGGCCGCTGAGCCTGGCCGAGGCCCGGGCACTGCCCGCCGCGTAACGCGCCGCCGGAACCGGCCGACCGGTCGCTCATTGACCCAGATCATGGTGCCGGCAGCAGCACCTCGCCAGCCTGCTGCGCGTGTCGCCAGTTGGCTGGGTGGGCTGACCGCATGCCTTGCGTGCCACCCCGATGACGGCGCATCCTGAGCAAGGAAACCGCCATGACCACCGAGCATCCGTCGCCACCGCCCCGAGCGGCCACGCTTAGCGAGATCGTCGCCATCCTGGGCGAGCTTGAACCGGCCAAGGCCGAGGCGATCCTGCGCACCGGCGCGAGCGCCGCTGAGATCGCCGAGGCGGAAGCTTGGGCCACCGGCCAGACCGACGAAATGGCAGCACTCGAGCGCAATCTTCATGGCCGGGTGGCTGCGGTGTATGCGGTGCTGGCGACCGAGCTGGCGCCAAGCGAGCGGGAGGATTGAGCCATGCCGTCACCGACCACCTGGGTGCTGATCGCGGATGCGACATCTGCGAAGATCTACGTCAATCGCGGCCGCGGCAGCGGGCTCGAGCCGCTCCCGCATGGCGAGCTGGCGGGCGTCAATGCCCATACCCGCGATCTGGTCAGCGATCGTCCGGGCCGCGCCTTCGACAGCCATGGCGCCGGCCGGCACTCGATGGAGCCGCCGACCGATCCCCATGAGCATGAAAAAGCCCGCTTCATCGAGCGGCTGTCCGACTTCCTGGCCGAGCGGGCCGAGCGCGGCGGCTTTGACCAGCTGGTGGTTGTGGCCCCGCCGCGGGCGCTGGGACTGCTGCGCGACAAGCTGACGCCGGCCGTGGCCAAGCGGGTCGTCCATGAGCTGCACAAGGACCTCATCCCGATCCCGGAGCATGAGCTGGCCGGGCACCTGGCCGAGGTCGTCACCCTCTAAGCCCGGGCCAGCGCTCTGCCGGTTGCCGAGGCCGGCCTGATCGCGCCATGATTGGCAGCTCGCCCTGCATGACGGCGGGCGGGCCGGGGAGGCGATCATCGACGCGCGCAGGCTGGTGCTGGTGCTGGGGCCGTTCGGCCTCGGCTATTTCCTGTCGTACCTGTTCCGGGCGGTCAACGCCGTGGTCGGGCCGGAGCTGGTCACGGAGCTCGGCCTGTCGGCCGGCCAGCTGGGCCTCCTGACCTCGTCCTATCTGCTGGCCTTCGCCCTGTTCCAGCTGCCGCTCGGCGTGCTGCTGGACCGGTTCGGGCCGCGCCGGGTCCAGGGTGCCTTGCTCTGCGTCGCGGCGCTGGGCTCGCTCCTGTTCGGCCTCGGCCAGAACGCGCTTGCACTGGCGCTGGCCCGCGGCCTGATCGGCCTCGGCTTCGCCGGCGGGCTGATGAGCGGCTTCAAGGCGGTCGTGCTCTGGGTGCCGGCACCCCGCCGGGCGCTCGCCAATGCCTGCGTCATGGCCTTTGGCGGCCTCGGCCTCCTGGTGGCGACCGTGCCGGTCGAGGCGGCGATGGCTGCCTTCGGCTGGCGCGGCATGTTCCACGGCCTGGCCCTGACGACCTTCCTGCTGGCCGGGCTGCTGCTCCTCTTGGTGCCCGAGCCGCCGCCGGCAGCGACACCGCAGCGGCTCAGCCAGCAGCTGGCGAGCATCGGCCAGATCTACCGCGACCGCGTGTTCTGGCGCCTCGCGCCCTTGATCGCCAGCACCGCCGGCAGCCATATCGCGATCCAGACGCTCTGGGCCGGCCCCTGGTTTCGCGACGTCATGGCGCTGCCCAAGGACGCGGTCGCCTGGCACCTGATGGTGGTCGCCGCCGCCTTCTTCATTGGCATCCTGGTCAGCGGCGCGGTCGCGGACTGGTTCGTGCGGCGCGGCGTCGATCTGCTGACCGTGATGCTGGGCTTCCTCGCCATCTACCTCGCCGCCGAAGTGGCGATCGTGCTGCAATGGCCGGTCCTGCAGCTGCCGATCTGGTTCCTGTTCGGCATGACCGGTCAGGTCGCGATCCTGGCCTATCCCTGGCTGTCGGCGCATTTCGGCGCCGCTCTGTCCGGCCGCTCGAACACCGCCATGAACCTCTTGATGTTCGGCACCGCGTTCGGCGTCCAGTCGCTGATCGGCGCGATCATCGACCGCTTCCCGCCAACCCTCGACGGCGGCTACGATCCGTTTGCCTACCAGATCGGCTTCGGCGTCTGCCTGACGATCCAGCTCCTGGCGCTGCTCTGGTTCCTGCCGGCGCGGCCGGCCATGCTCGCCACGCGGCCAACCAGCTGACCGTTACTCGGCTGGCGCGCTGGCAGCGCCGCCATCGGGGGCGGTCGTCTCGACGAACTGCCGGGCGCTGGCCAGGGCGGCCTGCATCGCGCCGGCATCCGGGCGGTGCCGGCCAAACTTGACCAGATCGCAGGGCTCGAGCAGGGCGGCCGCCTGGGGCCCGACCGCCGGTGCCGCCGACGGCGCCATCCGGCGCAGCTCGGCGGTCGTGCGCCTGGTCGCCTGCAAGCCGAAGCGCTGAACCAGATAGTTGCGCAGGATGTCGGCGAGGCGCACATGGAACGCCTCGACCGCAGCACCGTCCGCCGGATCGGCCGGCGGCAGCTGCGCCAGCTGCGCCAGCGCCCAGCGCTCGGGTGCTTCCGCCACGGCTGGCGCGCCAGCGCGCCGGCGGCGCCACCACAGGCCGAGCACGCCCAGGCCGAGCCCCAGGGCGAGCAGAGCCGGCCACCAGCCCACCAGCCAAGGCTCCGGCGGCAGCTCGACCGGCGGTGCGATGTCCTTGGGCCTGGTCAGGTCGACATCCTCCGGCGTCACCGCCTGGATCGTCACCGCGAGCGGCTCGGTCGCCAGCGTCGCGCCGGCGGCACCTTGCTGCTCCGGCTCGGCGGTGACCGTCACAGGCGGGATCTCGAGCCGGCCCACGGCCTCGGGCTCGAGCTGATAGGCATGCCGCCAGGTCCGGGTCTGGTCGCTGCCGTCCGCCGGCGCGCTCGCGGCCTCGCCGACCACGGCGAACGGCCCCCAATGCTGGCCGAGATCGGGAAACGCGATCCGCAAGCCGGACGGTGCGGTCACCCAGACCGTGAGCTGCACGCGCTGGTCGATGGTCAGCGATGGCCGGTCGATCTCGGCCCGGATCACCAGTCCGTCGGTGGCCTCGGCCGGCCGGAGCTGGCCGGACACGGCGAGCGCCAGAGCCAGCGCCCACCAGCCGCCGTGTTGGCGTCCGGCCATCCGGCTAGCGTCCCGCCCTGAGGCGCTGCTCGCGCAGCCGGAAGAAGCGGAGGATCGGCTGGATATAGGGCAGGTCGGTCGCGACCTCGATCGGATCGAGGCCCATGCCCCGAAACAGCCGCTGGCGGGCCGCCTGGCGCTCTTCCCAGAGCTGCTTGAAGCGGGTCCGCACCGCCCTGCTGCTGGTGTCGATCAGCACCTGCTGCCCGGTCTCGAGATCGGACAGGGTCAACAGGCCGACCGCTGGCAGCTCGCGCTCGCGCCGGTCGGTCACGCAGATCGGCACGATGTCGTGGCGGCGATGGGCGATCCGGAGCGCGGTCTCGTAGCCGCTGGCCAGGAAGTCCGAGATGATGAAGGCGACCGCCCGCCGCCGGACCACCCGTGAGAGATAATCGAGCGCGCCGGCGAGGTCGGTGCCGGTGCCCTCCGGCGCCAGCGAGAGCGCCTCGTGGACCACCCGCAAGGCGCGGTTCTTGCCTTTTTGCGGCGGCACGAAGCGCTCGATCCGGTCGCTGAACAGGATCAGCCCGACCTTGTCGTTGTTGCTGGTCGCCGCCAGCGACAACAAGCCGGCGATCTCGATCGCGATCTCGTGCTTGAAGCGCTCGGTGCTGCCGAACCGGCCGGACGCGCTGACATCGACCAAGAGCATCACGGTCAGCTCGCGCTCCTCGACGAAGCGCTTGACGTAAGGATGGCCGAGCCGGGCGGTGACGTTCCAGTCGATCGTGCGGACATCGTCGCCCGGCACGTATTCGCGGACCTCGGCGAACTCGATGCCGTGGCCCTTGAAGATGCTGTGATACTGGCCAGCGAAGATGCCATCGACCAGGCGGCGGGTCCGGATCTGGATCCGCTTGGCCTGGCGCAAGGCCTCGCTCGACAGCATGCGCAGCACCTCCCCGATGCCTTTTGCCGCGTATTGTAGCGCGGCCTCGCCCGGGCGCGAAGCGCCGTGGGCTAGGCTTGCGACACGCGCGGCGCTTCGGGCATCGGCCAGGGCAGCACCGCCTCGAGCGCGCGTGCCACGCGCAGCACCAGGGCGTCGCCATGCATCGGCCCGACGATCTGCAGCCCGGCCGGCAGGCCGGCGCGGGTGAGGCCGCAAGGCACGCTCGCCGCCGGCTGCTGGCTCAGGTTGAACGGGTAGCTGAAGGGGGTCCAATGCGACCAGCGCGGCTGCCGCTCGGGCTCCGGCCGCTCGCAGCCGGCGGCAAAGGCGGCGATCGGCAGGGTCGGCGTGACCAGGACGTCGTAGCGCTCGTGGAACTGGCGGAGCGTCGTCCCGATCGCCGCGCGCAGATCCTGCGCCCGCTGGTAGTCGGCAAGCGACAGGGCGCGGCCGGCGTCAGCCAGCTCGAGCAGGCCCGGATCCATTCCGGCCTGCTGCGCCGCGCTGTAGCGGCTGAGCATATGGGCAGCGCCCGCCGACCACAACGTCATGAACGGACCCAGCGTGTCGCCGAGCTCAGGCTCGGCCAGCTCGACCGCAGCGCCAAGCTCGGCCAGCAGATCCACCGCGGTCGCCACCAGGGCGGCAATCTCCGGCTCGACCACGGCACCGCCCAGCGTCGGGCTGAACGCCACGCGCAGGCCGTGCAGGCCCTGCTCCAGCCCAATCCGATAGTCGCGGCCATCATGGGGCAGGGAAAACCAGTCGCGCGCATCGGGCTCAGCCAGCACGGTCAGCATCAAGGCCGCGTCCGCGACGGTCCGGGTCATCGGGCCGAGATGGGCGAGCGTGCCGAACGGGCTGGCTGGCGCCGCCGGCACCCGGCCGAAGGACGGCTTGAGGCCGAAGATGCCGGTGAAGCCTGCGGGGATGCGGATCGAGCCGCCGCCATCGGTGCCGACATGGAGCGCCCCCATGCCGAGCGCGCAAGCCACCGCCGCCCCGCCGCTCGAGCCGCCGGGCGTCTTGCCGGTGTCCCAGGGATTGCGGGTGATGCCGGTCAGCGCGCTGTCGGTGACCGCCTTCCAGCCGAATTCCGGCGTCGTGGTCTTGCCCAGCAGGACCGCCCCATGGGCGCGCAGCCGGGCGGT
The DNA here is from genome assembly GCA_902826935.1 of uncultured Alphaproteobacteria bacterium. Classification (GTDB taxonomy): domain Bacteria; phylum Pseudomonadota; class Alphaproteobacteria; order Geminicoccales; family Geminicoccaceae; genus CADEGR01. Next base: position 13,508 of record CADEGR010000049.1, on the reverse strand, counting down.
GGCCGGGGCATCCTCGGCCCAGGCCTGGTCGCGCGCGATCGCCCGGCTGCCGCGCAAGGTCGGCCAGCCCTTGGTCAGGACGATGTCCTTGATCGTGGTCGGCACGCCGTCCAGCAGGCCGAGCGGCTGGCCCTTTTGCCAGCGCACCTCGGCCGCGCGCGCCGCCGCCAGGGCGGCCTCGGCATCGACCAGGCAAAAGGCGTTGACCGCCGGCTCGAAGCGCTCGATCCGGGCCAGCGCCGCCGCCGTCGCCTCGACCGGCGAAAGCTGCTTGGTCCGGTAGAGCT
>CADEGR010000049.1:0-13121 GCA_902826935.1 uncultured Alphaproteobacteria bacterium | reverse complement strand
GCCAGCGCCGCCGCCGTCGCCTCGACCGGCGAAAGCTGCTTGGTCCGGTAGAGCTGGAGCAGCTCGGTCGCGCTGAATGTCGCTGGATCGCTCGCCACGGCGCCGCCTCCCCCTGATCCTGCCCCTCTTCTTTCAGCCGTAACCCTCGGCGGGCTGGCCGGCAAGCGGGCCGCCCGTCAGGCGTCGGGTGGAATCGTGCCCAGCACCTGCAACGCTCCGGTCTTCCCAGCCGGCACCAGCACCAGCTCGCCGGAGGCGGGCGTCACGCCGGTCAGTGCCGTGATATTGACCTGATGGGTCACCAGGATCGTCGGCAAGCCGCCGGTCGCGGCCGCGATGAAGGCCTGGGCGGCGGCGGTTTGCCGAGCTTCGCTTGGCCGATCGGCGAAGAAGGAGTTGAGGAAGGGCATGACCTTCACCTCGCCCAGCCCCAGAAGCCGGGCGGTATCCTGGCAGCGGCACCATTCGCTGGAATACACGCCGGCCGCTTGGATGCCGGCTGCCCGCAGCCGCTCGCCGATCGCCACCGCCTGGCGCCGGCCATCCTCAGACAAATTGCGCTGGGTCGCGCAGTCGCCAAGCTTGAACTCGGACGGGTCGCCGGTGCCGGGCGCCAGGGCATGGCGCATCAGCGCCACCGCCTCGCCGTTGCGCAAGGCGGCCCACAGCGCTGCCGGATCGGCGCGCGCCGAGGGCGCGCCTAGGCAGGCGACCAGCACGATCAGCGCCAGCCCGCCCAGCCAGCGCGTCAGGCGGGCGCTCATTCGACCGCTTCGATATAGACCTCGAGCTTGCCGCCGCAGGCCAGGCCGACTTCCCAAGCCTGCTCGTTGCTGACCCCGAAATCGAGCAGCTTCGGCGGCGCCCCCGCCATGACCTCGAGCGCTTCCTGGACGACCGCCCCTTCGATGCAGCCGCCCGAGACGGAGCCCACCATCTCGCCCTCGTCATTGACGCCCAGCTGGCTGCCGACCGGCCGCGGCGACGAGCCCCAGGTGCTCACCACCGTCGCGACCGCGACCTTGTGCCCGGCATTCTGCCAGGCCGCCAGCTGCGTCAGAACATCTTGCTGCTCGGTCATCACGCTGCTCCTTGCTGCCACCTCCAAGGTAGGCAGCCGAGGCCCCGACGGCCAGAGGCCCACGCCTCAAGGATCGCTCTCTTGTTAAGCGCAAGGATCCTTAGCTTGCTTGGACCTGAAAGAGATAACCGCTCAGCGCGGCGCGTTCAGGCAGCAAAAGCCCGGTCATGTGGTTGCCGAGGACCCTCAGCTTCTGCATACAGGAAAAGCATCGAAGTTGATCTCGTCGACTTGGAGGATGCAATGCTACCGCATGAGGGCACGTCGCGCGTCGCAATCTTGGCGAAAGCCAGAACTGACCCGGCCGGCGGCCAGCTCGCGTCGAGAGCCGCCTAGCCTGAGACCGGCGTCTCGCGCCACCGCGCCGCTGCCTCCAGCCGGCGCGGCGGGGCGGCGGAGGACAGGGCATCCGCCAGCTGCTGCAGGCTCTCCAGGTTGTGCACGGTGCGCAGCTCGTCGACATGGCGGATCATCGCCTTGGCGCCCATGGCGAGCGGCGCATAGGCGTCGAAGCGCAGCAGTGGATTGAGCCAGATCAGCCGGCGGCAGGATTTGTGCAGCCGCTCCATCTCGCGCTCCAGCCCGTCGCCGGCATCGCGGTCCAGCCCGTCGGTGATCAGCAGCACCACGGCACCCTGGCCCAGCACCCGGCGCGACCAGGTCTGGTTGAAGCCGTGCAGGCAATGGCCGATCCGAGTGCCGCCCGACCAGTCCTGGACGCTGGCGCCGACCTTGCCCAGCGCCAGGTCGACATCGCGCTGGCGCAGCTGGCGGGTGATGTTGGTCAGCCGCGTGCCGAACACGAAAGAGCTGACCCGCTCCCGGTCATTGGCGAGCGCATGCATGAAATGCAGCAGCATGCGTGCATAGCGTTCCATCGAGCCGGAGATGTCGGCCAGAATGACCAGCGGCGGCGGCCGGCGCAGGCGCTGCTTGCGGGCGAGGTCGATCATGGCGCCGCCGCCCCGCAGGCTCTGCCGCAGGGTCTTCCGGAGATCGACCCGGGCGCCGCGCGCGTCGGGCCGGAAACGCCGCGTCGGCAGGCTCTGGACCGGCAACCGCATCGCCTCGATCGCGCGCCGCGCCGCCGTGACCTCCTCGCCTGACATGTCCTCGAAATCCTTGCTCTGCAGGATCTCGCGGGCCGAGAAGCTGAGCGTGGCGTCGAGCTCGATCGGCTGCTGCTCGGCGTCCTCGGGGGCCTCGCCGGTGCCGGGCTGCTTGGCCGGCGAAAGCGCCTCGGACAGGCGCCGCTGCACCTCCTGCTGATCGGTCAGCTGGTCGACCGAAATGCTGGGCAGCATCAGCTGCATCATCTTCTCGAGCAGATCGGGCTTGCGCCAGAAGATGTGGAAGGCCTGATCGAACAGGACGCGCTGGTCGCGCCGGTTCACGAAGACGGAGTGCAGGGTCCAGTAGAAGTCGGTGCGGGTGCCGACGCCGACCGCCTCGACCGCTCGAATTGCGTCCAGCACCTTGCCCGGCCCGACCGGCAGGCCGGCCCGGCGCAGGACCCGGGCAAAATGCATGATGTTGGCGGCGAACCGGCCTGGCCCGGCCGGCCGCCGCTCGGCGAGGCGCGGCTCGACCATGGCGCGCTCAGCCGGCGGCCGCCAGGTCGCGCTTGACCTCGGCCAGGAGGCGTGCTGCCTCGCTGCCCTGGATCTTGGCGATGTCGTCCTGGTACTTCAGCAGCGTGCCGAGCGTGTCGTTGATGGTCTGCGGGTCCAGCTCCAGCCGGTCGAGCGTCATCAGCGCCTGGGTCCAGTCCAGGGTCTCGGCGACGCCCGGCAGCTTGAACAGGTCCTCGGCGCGCAGCTTCTGGACGAAGCCCACGATCTGCTCGGACAGCCGCTCCGGCACGCCCGGCAGGCGCGCCTCGATGATCCGGGTCTCCCGCTCGGCGTTCGGATAGTCGACCCAGTGGTAGAAGCAGCGCCGCTTGATCGCGTCGTGGATCTCGCGGGTCCGGTTCGAGGTGATGATCACGATCGGCGGCTGCTCGGCCTTGATCGTGCCGATCTCCGGGATGGTGATCTGAAAGTCCGCCAGGACCTCCAGGAGATACGCCTCGAACGGCTCGTCGGTCCGGTCCAGCTCGTCGATCAGCAAGATCGGCGGGCCGGCGCCCGCGCTCGGCTCGAGCGCTTGCAGCAAGGGGCGGCGGATCAGGAAGCGCTCGTTGAAGATGTCCTGGGCCAGGCTGTCCCGGTCGCTGTCGCCGCTCGCCTCGGCCAGGCGGATCTCCAGCATCTGGCGGGCATAGTTCCACTCATAGACCGCCGAGCTGACATCCAGCCCCTCATAGCACTGCAGCCGGACCAGCTTGCGATGCAGCGTGGTCGCCAGGACCTTGGCGATCTCGGTCTTGCCGACGCCGGCTTCGCCTTCGAGGAACAGCGGCCGGCCGAGCCGCAGCGCCAGATACAGCGCCGTGGCCAGCGCCCGGTCGGCGACATAGTTGCCGCTGGTGAGCAGCTCGAGGGTCTGATCGACGGAGGTGACGGCGTTGGTCATGGGCAAGCCTTGCAAGCAGACAGCTGGCGCCTGATCACCATAGAACAAACGCGGCCCGGCGCCAGCCGGCGGCGTCTGCGGCTAAGTGGCGAGCTTGCGCAGCAAGTCGCTCAAGCGGCTGCCGATCGCCAGGACCTGGGCCTGCTGCTCGCCATCGGCGAGCTGGCCGTCCGGGCCGAAGGCGCTGGCCGCCTGGCCGATCGCCCGCTGCTGCGGTAGCACCAGGATGCCGAGATTGGTCAGGATCTGGCGCAGATGGGCCAGGCCGCGCAGGCCGCCCAAAGCGCCCGGCGACGCCGCCATGATGCCGGCGACCTTGCCGGCAAAGGGCTCGAGCGAGGCGCCGCCCTGCTCGCCGCGGGACAGCCAGTCGAGAGTGTTCTTGAGCACGCCGCTGAGGCTGCCGTTGTATTCGGGCGAGCTGATCAAGAGGCCCTGCTGCCGGGCCAGCAGCGCCCGCATCTGGCGGGCCGGCTCGGGCATGCCGTCCCGGCCATGCAGATCGGCATCGTAGAGCGGCAGCGGATAATCGCGCAGGTCGATCAGCGTGACCAGGGCGCCCGCGGCGCGCGCACCCTCGGCGGCGATCCGGATCAGGCGCTGATTGTGGGACGCCTCACGGGTGCTGCCGGCGAAGGCCAGGATCTTCGGCGCTGAAGCCACCCGCTCAGCCCGGCCCGCTCAGCGCCGGCGCCGGCGCGGCCGGCTGTCGGCGGCGCTGGTCCGGCCCGCGGCCCGGCGCCGCTCGCGCAGCTTGCCGACGATCGCCAGGCGCTCGTCGCTGCCGGCGAACGGCCAGGCGGCGATCTCGGCGCCGGTCCGCATGCAGCCGGCGCACAGGCCGCTGCCTGGGTCGAGCTGGCACACGCCGATGCAAGGGGAGGGGATCTCGGTCATCACGATCTCGCGCTGGCGCTTCGCCAGATAGGGCGCCAGCCGCCGGTTCGATTGCTAGCATGCGACCCCCGGCTTCGACAATGCGACGCTCTGCCGGAGACCGGCCGACCGCCGGCAGACGGCTGCTTGACAGGGTCCGGGACATGGCCCACAGCCGGGCAGTGGGGCAGCAGCGGGATCACGCATCATGACCTCGGCGGGACGGCGCAACCGGGAGCGGCGACGCGATGCGGTGCGGCGGGTCAATCAGCGGCCCTGGCGCCAGCCCCAAAGCCGCCTGCCGCCGGTCGAGCTCCTGGACGAGGCGGATATCGCCAAGCTCCACGACGCGTCCATGCGGATCCTGGAAGAGATTGGCATGGAGTTCCTGCATCCGCAGGCGCTCGACATCCTGCGCGCCGCCGGCGCCGACGTCGAGCCAGGCGGTCAGCGGGTCCGGCTCGATCGCGGCCTGGTCATGGAGCAGGTCCGAAAGGCGCCCGAGCGCTACACGCTGCATAGCCGCAACCCCGCCCACAATGTCGAGATCGGCGGCAACTGGCTGAGCTTCGGCGCGGTCTCCAGCGCGCCTAACGTGTCCGATCTCGAGGGCGGCCGGCGGCCCGGCAACATGGCCGATTTCGAGAATATCTTGCGGCTTGGCCAGACCTTGAATTGCGTCCACATCTTTGGCGGCTATCCGGTCGAGCCGATCGATCTGCCGCCGGAAACCCGTCATCTGGATGCGCTGGCCGCCTATGTCCGGCTGACCGACAAGCTCTACCACGCCTATTCGCTCGGCCACAGCCGGATCCTGGACGGCATCGAGATCGCCCGGATCGGCCGGGGCATCACCCGCGAGCAGCTGCTGGCCGAGCCCAGCCTGACCACCGTGATCAACACCAGCTCGCCGCTCCGCCTGGACGGGCCGATGATCGAGGGCATCATCGAGATGGCGGCGGTCCGGCAATGCATCATCATCACGCCGTTCACGCTGGCCGGCGCCATGGCGCCCGCGACCCTGGCCGGCGCCCTGGCCCAGCAGAACGCCGAGGCGCTGGCCACGATCGCCTTTGCCCAGCTCTGCGGCCCCGGCTGCCCGGTGATGTATGGCGGCTTCACCTCGAACGTCGACATGAAGTCGGGGGCGCCCGCCTTCGGGACGCCGGAATATGCCAAGGCCGTGCTCGCCGGCGGGCAGCTGGCCCGCCATTACCGGCTGCCCTACCGCACCTCCGGGGTCAACGCCGCCAACAGCGTCGATGGCCAGGCGGCCTACGAGTCCATGATGTCGCTCTGGCCGGCGGTGCTGGGCCACGGCAACTTGATCAAGCATGCCTGCGGCTGGCTCGAGGGCGGCTTGTGCGCCTCGTTCGAGAAGATGGTGCTGGACGCCGAGCTGCTCCAGATGATGACCGAGTTCCTCGATCCGATCGTGGTCGACGACGACACGCTGGGTCTGGATGCGATCCGCGAGGTCGGCCCGGGCGGGCATTTTTTTGGCGCCGCCCATACGCTCGAGCGCTACCAGACCGCGTTCTACCCGCCTCTGGTCTCCGACTGGCGCAATTTCCAGAGCTGGCGCGAGGCCGGCGCGCCGAGCGCGCTCGACCATGCCGCCCGGCTGGTCAAGGAGCTGCTGGCGGAATACGAGCCGCCGCCGCTCGACCCGGGCATCGAGGAGGAGCTGGCGGCGTTCGTCGCCAAGCGCCGGGCAGAAGGCGGGCAGCTCTAAAGGGGCTGGCGCCCGCCGCCGCCTCGGAACCGTCGTCCCCATGCTGGGTTAGCCAAGCACGGCCCGCGTGTTCTGCGCGGGCAGCCTGCCCAGAACCTTTGGAGGACGTCCATGCCAAAGCTTGATGGCAAGAAGGTCGCCGTGCTCGCGACCCATGGCTTCGAGCAATCCGAGCTGCTCCAGCCGCTCAGCGCCCTGCGCGAGGCCGGTGCGACCGTGCATGTGGTCTCGCCCGAGCAGGGCTCGATCCGCGGCTGGCACAAGACCGACTGGGGCCAGTCGGTCCAGGTCGACCGCGCCCTCGATGACGCCAGGCCTGAGGACTATGACGCCCTGATGCTGCCCGGCGGCCAGATCAACCCCGATCTGCTCCGGGTCGAGCCCAAGGCGGTCGAGTTCGTGCGCGCCATGATCGAGCAGAAGAAGCCGGTCGGCGCCATCTGCCACGCGCCCTGGCTCCTGATCGAGGCCGGCGTGATCCGCGGCCGGCGGGTGACCTCCTACCATTCGATCAAGACCGACGTGAAGAACGCCGGCGCCAACTGGGTCGACGAGCAGGTGGTGGTCGATCAGGGCCTGGTCACCAGCCGCAACCCGGGCGATCTCGACGCCTTCTGCGCCAAGCTGATCGAGGAGATCGGCGAAGGCCAGCACCAGCAGCGCGCCGCCAGCTAGCGCGGCGGCCCTTGCCAGCGGGCGGCCTCGAGGCTGCCCGCTGGTGCGCCCGGCCGGTTGCCACGACCTCTTGGCGAACCTGGGTCATTCCCTCTAGGCTGGCGGCAGTCAGCGGCCTTGCCATGGCCGCCACGAAGCAACCAAGCATCTGAGGGAGCGGCGCATGCGGATCTTTGGATTGGTCGCCGGCATTGCCGGCCTGTTGACGGTCAATCTTGCGGCGCAGGCGGCCGAGCCCGAGAGCTGCCAGACCGTCCGGCTATCGGACGTCGGCTGGACCGACATCACCGCCACCACCGCGACCGCCTCGGAGCTGCTCAAGGGCCTCGGCTACGCCCCCGAGGTCGAGGTCCTGTCGGTCCCGGTCACCTTCGCCAGCATGAAGAACAACGATATCGACGCCTTCCTGGGCAACTGGATGCCCAGCATGGAGGCCGACATCAAACCCTATCTCGAGGACAAGTCGGTCGAGACGATCGGCGCCAACCTCGAGGGCGCCAAATACACGCTCGCGGTGCCCAGCTACCTGGCCGACCAGGGGCTGAAGGATTTCGCCGATATTGCCAAGTTTGCCGAGCAGCTTGACAGCAAGATCTACGGCATCGAGCCAGGTAACGACGGCAACCGCTTGATCCTGAAGATGATCGAGGACAATCAGTTCGGACTTGGCGAGTTCGAGCTGGTCGAATCCTCCGAGCAGGGCATGCTCAGCCAGGTCGGCCGCGCCGCCCAGCAGCAGCAGCCGATCGTGTTCCTGGGCTGGGAGCCCCATCCCATGAACACCAGCTTCAAGCTGACCTACCTGTCCGGCGGCGACGCGGTGTTCGGTCCTGATTTCGGCGGCGCCACTGTCCACACCAATGTCCGCGCCGGCTACCTCGCCGAATGCCCCAATGTCGGCAAGCTGCTCCAGAACCTCAAGTTCTCGCTGACCATGGAGAACGAGATCATGGGGGCCATCCTCAACGATGGCCAGGTGCCGGAAACCGCCGCCAATGGCTGGCTGAAGCAGCACCCCGAGATGCTCGAGACCTGGCTGCAGGGCGTCCAGACCAGCAAGGGCGAGGATGGCCTGGCGGCGGTGAAGACGTATCTCGGTCTTTCTTAAGCCGCCTCGCTGGCATAGCATTGCCTGGCATGGACCTTGCTGGCCAGCGGTTGGCCGGCAAGGTGCGGCGCGTGATCGGGCGCGGCAAGCGTCCGGCGCAGGGAGGCGGCAATGACCTGGCTGACTGAGCACAAGATCCCGATCGGATCCTGGATCAAGCAGTTCGTCGATTTCCTCAACGTCCACGCCGCCTGGCTGTTCAACGCGATCTCCGACAACCTGACCTTCGTGATCGACGGCCTGATCGGGCTGATGCTGGCCTGCCCGCCCTGGCTGCTGATCGCGCTGTTCGCGGTCTTGGGCTACCTCCTCCAGCGCTCCTGGCCGCTGGTCGTGCTGATCGTCCTGTCGCTGCTCCTGGTGATCAATCTCGGCTACTGGAAGGAGACCATCGAGACCCTGGCGCTGGTGGTGTTCGCGACCGCCACCTGCATGGTGGTCGGCGTGCCGATCGGCATCGCCGCCGCGCACCGGCCCTGGCTCTATGCCGTGATCCGGCCGCTGCTCGACCTGATGCAGACCATTCCGACCTTCGTCTATCTGATCCCGACCTTGATCCTGTTCGGCCTGGGTGTGGTGCCCGGGCTGATCTCGACCGTGGTGTTCGCCTTGCCGGCGCCCGTGCGCCTGACCCATCTGGGCGTCAGCTCGGTGCCCCAGCAGCTGATGGAGGCGGGCGAGGCCTTTGGCGCCACCCGGCGCCAGCTGCTCTGGAAGGTCGAGCTGCCGCACGCCATGCCGACCATCATGGCGGGCCTCACCCAGTGCATCATGCTGTCGCTCTCGATGGTCGTGATCGCCGCTCTGGTCGGCGCCGGCGGGCTCGGCAAGCCGGTCGTGCGCGCCTTGAACTCGGTCAACATCGCGCAAGGCTTCGAGGCGGGCCTGGCGATCGTCCTGGTCGCGATCGTGCTCGATCGCATGTGCCGGCCGCCGCAGCCCGGCCGGCGGCGGGGCTGAGACCATGGCCGAGGTCGAGTTCGAGCGGGTCGATCTGATCTTCGGGCGCCGGCCCGAGCGCGCGCTCGAGCTGATCGACCGCGGCAAGACGCGGGATGAGATCCTGAGCGAGACCGGCCATGTGGTCGGCGTGTGCGATGCCAGCATGCGGATCGAGCGGGGCGAGATCTGCGTCTTGATGGGCCTCTCCGGCTCCGGCAAATCGAGCCTGCTGCGCTGCATCAACGGCCTCAACAAGGCGACCCGCGGCCATGTCCGGGTCGCCGACCAGGACGGCCCGATCGATGTCGGCAGCTGCAGCGGCGCGGCCTTGCGCCGCCTGCGCACCCATCGCGTCGCCATGGTCTTCCAGCAGTTCGCCCTGTTTCCGTGGCGCACGGTCCAGGACAATGTCGGCTTCGGCCTGGAGCTGCGCGGCCTCGGCCGGCGCAAGCGGGAGGAAGTGGTCGCCGCCATGCTGCAGCTGGTCGGGCTGGAGCAGTGGCGCGACAAATACGCCCATGAGCTCTCGGGCGGCATGCAGCAGCGGGTCGGCCTCGCCCGGGCCTTTGCCACCGACGCCGAGATCCTCCTGATGGACGAGCCGTTCTCGGCGCTCGATCCCTTGATTCGCAGCCGCTTGCAGGACGAGCTGCTCGATCTGCAGCAAAAGCTGCACAAGACCATCGTGTTCGTCAGCCACGATCTCGACGAGGCGATGAAGCTGGGCAGCCAGATCGCGATCATGGAATCGGGTCGGATCGTCCAGCACGGGGCGCCCGAGGCGATCGTGCTCAATCCGGTCAGCGAATACGTCGCCGACTTCGTGACCCACATGAACCCGCTGAACGTGCTGCGCGGCGCCTCCTTGATGACCCCGGTCGACGCGATCGCGCGCCGTGGCCAGGAGCTGCTGCTCGATCCGGCCGGCCGCGCCCGCATCACGCTCCGGCCGGACGGGGCGCCGGATCAGGTCGTGGTCGCCGGCCGGACCCTGCCGGTGGTGCCCTGGGAGCCGGGCAGCTCGCTGGCCGCGCTCAACGCCAGCTGCGTCGCGGCGGTGCCGGCCGATGTCACCTTGAAGACCGCGCTCGAGATCCGCCACCAGACCGGCAACCCGGTGATCCTGATGGCCGATGGCCGGATGCTGGGCGTGATCGGCGACGACGAGATCTATCGCGGCATCCTGCGCCAGACCAACCTCGCGGACCAGAAAAGCGCCGCCGAATAAGGTGCTGCGCGCGCTGCCTCAGCCGCCTGCCTGATCGTCCGCCGGCGCGTTCGCCCGCTCCCGCAGCACATGCTTTTGGACCTTGCCGGTCGCGGTCTTGGGCAGGGGGCCGAACAGGATCACCCGCGGCAGCTTGAAGCTCGCGAGCAGGCCGCGGCAGTGCGCGATCAGCTCCTCCGCCGTGGCCCAAGCACCCTCCTTCAGCGTGACGAAGGCGCAAGGCGTCTCGCCCCATTTCGGATCCGCCTTGGCGACCACCGCCGCCTCCAGCACCGCCGGATGGCGATAGAGCGCGCCCTCGATCTCGATCGAGGACACGTTCTCGCCGCCGGTGATGATGATGTCCTTGCTGCGGTCCTTGACCTCGGCATAGCCGTCGGGATGGAGCACCGCGAGATCGCCGGTGTGGTACCAGCCGCCCGCGAATGCCGCCGCCGTCGCCGGTGCGTCGCCCAGATAGCCCTTCATCACCGTGTTGCCGCGCAGCATGATCTCGCCGATCGTGGCGCCGTCGGCCGGCACCGGCTCCAGGCTCGTCGGGTCGAGCACCGCCAGCGCCTCCAGGGTCGGATAGCGCACGCCCTGGCGCGCCTGCATCGCCGCCTGCTGCTCCGCCGGGAGCTCGTCCCAGGCCTCTTGCCAGGCGCAGACCGCGGCTGGGCCGTAGCATTCGGTCAGGCCGTAGAGATGGGTCACGGCGATGCCCATCGCCGCCAGGCGCTGCAGCACCGCGGCCGGCGGCGCCGCCCCGCCGGTCATCGCATGGACCGGCCGGTCCAAGGGTCGGCGGACCTCGTCCGGCGCATTGGCCAGCATGTTCATCACGATCGGCGCGGCGCAGAAATGGCTGACGCCATGCTCGGCCAGCGCCTGGTAGATCGGCCCGGCCTCGACCTTGCGCAGGCAGACATGCGTTCCGGCCTGGAGCGTGATCGCCCAGGTGAAGGTCCAGCCGTTGCAATGGAACATCGGCAAGGTCCAGAGATAGACCGGATGCTGCAGGATGTTGCAGGCCAGGATCTGGCCGATCGCGTTCAGATAGGCGCCGCGGTGATGGACCACGACGCCCTTCGGCTCGCCCGTGGTGCCCGAGGTGTAGTTCAGGCCGATCGCCTGCCATTCATCGGCGGGCCAACGCGGCTGGAACGTGGCGTGGCCATCCTCCAGCAGCTCCTGGTAGGTGACCGCCCCCAGCGGCTCGCCGCTTGCGGGCACCGCCGGATCGGTGACGTCGACCACCAAGGGCGGGTCCGGCAGCAGCGCCAGCGCCGCCCGGACCACGGCCGCGAACTCGACGTCGACCAGCAGCAGCTTGGCGCGGCCGTGTCGCAGAATATAAGCGATCGTCGCCGGCTCGAGCCGGATGTTGATGCTGTTGAGCACCGCGCCCGCCAGCGGCACGCCGTAATGCGCCTCCAGCATCGCCGGCGTGTTCGGCAGCATCGCGGCCACGGTATCGCCGGGGCCGATCCCGGCATGGACCAGGGCGGCCGCCAGGCGGCGGCAGCGCTCGCGGAACTCGCGGTAGGTCGCCTGCTCGGCGCCGTGGATCCAGGCAATCCGGTGCGGATGGATATCGGCCGCGCGCTCCAGGAAGCTGATCGGCGTCAGCGGCATGTAGTTGGCGCGCTGACGCTCCAGCCCGGCCTGGTAAGGATGATCCGCTGGATGAACGGCGCGATCCAAGGCAGCCTCCCGTATGCGACCGCGGCCGCGCCGCGGTGCTTGCCTCGACCGTAGCATTGGGCCGACCGGCGGTCAGCAGTGCCTGACCATGCCGTGGTGGCGCGCCGGTGGCGATGCCGCTAAGCTCTTCGCCGATTCAGCGACAGAATGGGACGATCCAGGGCATGACCAGCGCGCCCGCGGCGATCGAGGCGCCTTCCGGCAAGGGCGCGGGCGACGAGAACTTCCCGGTCGGCTCCTGGCTGCTGCCGGCGCGCCTGCGGCCGCATGTCATGGCGTTCTACGACTTCGTGCGGGCGGCCGACGACGTCGCCGATCATCCGAGCTTGAGCCCTGACGACAAGCTCGCCCGCCTGGGCCAGTTCAAGGCGGCGCTGCTGGGCGATGCCACGATCGATTTGCCGAAGGCCGCCAGCCTGCGCGCCAGCCTCGCCCAGACCGGCGTCACCCCCCGCCACGCCTTGGATCTGCTCGCCGCCTTCAGCCAGGATGCGCTCCAGCGGCGCTATGCCGACTGGTCCGAGCTGCTCGGCTACTGCGCGCTCTCGGCCTCGCCGGTCGGCCGCTATCTGCTCGATCTGCATGGCGAGCCCGCCGCGCTCTATGCTTGTTCCGATCCGCTCTGCGACGCCCTCCAGGTGCTGAACCATCTGCAGGACTGCCAGAGCGACTACCGAGCGCTCGATCGGGTCTATCTGCCGCTTGCGAGCTTTGCCGCAGCGGGCGTCGATCCGACCGCGCTGGCCGAGCCCAAGGCCAGCCCAGCCATGCGCCGGGTCCTGGATGATGCGCTGGCCGGCGTCGACGGCCTGCTGCGCCAGGCCCAGGATCTGCCGCGGCGGCTGCAGAGCCGGCGGCTCGCGGCAGAATCCGCTATCATCCTCGAGATCGCGCGCCGCTTGGCCGAATTGCTGCGCCGGCAGGATCCACTGGCGACGCGCGTCGCGCTGGGCAAGCCCGGCTTCTTCTGGACCGCCGGTCTGGCCCTTGCCCGGCTGCAGTGGTGGCGCAAGCCCCCGCTGCTCGGTCCGGCGATGCCGTCCTCGGGCCGCTGATGCCGTCCCGCACGATGCCGGCGCTCGAGCGCCAGCCAGCGCCCGCGGCCCCATCGCCGACGCCGAGCCTGGCCGACGCCCAGGCCCATGTCCGCCGCCTGGTCCGGCGCTCCGGCACGTCGTTCTATTGGGCGATGCGCCTGCAGCCGAAGCCCAAGCGCGCGGCGATGTTCGCGATCTACGCCTTTTGCCGCGAGGTCGACGACGTCGCCGACGAG
>CADEGR010000048.1:16582-27729 GCA_902826935.1 uncultured Alphaproteobacteria bacterium | reverse complement strand
TAGTCGGCGGCGTCGACCACGAAGGCGCCGCTGCCGCCGATGACGTTGTCGCGGTAGTAGGTCTGCAGCAGGGGGTCGTCGGTCAGCACCGCCAGGCCGTTGATGGTGATGCCGAGCGCCACCGCGGCATCGCGGGCGCGGTGCGGCAGGGTGCGCTGGCGGGCATCGCCGTCGCCGGACAGATCGATCACCCGGCGCAGGCCGGCAAAGGGGTTGTCCACCAGGGTCAAGGTGGCGAAGGACAAGGCGCGGCCGACGCTGGTCTGGCCCCAGCGAAAGGCGCGCGGCAGGCTCGCGAGCTGGCCGGCGAAGGCCTGCAGGCTGGCCGGGTCATGGAGCAAGCGCCAATCCAGCACCACGGCCTGCTTGTCCTGGCTCGCCCAATGGACCACCGCGACCGCGACCCCCTGATCCAGCTGCTCGATCGCGGCGATCACGTCGGGATGCTGGAACGCGGCCGCAAGGCCTTCCGATTGCAGGCGATATTCCGGCATGTCGACGCTGCTGGAGACGTCGACGGCGAGCACCAGCTCGAGATCGACCGGCTGCTCGCCCACCCGGTTGGCGCTGCTCGGCGCCGCCCCGCCAAGCAGGAGCGCGATCACGAGCAGGCCATAGCGCCGCCGGATGGCTGCTGAGAGCACGGCATCGGCCCTCCCCAGCCACCACTGTACCGGAGCGGCCGGCCGCCGTCAGCCGGCGCGATGCAGACCAGCGCCCGAGAGGCTACTCGGCCGCCTGGAGATGGGCCGGGTCCGACCGCTCGCCGACTGCACGGAAATGCTCGAGGAGCTCAGCCCGGGCGATCTGCGCGGCGGCGATCCGGGCCGCCTTGATCGGGCCGAAGCCGCGGATCTGCTGGGGCAGCGTCGCGATCTCCAGGGCGACCGGCAGGCGTGCCGGCGTCAGCTCGGCGAGCAAGCCCTCGATCTGGCGCGCATAGTCGGCGGCCAGCTGCCGCTCCAGGCGCCGCTCCGCGGTCCAGCCGAACGGATCGAAGCTCGTGCCGCGCAGGAACTTCAGGCGGCTAAGTCCCTGGAAAAACGGGAAGATCCACGGACCGAAGCGGTGCTTCCGCGGCCGCCCGGCGGCGTCCTTGCCAGGCAGCAAGGGCGGCGCCAGCCGCAAGCTGACCCGGCCACCCTCGAACTGTGCCGCGAGCTTCGCCCGGAACGCCGGCTCGCTATAGAGCCTGGCCACCTCGTACTCGTCCTTGTAAGCGAGCAGTTTGAAGTAATTGCTCGCGACTGCCTGGGTCAGGGCCAGCGCCTCGCCGCCCGGCAGGGTGCTCTCGCGCGCTTGGACCTGGTCGACCAGCCGCCGGTAGCGATCGGCATAGGCCTGGTCCTGGTAGGCGCGCAGCTCGCGCTCGTGGCGCGCCAGAAGCGCCGCCAGATCGGCCGGTGGCGCCTCGGCTGCGTCGCTGCTGTGCGCCAGAAGCTCCGGTGCCGCAGGATTTGCGACGGCCAGGCGGCCCAGCGCGAACGCCGCGAGGTTGGCTTCGACCGCCGCCCCGTTCAGTCGGATCGCCGCCGCGATGGCACCCGCTGAGACCGGCAGCAGCCCGGCTTGGAACGCCATGCCGACCAGGATCATGTTGGCATAGAGGCCATCGCCCAGCAGGCGCGCCGCGAGCCCGCTCGCATCCGCGTCCAGATAGCGGGCAGAGGCGGTCTCGACCCGGCGCGTCAGGGCTGCCGGCACGAAGCTCTGGCGGCCGGACTGGACGAATTCCGCGGTCGGCGTCACCGCCCGGTTCGCCACCGTCCGGGTGACCTCGGGATCCAGCAGCGCCAGCGTCTCGCGCCCGCTCGCCACCACCAGATCGCCGGCCAGCAGGGCATCGGCCTGGCTGGTCGCGATCCGCGCCCCGCTCAGCGCCTGGCCGGCCGGGCCGAGCCGCAGATGGGACACGACCGCCCCGCCCTTTTGCGCCAGCCCGGTCATGTCGAGCCCGGCCGCGGCCAGGCCGTCTTGATGGGCCGCCATCGCCAGGACCGCGGCGGTCGTGGTGACACCCTGGCCGCCGATGCCGGTCAGCACGATCGCGTAAGGTCGGTCCAGCACCGGCTGGAGCGGCGGCGCCAGGCCGGCGGCAGCGGCGATGAAGCCCGCGAATGGGCGTTCCGGGCGCCGCAACCCGCCGCCCTCGATCTCGACGAAGGACGGGCAAAAGCCGTCGCCGCAGCTCAGATCCTGGTTGCAGGCCGACTGGTTGATCGCCCGCTTCTGGCCGAACGGCGTGGCGATCGGCTCGACCGCGACGCAGTTCGACGCCCGGCTGCAATCGCCGCAGTCCTCGCACACCCGGTCATTGATGAACAGGCGCAAGGGCGCTTCGGCCATCAGGCCGCGCTTCCGGCGGCGGCGCTTCTCGGCGGCGCAGGTCTGATCGTAGATCAGGACCGAGACGCCCAGGCATGCGCGCAGCTCCTGTTGCACCGCCTCGAGCTCGGCGCGGGGCCGGACCGCGACCCCGTCGGCCAGGCCAGCACCAGCGCCGAACCGCTCAGGCTGCTCGCTCACCACGACGATCCGCTCGACCCCTTCGGCCGCCAGCTGACGGCTGATCTGCGGCACGCTCAGCCCGCCTTCGAGGGCCTGGCCGCCGGTCATAGCGACCGCGTCATTATAGAGGATCTTGTAGGTGACCCGCGCCTTCGCGGCGATCGCCGCCCGGATCGCCAGCAGGCCGCTATGCTGATAGGTGCCATCGCCCAGATTGGCGAAGACATGCTCGGTCTTGAGGAACGGCGCCTGGCCCAGCCAGGGCACGCCCTCGCCGCCCATCTGGGCGTAGCTGTCCTCGGCCCGGCCCATGGTCTGGGCCATGATGTGGCAGCCGATGCCGGCCATGGCGCGGCTGCCATCCGGCACCACGGTCGAGCCGTTATGGGGGCAGCCGGCGCAAAAGTAAGGGCTGCGAATGACTTCGGCGCCGCCGCTTGCAGCGCGCTGCCGGCGCTCGGCCAGATGCGCCATGGCGGCGGCCATCCGGCTAGTCAGCGCGGCCTCGGGCAGCAGCTCGAGGATGGCCGCCGCGATGTCGTCGGCGGCCAGGTCGCCAAGCTCCGGCAGCAACGGCGCCCCGGCCCGATTCCGCTTGCCCAGCACCGCTGGCCGCTGACCCTCGGGCAGATGGTAGAGCTGGTCCTTGAGCTGCGGCTCGATCAGAGCGCGCTTCGCCTCGATCACCAGCACGGTCTCGAGCCCGGCGGCGAAGGCGCGCATGCCCTCCGGCTCGAGCGGCCAGGGCACGGCCACCTTGCCGAGGCGCAGGCCGAGCCGGGCCGCCAGCGCATCATCGATCCCGAGCAGGGACAACGCCTGCTGCAGGGCATGCCAGGACTTGCCCGAGGCGAGCAGACCGAGCTGCGGACGCGGGCCATGGTCGATGGTGGCATTAAGGCGATTGGCGCGGATGTAAGCCAGGGCCGCCGGCAGCTTGCGCAGCCGCAGCCGCGCCTCGGCATCGCTCCGGCCGCCCAGGCGGATCGCCGCCAGATCGATATTGCGGCCGACCGGCGGCAGCTCGGGCAGCTGGATCGCCGGCCGCGCGGACGCCACCTCGATCACGGCGCTGCCATCCATCAGATCGGCCTGGGCGATCATGCCGACCCACAGGCCGGAGAGCCTGGAGAGCGCGATGCCATGCAGACCCAGCTCCAGCACGTCCTGGACGGAGGCCGGCGCCAGCACCGGGATCTCGGCGTCGACGAAGGCGAACTCGCTCTGATTGGGGAAGGTCGAGGACTTGGCCTGCGGGTCGTCGCCGGCGATCGCCAGCACGCCGCCATGGCGGGCGGTGCCGGTCATGTTGGCATGCTTGAAGACGTCGCCCGAGCGATCGACGCCCGGCGCCTTGCCGTACCAGAGACCGAACACGCCTTGATGCTTGGCATCGCCGAACAGGCCGACCTGCTGGCTGCCCCAGACCGCGGTCGCGGCCAGATCCTCGTTGAGGCCCGGCTGGAAATGAATGGCGTGCTGGTCGAGCAGCGCCTGCGCCGCCTGGAGCTGCTGGTCGTAGCCGCCGACCGGCGAGCCGCGATAGCCGGAGATGAAGCCAGCGGTGTTCAGCCCGGCCGCCCGATCGCGCCGGATCTGGTCGAGCGGCAAGCGAACCAGCGCCTGGATGCCCGACAGCAATATCCGGCCATCGGTCTTGCGGTATTTCTCGTCCAGGAGGGTGTGTCGATCGAGCTTGTCGAGGTCACGCATTGCAGAGCTGTCTCCTCACCAGCCAGCCATGGCTCCCCGCGGAGGTTCGATTCCAGCTTTTTCGTTCACTTCATTATAGTCTCGGCAACCGGAGATTTTTTGCCTATATCGTGCAGCAATCTTCCGATATGAGGCAATGCTTGCCGGAGAAGAGGCCATGCGCGCAAAGATTGACCAGTTCGACCTTAAGATCCTGGAGGCCCTGCAGCAGGATGCCAGCCTGGCGATGACCGAGCTGGCCAAGACGGTCGGCCTGTCGACCTCGCCCTGCTGGCGGCGGGTCCGGCGCCTGACCGAGCTCGGCGTGATCAAGCGTCAGATGGCGGTCCTGGACCGGCATCTTCTGGGCCTCGACTTCGTCGTCTACGCCTACGTCAAGCTTGCGGGCAACAGCCGCAAGAACCTGCAGGCCTTCGAGGCCGCTGTCGCCCATTGGCCGGAAGTCGTGCAGTGCGAGCTGATGACCGGGGCGGCGGACTATCTGGTCAAGGTCGTGGTCGCGGACGTGGTCGCCTACGACCGCTTCCTGCGCGACCAGCTGCTGGCGGATGGGCTGGTCAGCGAGGTCCAGAGCCGGATCGTGGTGGCGACGATCAAGGATGCCAGCCCGCTGCCGCTGGCGGGGGTGGCTGGGTGAAAGCCTGCCAAATCCGTCGCCACTTAGCAGCCAGCAGTCGTTGAAGCTTCTTTTTCTCCCAATATTTGTAAAATCATTCGATTGATTTACATTTGAACCAGCGGCATATTCCCGGACGAACTCTTCTATACTAACGAGGTTGATATGGATGTTGCCATTCTAGTCTTTGATATTTGATTTTTCTTGTTTATTTTCTGATTCCTATTATCGTCTTCCACAAGCGAAATGCAAATGCGCTCTTAATGGCGGACCTCATTTTCGGCTGGACATTGCAGGATGGGTAATCTGTCTGGTTTGGTCGCTATGTCACGATCATGCCGATCCGCAACCTCAGGCCTAGCCGCAACCACGCCCTTGGGCCAGAGAAGCCGTCGGCACCTATCGCGCTGACCTGTCAGGAATACTGGCGGTTGGGCCGAAGATGGGCCGCCCGCCGCGAGCCCGCATCAATGTGCCACGACCCTGCCTTCGCTACACCTTTTGTTAACCATATCGTGGCACGCTCTTCGGTAGAGCTTGGACCGAAGGCGAGGTTGCGGCGCGGCGCGCCATTCACGGCCGCACCACGACGATCTGTAGGAGCGACAGAGCATGGGCGATAAGTGGGACCAGCGGTACCTTCGCATGGCCGCCCTGGTGGCGAGCTGGTCGAAGGACCCAAACGCGAGGGTAGGCGCCGTCATCGTGCGCAACAACCGGGTCGTAGCGACCGGCTTCAACGGCTTTCCATCCGATGTCCTGGATACCAGGGAACGTCTGCTCGAGAAGCTCAAGAAGCTGGAAATGACGGTCCACGCCGAGGAAAACGCCTTGATCGTGGCCGGCCAGAATGCCGAGGGCGCGACGATCTACGTTCACGGCAAGCCGATCTGCCCGCGCTGCGCCGGCTCGATCATCCAGGCCGGCATCGCGCGCGTGGTCGCGATGCATCCCGATGAGATCGGCAAGGAGAGCAAGTGGTATGAGCCCTTCCTGACCGCCTGGGAGATGTTCTCCGAAGCGCGCATCCAGTTCCATGGCAAGATGCTGATCCCGGAAGCCAGCACCGCCGAGAGCGATATCCGCTTGGTCGGCTGAGCCCGACCGGCCATTGCAAGGCCGGCGACGAGGCTGCCATATGCGCCAGCCGGCACGGCGCCAGCCAGATGCCGCCGCCGGAACGACGATGTGGTGGCTCAGCCGAGGGTGGCGCTGCCGCAAAAGCCGAACATGGCGGCGCGTCTCCGCTGCCTCGGTCATCTTCTGATGGCGAATCGCAGCGGGCTGGTTGTCGACGCCGAGCCGAGGGAAGCGTCAGTCTATGCCGAGCGGCTGGCGGCCTTGGCCAGGCTCGACTGTTGCCGACACAGGAACCCGCTCCCTTCGGCGCCGACCAGGGCTTTGATGCCAGGGACTTCCGCGCCGAGTTGCGCGAGCGCCAAGCCAACCCACACGTCGCCCGCACCAGCGCCGGCGCTCGGCATCGATGGCAGGACGACCCGGTATCCAGGCCGGGACGCGAGCCAATGAGCGAGGAAGCGCAACGAGGAGGCGTAGGTGGGCCGAAGAGATTCGCATCCATTGTCGCGGCCTCCCGCGTGGGTTAGGCCTTCAACTTCGGCGCGGCCACCAACACCAGATCCGATTGCCAAGGCGGCTCGAAGCGGCGCCCATGGCGCTCTCCGGTGCCTGAATGCAATGCCCGACCTCCGAGGACATGGTTTCCCTGCAGTTGCAGACCGGTCCCAGGTCGAGCCCTCGCGCGTCAAGCTCGGCGACCCGCTCTCCGATCAAGCCCGACATCGCTCGGCACAACGGCTTCAGCAAGCTGTTGGCGCAACGGCCCGTGCGTGAAGTGCATGCGCCAGTGGACCTTCGTCTTCCCTAATCTGGCACCCGCCCGCGATCCTAGTGGTTTGATCGATACAGAAGATGCCTTTTGGCTTGCCGCCATGATGCCATCTTCAGATGAGAAGCGGTGTCGAGGTCCGGCTCGATCCGGGTGATCGCGAGCGGCTTGAAACGGTCGTTGCCGATCGGAACAGTCTGCAGAAGCGTGTCTGGCGAGCCGAGATCGTGCTGCTGACGGCCGATGGTCTCGGAACCAGCGAGATCATGCGTCGAACACGGAAGAGCAAGCCTTGCGTCTGGCGCTGGCAGGAGCGTTTCATGACCGCCGGCGTCGACGGCCTGCTGCGCGACAAGTCCCGGCCGCCAGGCAAGGCGCCGATCCCGGAGACGATGGTCGCCGAGATCATCGAGAAAACGCTTCGTGAGACGCCGCCCGAAGCCACCCACTGGACGGTCCGGGACATGGCCAAGGTCATGGGCATTTCGGTCAGCACCGTCCAGAAAATCTGGCGAGCCCATGGTCTGGCGCCCCATCGAATCCGCCAGTTCAAGCTCTCCAACGACGTCGCCTTCGTCGACAAGCTGCAGGACGTGGTCGGGCTGTATGTCAGTCCGCCGGCTCATGCGGTGGTGCTCTCGATGGATGAAAAGAGCCAGATCCAGGGCCCTCGATCGCACCCAGCCGGGCCTGCCGACGAAGAAGGGCCGCTCGGGCACGATGACCCACGACTACAAGCGTAACGGCACCACGACCCTGTTCGCTGCGCTCAACGTGCTCGACGGCACCGGCATCGGCCGCGCCATGAAGCTTCATCGGCACCAGGAGTTTCTCCGCTTCCTGAACGTGATCGAGCGCGACGTCCCGGCCGGCAAGGCGATCCACGTCATCCTCGACAACTACAGCCCTCACAAGCATGAAAAGGTCCGCCAATGGCTCGCCCGCCATCCCCGCTGAACCTTCCACTTCACGCCAACAGCGGCGTCCTGGCTCAATGCCGTCGAGGGCTTCTTCGCCAAGCTCACCAAGCGGCGCCTCAAACGGGGCGTGTTTCACCCGGTCGTCGATCTTCAAGCAGCGATCAACCGCTTCATCGACGAGCACAACAAAGAACCAAAGCCGTTCGTCTGGACCGCCGATCCGAATGAGGTCATCGCCGCGGTCAACCGCGGGCACTAAATGTTACGAACGCACCACTAGGCTCGGCGTGGTTCAGCAGCCAGCCTGGCAAGTCAGCCTTGGCTTGCCTGCTCGGCGCATTAGCGTAATCTAATCCAGCCTGGCGTGGACCATATTGGAAGCCTCATGCATCCGCGTCTGCTCTTCGATTTGTAACGCGCCGGCGCGCCATTGGGCGCGTGGCGTTCCGTTGGCGCGCCCAGTCCGATGGCAGGGCCTGCCGGGCGGTTGATCGGCGCGCCGCTGCATGATTGCTCCTCTACCTCACCTCCAACCAAGCCGGCCCTGAGCGCGGCTGGCTGCCCTTGACTGCTCCGGAGCCGTGCCATGACGCCCGGTCTGCCTGATGTCTTTGCCTTTGCCTGGCGGCATTGGTCCCGCCGGCCCTGGCTGCTCGCCTTGGTGCTGAGCTCGATTGGCGCCAAGATCCTGGCCGAGATCACCAGCCCGGTGGTGATCGGCTGGCTGATCGATGGGCTGGGCGCCGGGGTGCTCGCGGCTGCCGCCTGGGCGCTCGCTGGCTTGATCGGCCTGCGTCTGATCTTCGTCGCCTGCCACATGGGCGGCGACTACCTGTGGTGCCAGCTGGCGGTCGATTGCATGCGCAGGATCGGCGCCGAAGCTTTCGGCCGGGTCCAGCGCTATGGCACCGAATGGCACGCCAACACCTTCGCCGGCGCCACCGTGCGCAAGATCACCCGCGGTCTCTGGGCACTCGACAATCTGGGCGACGCGATCCATTACGGCCTTCTGCCTTCGGCCGCGGTGGTGCTGGGCGTGGTCGTGGTGATGACCGCCCATTGGCCGCTGATGGGGGCGCTCCTGGCGCTGGGCGCTCTGATCTACTGCCTGGTCAGCGTCTGGCTGTCGCTGGTCTACTACGCGCCGCTGCGCCGGCTGTCGGTCGCGGCGGACAGCCGGTTCGGCGCGGCGCTGGCCGATGCGATCACCTGCAACGCCCTGGTCAAGAGCGCTGGCGCCGAGATGCGCGAGGATCGGCGCATGGCCCAGGTGCTGGATCTCTGGCAGACGACAACGCATCGCTCCTGGCGGGCCGGCATCCTGGTCGGCGTGGCGCAATGGGCGATCCTGATCCTGCTCCAGCTGGGCCTGCTCGGCGCCGCCTTGATGCTCTGGCAGCAGGGCCAGGCGAGCGCCGGCGAGGTTGCTTATGTCCTGACCAGCTTCATGCTGGTCAATGGCTGGCTGCGCGATGTCG
Source organism: uncultured Alphaproteobacteria bacterium (assembly GCA_902826935.1). Taxonomy (GTDB): domain Bacteria; phylum Pseudomonadota; class Alphaproteobacteria; order Geminicoccales; family Geminicoccaceae; genus CADEGR01. The sequence goes on along the minus strand of CADEGR010000048.1, from coordinate 18,645 downwards.
GCCAGAACATCCGGATCGCGCAGCAGGCGGTCAACGACCTGGAGGACGTGGTCGCGTTCGACCTCGCTCTGCCCACGATCCAGGACCGGCCGGGCGCCCCATCGCTCGCGGCCGGCTCGGGCGCCATCACCTTCCAGGCGGTCCGCTTTGCCTATCCCGGCCACGCCCGGCCGGTGTTCGACGGCTTGAACCTCAGCCTGCAGGCAGGCGAGCGGGTGGCGCTGGTCGGCCACTCCGGCAGCGGCAAGTCGACCCTGGTCAAGCTCTTGCAGCGGCTCTACGAGCTGGATGGCGGCCGGATCACGATCGACGGCCAGGACATCGCGGCCGTCAGCCAGGCGAGCCTGCGCGCGGCCATTGCCTTGGTGCCGCAGGAGCCGCTCCTGTTCCACCGCTCGCTTGCCGAGAACATCGCCTATGGCCGCCCCGAAGCCAGCCTGCGCGAGATCGAGGCGGCGGCCCGGCTGGCCCATGCCGCCGAGTTCATCGAGCGTCTCCCCGAGCGCTACGACACCCTGGTCGGCGAACGCGGCGTCAAGCTCTCGGGCGGCGAGCGCCAGCGGGTCGCGATCGCCCGCGCGATCCTGGCCGACCGGCCGATCCTGATCCTGGATGAGGCCACCAGCTCGCTGGATTCGGTCTCGGAGCAGGCGATCCAGGCGGCCCTGCAGCGGCTGATGGCTGGACGCACCACGATCGTGATCGCGCACCGCCTCTCGACCATCCGGCAGGTCGACCGGATCCTGGTGTTCGAGCAAGGCCGGATCGTTGAGGCCGGCCGCCATGGCGAGCTCCTGGCCCTGCCCGGCGGCCGCTACCGCGAGCTGTACGACACCCAGGCCGGCGGCTTCCTGCAGGAGCTGGCCAGTTGAGGCACCAGCCGGCGGCGGCCGATGGCGACTACCGCCACAGGGCGCGCAGCGCTCGTCAAAGCCCACTGCCGGCGCCTTGATCTCCCGGAGGTCAGCGTCGGGCTTGCCGTATGGTTGGGCAATGAAGCAGTCGTTGACCAACAACTGTGCAGCCTGGCGCTTGCGTCGCAGCACCGATGCGAGCGCCACGACCAGACGCTCCCGCTTTGGTTGAGGATGCCCAGAGGCATCCCGAGCCTGTCCGTTTGACCGCTGGCTGCAGCCGGATACTCGTATTGGCACGGAGCTTGCTGTGGAAACTTGGTCATGCCGCCACGCGGCGGACGACGGGGATTGATCATATAGCGCGAGGGTGTCTTGTCCGAGCTGGCCGTGCTGCGCGCCGCCTGGCGCCTGATCGAGGAGCCTTGCCATTGGAGTGCCCGCGGCCTGGCGCAGGACCGGCAGGGCCGGCGGGTCCTTGCGGACGATCCGGCCGCCTGCCGCTGGTGCGCCATCGGCGCGCTCGAGCGGGTCTGCCTCGCAACGGCTGCCGTGCCAGCGGTGCATCGGGCGGCGGTGGCACGCCTGGGCGACGCCGCCGAGGCGCTCGCCGGCACCCGCGCCTTGTGCTGGCTGAACGATTGGGGCGGCCATGGGCTGGTGCGCCGGATCTACCAGCAGGCGATCGCCCAGGCAGCTGCCGCCGCCATCCGGCCGGAGGATGAGCTGGCGCGGCTGCGGCGGACCCTGGCCGAGCAGGCCGCCCGGATCGGCCAGCTCGAGCGCCAGCTCGCCAGCCCCGCCGCGATCGTGCGACAACCTCCGCTGCAAGAGGCCGACCTGATCCGGCCCAGTTTCGCCCAGGAGTTGGTCACGGACGCGGCGGCTTGAACCGATCCGTCGACGCAGCTGCGGCGGGACGGCTGGCGCGGAACTGCGCTAACGGCTGGTGGGCGCGACGCCATGGCTGAATCGCCTCATGGTCTAGCGCGCCCTTGCTGTACTTCTAAAATAATCAATCATCGTTCTGCCAAAAACGATCGCATTTTTATCGATTCTATGCTCTTCTTTATTTATCAAAGCAAATCATAGACGATTGTATACTAAGATAATACTGCGGCAAACAGCTGCTGCGCCCCCACTTATTCTGACATGATTGACAGTCATGCCATTTTGTCGCGACCGAGGCCGCTCCTTCAGACATAAAGT
>CADEGR010000048.1:0-16482 GCA_902826935.1 uncultured Alphaproteobacteria bacterium | reverse complement strand
GTCAGCGCGCCGGCGGCAGCCAGCGGGCGGCGGCGGTGTCGTCTTCGGGCTTGGCGTCGACCCAGCGGCGACCGGCGGCGGTTTCCTCCTGCTTCCAGAACGGCGCCTTGGTCTTCAGCCAGTCGATCAGGAAGGCGCAGGCGTCGAGGGCCGGCGCGCGATGGGCGGCGGCGGCGGCGACCAGGACGATCGGCTCGCCCGGCAGCATGCGGCCATAGCGATGGATGATCAGGCTGGCCTGGAGCTGGAAGCGTTCGATGGCTTGCGCCTCGATCGCGGCCAGCTGGCGCTCGGTCATGCCGGGATAGTGCTCGAGGGTCATGGCGCTGACCGCGGGCTCGCCGCCGGGCTCGCGCGCGAACTCGCGGACCAGGCCGACGAAGCTCGCGAGGCCGCCGATATCGGTCCGGCCGGCGGTCAGGCCGGCCAGCTCGGCGCCGAGATCGAAGGGCTCTGCCTGGACCCGGATCATCGCCGGCCGCTTAGCCGCCGGTGACCGGCGGGAAGAACGCGACCTCGTCGCCTGGCCGGACTGGATCGGTCGGCTCGGCATAGGCCTGGTTGACCGCGGCCCGGATCACGCCTTTGGCGGTCATCGCCTCGGCGAAGCCCGGGCGCTGCTCGGCCAGCCAGTCCATGAGCGCTGCCACGGTGGTGACCTCGGCGGGCGGCGTCACGTCCTCCTCGGCACAGCCGGCCTTGGTCCGCAGCCAGGCGAAATACAAGATCTTCATGGCACCTCCACCCAGCCGGCGGTGGCCGGCGCGGGCCACCATCATCGCCAGCCGGCCGCGGACGGCAAGCCGGAAAGCAGCGAGCGGGCGTCAGGGAATGGTCGCGGGCCGGGTCCCGGGCTGGTCGAGATTGGGCTCGGTCAGGGAATGGCGCAGACCGACATAGAGATAGTCGAGTCCGGTCACCACGGTCAGCCCGGCCGCCAGCCAGAGGCCGTACCAGCCGATCTGATCGGCCGCCAGCCACCAGGGTGCGGCCGTGCCGACCAGGAGGAAGGTGAGCGCCACCATCTGGACGCCGGTCTTCCATTTGGCGAGGCGCGAGACCGGCAGGCCGACCCTGAGCTCAGTCAGGAACTCGCGCAGGCCCGAGACGATGATCTCGCGGCAGAGGATGACCAAGGATGGCAGGATCGGCGCCCGGCCGAAATGGACCAGCATCAGGATCGCGGCACCGACCAGGAGCTTGTCGGCAATCGGATCGAGCATCCGGCCGAGCGGCGACTGCATCGACCAGCTGCGCGCCAGATAGCCGTCGAAGAAATCGGTCACGGCGGCGGCGGCGAAGATCAGGCAGGTCACCCAGCGGCCGAGATTGCCCGGCATGTAGAAGGCGGCGGCCAGGGCCGGCACCGCCAGGATGCGGGCCACGGTCAGGAGGTTGGGCGGGCTGGTGAGCATGACCCTGCTCCGGCTAGCCGACATGGCGGGTGGGCGATGGCGCCGGACGACATGCCGACCTAGCCACCTTCATGGAATGCGTCATAGATGGCCCGGGCGACCGCCTTGCTGATCCCTGGTACCCGCTCGAGGTCCAAAAGGCCAGCCGTCTCGATCGAGCGGACCGAGCCGAAATGGTTCAGCAAGGCGCGCTTGCGCTTGGCGCCGATGCCCGGCACGCGGTCGAGCGCCGAGCGGCCGATCGCCTTGGCCCGCTTGGCGCGGTGGCTGGCGATCACGAAGCGATGGGCCTCGTCGCGCAGGCGCTGCAGGAAGTACAAGGTGGGATCGCGCCGGTCGAGCCGGAGCGGCGGGTGCTCCGGCCGATACAGCACCTCGCGGCCCGCGTCGCGATCCGGGCCCTTGGCGATCGCCAGGAGCGGCAGCGCCATCACGCCGCAATCGGCGAGCGTGGCGCAGGCTGCCGACAGCTGGCCCTGGCCGCCATCGATGATCACCAGATCGGGCCATTGGCCGCCTTGCCGCTCCGGATCCTCGCGCTGCAGGCGGCCGAACCGGCGGCAGAGCACCTCGCGCAGCATGGCGTAATCGTCGCCCGGCGTCAGATCATCGCGCTTGATGGTGAATTTTCGGTAAGCGGATTTGGTCAGCCCCTCTGGCCCCGCGACGATGAAGGCGCCGACCGCGTCCGCGCCCATGATGTGGCTGTTGTCGTAGACCTCGATGCGGCGGGGCGGCTCGGGCAGCTCCAGCAGCTCGGCCAGCCGCTCCAGCAGCTGCAGCTGGCTGCCGCTTTCCGCCAGGTGCCGGGCCAGCGCCTGGCGGGCGTTGGTCACGGTCTGCTCGACCAGCTGGCAGCGCTCGCCGCGCTGCGGCCGCAGGATCTCGACCTTGCGGCCGGCGCGCACCGAGAGCGCTTCGGCCAGCAGCGCCGCGGAGCCGGGATCGTGGCTGACCAGGACCAGCTTGGGCGAGGGGCGCTCGCTGTAGAACTGGCCCAGGAACGCCTCCAGGATATCGGCCGCATCGGCGTCCTGGGTGTGGACCGGATAGTAGGCGCGATTGCCGTAATTGCGGCCGGCCCGGTAGAAGAACACCTGGACGCAGGCCTGGCCACCTTCCTGGGCGAGGCCGATCACGTCGGCATCCTCCACGGACGCAACGTTGATGCCCTGGCGGGCGCTGATCAGCGCCAGCGCCTTCAGCCGGTCGCGCAGAGCGGCCGCCTGCTCGAACGCCAGGCGCTCGCTGGCGGCCTGCATCTCGGCCTGCAGCCGGGTCTGGATCTGGCCGCTGCGGCCGGCCAGGAAGTCGTGCGCCTGGCCGAGCAGCTGGGCGTAGTCGGCCGCCTCGATCCGGCCGACGCATGGCGCCGAGCAGCGCTTGATCTGATATTGCAGGCAGGGCCGGACCCGGTTGGTGAAGATGCTCTCGGGGCAGGAGCGCAAGGGAAAGGCGCGCAACAGGGCGCTCAGCGTCTCGTTGACCGCGCCCGAGGACGCGAACGGCCCGAAATAGTCGCAATCCTTGCGCTTGGCTCCGCGGTGCCGGCCGATCCGCGGGAAGGGCTGGCTGGCGGTGGCCTTGCCCAGATAGATATAGGGGAACGACTTGTCGTCGCGCAGGACGATGTTGTAGGGCGGCCGGTGCCGCTTGATCAGATTGCATTCCAGGAGCAGCGCCTCGACCTCGTTGGCCGTGGTCACGACCTCCAGGCGACGGGTCAGCGCGACCATGCGCTGCAACCGGGCGCTGAGCGCGGCGGGCTTGGCATAGGCCGGCACGCGCTTTTTCAGCGACTTGGCCTTGCCGACATAGAGCACCTCGCCCTTGCCATCGAGCATCCGGTAGACGCCCGGACCGTTCGGCAAGCTCGGCAGCTGGGCGCGCAGCAGCGCCGCCCCGGACAGCGCGGTCGGCGCGGCCAGCGGGTCGTCGAGGCGAAGCGAATCGTCGGCGTCGGGCATGCCTGGCTCGTTGCTGCTGGCTCTCAAGGTGGTCGGTCGGGCTGCTGGCGTCAATCGCGATGCCGCCGCGGCGGATGCTGGCTGGCCTGGTCAGCCGGCCCGCCGCACCGGCGTCCATGGCTGGCGATGCTCAATTTCAACGCTCGGTGTGTGCTACCTCACTGACGCTCCGGTCGGGGCGGGCCTAACCTCGCCGCCATTATTGCCCAAGCCACCACATTTTAGGGGACGACGATGGCAGATGGAGCCCACGCCGGCATTTGGCCTTACCTTGCGGCTTGGCCATGGCGCGATCTGAGCCTGATCCTGCTGCTCAGCCTGATCATGCCGCTGGCGATCCTGAACAGCCGCAACAACACCAAGCAGAAGCGCCAGCGCATCGTGCGCGGGCTCGAGGAGGTGTTCTGCGCCGCCAAGGCTGAGCATGTTTCCGAGGATGGCGAGCCGATCATCCCGTCCTTCGAGTTCGTGAAGTACAAATATTATCTCGTGACGGACAACGGCCTGCGGCCGGAGGAGGATTCCTACACCTGGTACTCCTTGCCGCTGTTCCTGTTCATCGCGGTCTCGTTCCTGGGCTCCTGGCTGGCCTTCGCCGTGATCCCAGGCATCGGCCAGCCAGGAGCTGTCGGCGGCGGAGCAAGCGGGCTCGGCCGGAACCTGTTCATCCTGGGTGGACTCGACAGCGGCCCGGCCGGGAAGCCTGCCGCCGAATACGCCGAGCAGGCGCTGGCGGTGATCGTGTTCGCCTTCGCCGGCGCCTATGTCTCCTCGATCGCGGCGCTGGTCAAAGGCATCAGCAATTTCGATCTGTCGCCCTTGTCGTTCTTCCGGGCCAGCTTGCGGATGATTGCCGCCTGCATCGTGGCGCCGGTGATCTGGCGGGCGATGCCGGACATGAGCAGCCTCTTCACCGGCGGCCAGAGCAGCTCCGCCATTGGCTCGGTCGCCCTGTTCTTCGCCTTTTGCGTCGGCCTGGCGCCCGACCTGGGCCTGATCTACATGCTGCGGAATGCCCGGCTGAAGTTCATCAAGCAGTACAACAACAATGCCTTCGTCCAGTCGACCATCGTGCCGATCGAGGTGGTCGACGGCATCGACTATGAGAGCCGCTACCGGCTGAGCGAGCACAATATCGACGACGTCCAGAACCTGGCGACCGCCAACCCGATCATCCTGTTCGTCGAAACCCCGTTCGGCATCTACCAGACGATCGACTGGGTGGCCCAGGCGCAGCTGATCTGCGCCGTGGGCGTCGAGAGCTTCTTCAAGCTCAAGGGCCTGGGCATTCGCACGATCTTCGATCTGGAACGGGCGGCCGGACCGAACGCGGCAAGCCCGCTGCTGGTGAGCCAGGTGGGCGAGATCCTGCCACGCGCCGGGCTGACCGGGCCGGCCGACCACGATGCCGCGGCCAAGGCCGAGATGATCAAGACCATGGTGGCGATCATGGTCGACGACGTGCATGTCAAGCGGTTGCGCCAGATCGTCAACGTGATCAGCAGGCGGCTCGGCAGGAACGACTTTCTGGGCGAGCCGCGGCCCCCCCGGCCGGCAAGCGGTCTGGCGCACGCGGCCTAGCTCGGCAGCAGGCGCTTCGAGACGCGCCTCGGCCTAGCGGCTGGGGCGCGGCGCGCCGACGGCTGCGGCTTCGAGCCAGTCCAGGCGCAGGCCTTCGTCGGCGACGATGAAGGCGAGCAGGCCGAAGATGGTGTAGCCGGACATATAACCCTGGGCGGCGCCGAGGCCGCCTTGCAGGGCGAGCACCATGAGGAGCAGGGTCAGGCCGTGCATGGCCAGCTTGGCGAGCGAGCGATAGCGGTCGGGCTCGATGGCGAGCAAGCTGCCGAGCTGCCAGCTGGCCGCCAAGCCGATCAGGCTGCTGAAGCAGCCCGCCATGATCCCGATCATCATCGTCTCGATCGTCATCGACAACACGCTCCTCCGGTGATGGCCTCCGTACACCCTCGCGCAACGCTGGCGAGGTTTGCTGGCTTGGGCCAGCCGATCCAGGACTACCCACTGAGTCCCAAAGCGCCCTCGCCTCGCCCGGCACGCGGGATCGGCAAGTCGCACCGGCCGAGACATCGTCTGCCGCGACAGAGCAGGCAGCACCTACAGCCAGCGGTTGTCATATCCCGCCGCCGCCGCCTTGGCAACAGCCGTGGTGCCACAATCGGACCGCAACCAGACATGGCGGCGCTGGTCTATCTGATCGTCGTGGTTGCAATGTTACACTGTGTTTAGATCGCAACAGTTGTAGCGCATATTCAGCGTAGAGGCGAATGAGGGCTGTCCATGGACACCCGTTTTATACCAAGCTCCGAGCATATTGATGCGGCCGACGCTTCGAGCGGGTCGAGGTGGCCGGGCCGATAGCACATCTCTGGAGCTTTCCATGTCTGTGGCTGGTGCGTCGTTGATCGGAGCTGCAATTCTGGCCTTGGTGGCGCTGCTGACCTCGTTCCGAGGCAAGCGCAAGGGGCGGGCCGCAACGCCCGATTTCGCCAGTGAGGCGCTCAAGACCGTGGTCGCCGCCGGCATGGCGACCGGCTTTTGCTTCATCGCGCTCGCCATGGCTGAAGCGTCTCAGCTGCTGCCCGATTGGGCCGAGCTCGGCGTTCTCCTGCTGGCGCCGGCCACCTATGTCGTGATCAGCCGGCTCGGCATGGGCCGCCGGCGGCGCGTCAAGGGCCAGGCCGCGACGCTGCCCATCGCCGCCCACTGAACCACCAGTTGCCGGCCGGCGCCATGGCGCCGGCCCTACTTACGGACCAGCGAGCAGGGCTTGCCGAGCGCATCGGCAGGCCCTGCTCGCTTTCAGGGCCGGCTCGGCTGGCTTCAGGCCGGCGCGGCGCGGGCGGTGAGCGGCTGGCCCTGGGCGAGCTTCGGCAGCCGGCCGCCCAGAGGCGCCCCCAGCCCCATGCCCTGCCGGATCACCAGACGCTTGAGGGGGGCCAGGCGGTCGACCAGCCCCAGACCTGCGCTACGCAGCAGCTTGGCGGGCTCGAGATCGTTCGAGAACAGGCGATTGAGGTTGTCGGTCAGGTTGAAGGTCAGGGCGGCATCCCCGGCCCGCCAGCGCTGATAGCGCAGCAAGACCTCGGGGCTGCCCGGATCCTGGCCATGGGCCGCGGCTTCCGCCAGGACCTCGGCCAAAGCCGCGACATCGCGCACGCCCAGATTCCAGCCTTGCGCATGGATCGGATGGAGGCCGTGGGCGGCATCGCCCGCCAACGCCACCCGCGGCGCGATGTAGCGCGCCGCGAGCTGACCCTGCAGCGGGTGCCCGGTCGGCCGGCCAACCACCTCGCCGAACGGTTCGGCGCTGCCCAGCTCGGCCTGGAGGGCCGCGGCGAGGTGGACCGGGCCGGCGGCGAGCAGCGCCTTGGCCAGCTCGGTCTGCTCGATCCAGGTGATCGAGCAGAGCTGCGGGCCGATCGGCAGCAAGGCGAGCGGCCCGGCCGGGCGCAGCAGCTCCCGCACCCGCGGGCTTTGTGGCCGGCGCAGGCGCACCGCAAAGGTCAAGGCGGTCTGGCGATAGTCGTACCGGCGGAGCGGGATGCCGGCCAAGGCGCGCACGGCGGAGGCCCGGCCGTCGGCGCCCAGGAGGAGCGATGTGGCAAGGCTGTGACCATCGGCCAGCGCCAGCACCAGGCGATCGGGCTGGCGGCGGAGGCCGGTCACGACCGTGGCGGGGTGGAACGTGATGCCCGGCCGGGCGAGCGCCGCGCGCAACAGGGTCGAGCGCAGCAGCCGGGTCTCGATGCCATAGCCGAAGGGCGCGTCACCGACGCTCCTCGCGTCATAGGCGATCCTGGCGCCGCTGCCGCGATCCTCGACATCGACGCCCCAGATCGGGGTCGCCACCGGCGCCAGCTCGGACCAGAGGCCAAGCGTCTCGAGCACCCGGCAAGCACCCTGCATCAGGCCCAGCGCCCGACCATCGAAGTCGGTGGCAAGGGTGGCTTCGAGCGGCTCGCGGTCGAGCAGGACCACCGGCAGGCCGGCCTGCTCGAGGGCGAGCGCCAGGAGCAGGCCAGTATGGCCGCCACCGACGATCACCGGCGGCCGGTCGGCGGCCGGCCAAGTTGCGGCGGGCAGCAGCCGGCCGGCGGTCGTGCAGCCTTCGGGGGTGCTGGTCATGGCCAAGAGATGGCGGGCCGCGCCCGGCTTGTCCAGCTGGCGCGGCCCCTCGTTTAGTTGGCGAGGGTCGGCGGCTCAGACCGCCGGCATGACCTCGTCGACGCTGCTGCTGCGGCGCAACAGCGAGGTCTTGAGCTTCTCCAGCGCGCGGTGCTCGATCTGGCGCACTCGCTCCTTGCTGATGCCGAGCGTCCGGCCCAGCTCTTCCAGGGTCAAGGCGTCGTCGCGCAAGCGCCGCTGGCGGATGATCACCTGCTCCCGATCGGTCAGCTCGGCCAGCGCCTGGGCCAGCCAGATCGAGCGGGTGCGGTTGTCATGGGCGAGCGTCACCACCTCTTCCGGCGAGGGGGTGTCGTCGGCCAGGAAGTCCTGCCACTCGTCCTCGCCATTGGCGCTGATCCGGGCGTTCAGCGACTGATCGGCGCCGGACAGCCGGACCTCCATCGCCGCCACGTCCTCGACGCTGACCGACAGCTGGGTCGCGATCTGCTGCCGCCCGGCATCGTCGAGCTGGCCGCCCGTGCTGTCGTCAATCCGTGCCCGCAGCCGGCGGAAGTTGAAGAACAGCGCTTTTTGCGCGGCGGTGGTGCCGGTCCGCACGACCGACCAGTTGCGCAGGATGTAGTCCTGCATGGCCGAGCGCACCCACCAGGCGGCATAGGTCGAGAAGCGGACCTCGCGATCCGGCTCGAACCGCTCGGCCGCCTGCATCAGCCCGACCGTGCCCTCCTGGACCAGATCGCCCATCGGCAGGCCATAGTTGCGAAAGCGCGCGGCGGTGCTGATCACCAGGCGCATATAGGCCAGCACCAGCTCGTGCAGCGCCGCCTCGTCGTTCCCGTCACGCCACTGCTTGGCGAGCATCAGCTCGCGCTCGCGCGACAGCAAAGCGGTGTTCATGGAGATGCGAATGAACTCGCGATTGGCATCATGGTTCGCCGCAACGGGTACGAATGCCATGTCTTTGCCCTCCTGTGGTCCGGCCCCGGCGGACGGATGCCCTGGCCACGCGGTACTCGGTCGGACCGTCATCAGGATCTACGTCGCTCTGCCCTGAACGGATCAACCATCTGGAGGTTCCGATCCGAGTCTTCATCGATCAAGTTAAATGTAATTTAGGGTTTGGTAAATTAGATAAATCTTATGATTGGCGATAGTCTGGCTTGGGTGACATGGCACCGGCAGCCGTGAGGATGGGGGCGAGCAGCCGAGCGAGCGCCGGCAAATCGGCAAAGTCGAGCTCGATCGGCAAGGTCAGGACCTTTGCCGCCAGCGCCGGCGGCAGGCGCACCCGGTCTTTTTCGGTCGTGACGCAGAGCGCATCGAGAGCCGCGGCGCGGCCGATCAGGGCCTGGATCTCGGCTGGCTGATAGGGGTGGTGGTCGGCGAACTCATGCCGCTCGACTAGCTGCGCGCCCAGCTGCGCCAGGCTGGCGAAGAACTTGGCAGGCCGGCCGATGCCGGCAAAGGCCAGCACCCGCCGGCCAGCCAGATCCGGCGTGCTCGCCGCCGGCACCAGCTGCGCGTCAAGGCGCGGCAGGCCGGGCGGCAGCCAGCGGCCCAAGCCGACCTCGTCCGCTCCGATCACGATCACGCCATCGGCCCGGGCGAGGCCAGCGGCGAGCGGCTCGCGCAGCGGCCCGGCTGGCAGCAGCCGGCCATTGCCGAAGCCATAGCCGCCATCGATCACGAGCAACGCCAGATCGAGCCGCAGATAGGGGTTCTGGAAGCCGTCATCGAGGATCAAGGCGGCGGCACCGGCGGCCGCGGCGGCGCGCGCACCGGCGATCCGGTCGCGGGCGAGCCAGGTGGGCGCGGCTGCCGCCAGCAGCAGCGCCTCGTCGCCGACCGCCGCAGCATCATGCGCGGCCGGGTCGACCCGGACCGGACCGGGCAGCCGGCCGCCATAGCCGCGGGTCAGGCAATGGACGGCGATGCCGCGCGCCTGCAGCTGGCGGACCAGGGCCAGCACGGTCGGAGTCTTGCCGGCCCCGCCGACCGTGAGATTGCCGATGCACACGACCGGCAGGGGTGCTCGCCAAGGCCGCGCCAAAGCGCGCCGGCCGCGGCCGAGCACGCCGTAGAGCTGGCCGAGCGGGGCCAAGAGCGGTGCCGGGAAAGCGTCGCTACGCCAGAAGTCAGGCGCGCGCATCGGATCCGGCCAGCGCCCGCTCCAGCCACGGCGCCAGCTCGGTCAGGATCGCCGTCAGCACCTCGCCATCGCCGGTCGCCCGCCGGGCAGCCGCGGCCAGCTCGGCGCGCGCAGCCGGATCGCTCAGCAGCCGGCGCAGCGCGGCCGTCAAGGCGGCGCCATCGGCGACCCGGAGCGCCCCGCCGGCCTGCTCCAGCTCGGCCGTGATGGCGGCGAAATTGGCGGTATGCGGCCCGAGCAGCAGCGGGCAGCGGAGCCGGGCGGCTTCGAGCGGATTCTGGCCGCCATGGGGCACCAGAGAGCCGCCGATCAGGGCGGCCCAGGCCAGCCGGTAGAACAGGCCAAGCTCGCCCAGCGTGTCGGCCAGATAGACCTGGGTCGCTGGCGTCAACGGCTCGCCCGCGGCACGCCGCGCCGCCCGCCAGCCCTCGCTCGCCAGCAGAGCCGCCAAGGCCGGTCCGCGTTCGGGGTGACGCGGCACCAGGATCAAAAGCAGCTCCGGCCAGGTCGCGAGCAGCGCCCGGTGGCTGGCGAGCAGGATCTCCTCCTCGCCCGGATGGGTGCTGGCGGCGAGCCAGACCGGCCGGCTGCCCAGGGCCGCCTGCAGCTCGGCCAAGGCGGCCGGCTCGACCGGCAAGGGCGGCGCCGCCTGCTTGAGGTTGCCGGCCATCACCACCCGGCGTGCGCCCAGCGCCGCCAGGCGCGCCCGGTCAGCCTCGCTCTGGGCCAGGCACAGCTCGAACGCGCCGAGCAGTTGGCCGATCGGGCCCGGCAGCCGCTGCCAGCGGCGAAAGGAGCGGTCCGACATCCGGCCGTTCAGCAGGATCAAGGGAATGCCCGCCGCCTTGGCCTCGAGAATCAGATTCGGCCAGAGCTCGCTTTCCATGAGCAGGCCCAACGCGGGTCGCCAGTGGCCGAGAAAGCCACGCCAGGCATCGGCGCGGTCGACCGGCGCATATTGATGGCGGGCACCTGGCGGCAGGCGCTCGGCCATCAGCCGGGCCGAGCTGGTGGTGCCGGTGGTCACCAGCGCCTGCAGGCCCGGCCGCGCGGCCAGGAGCGCCTCGATCAGCGGCAGCATCGAGAGCGCTTCGCCGACGCTGGCGCCGTGCAGCCAGATCAGGGGCCCGGCCGGCCGCTCGGCCTGGGGACGGCCAAGCCGCTCATGCAGCCGGGCCGGATCCTCCTTGGCGCGCGCCACCCGATAACGCAGCCCGGCAGTGATCAGCGGGCCGCCCAGGAACGTGGCAGCGCGGTAGAGGCTGAGCAGCATCAGGCCGTGGCCGGCTGGATCGGGCTGACGCCGCTCGCCCGATCGATCGCCTGCGACAGCTCGGTCAGCTGCTGCGCCACGAGCGCGCGGGCCGGCTCGAGCTCGCCGCCCGGCGGCAGCACCAAGGGCGGGCCGAACGCCAGTATGCCGCGCGACCCGGGCCACACGAACACGAAGCGATCCCAGCTGCCCAGCACCTTCTGGCCCTTGGCCGCAAAGGTGATCGGCACGATCGGCACGCCGACGCTCTGGGCCAGCTGGACGATGCCGCCCTGGGCCTGCATGCGCGGCCCGCGCGGCCCGTCCGGGGTGATCACGATGATGTCGCCCGCGCGCAGGATCCGGCGCGCCTCGAGCAGCACCCGGGCCCCGCCCTTGCGGCTCGAGCCGTAGATCGTGCGCAGGCCGAAGCGCGCGGTGGCCGCGGCCATCAGCCGGCCGTCGCCATGGGGCGAGCTCATGACGTAGGGCTGGCGCGGCTTGGTGACGCCAAGCTCGCGCAGCAAAGCGCGCCAGGCCGGCAGGATCATCAGCATCCGGCCATGCCAGAAGGCGAAGATGAGCGGCCGGCCGGCCCGGATCAGCTCGGCAGTGGCCGGGTCATAGCGCAGCTGCCAGCGGCCGGTGCCCTCCAGCAGACGGATGTAGCCCGCCGCGAGCCAGCCCAGCAGGTGCTGCACCCAGGGTCGATGATGCCAGCGAACCCGCCCGCGCCCGGCCATGTCAGCTCCAGCCGGTCATGTCAGGTCTGGAACGTCAGCAGGCCAGGCGCCGCGCCGAGCGGCTCCGGCGCACCGGTGTTGCGCACGAATTGCTGGGCATAGAGGTGGGCATAGCGGCCGCCCAGGGCCAGCAGATCGTGATGCCGGCCGGTTTCGACGATCCGGCCCTGCTCCATCACCACGATCAGGTCGGCGCCGATCACGGTCGACAGGCGATGGGCGATCACCAAGGTGGTGCGATCGACGATCAGCCGGCCGAGGGCGTCCTGGATGACCCGCTCGGCCTCGCTGTCGAGCGCCGAGGTCGCCTCGTCCAGGAGCAGAATCGGCGCGTCCTTCAAGATTGCCCGGGCGACGCCGAGACGCTGCCGCTGGCCGCCGGACAAGCTGGCGCCGGACGGGCCGATCATGGTGGCGTACCCCTGCGGCAGGGCCATGATGAACTCATGGGCGGCCGCATCCTTGGCGGCGGCCACGATCGCCGCATCCGAGGCGTCGGGGCGGCCATAGGCGATATTCGCCTGGACCGTGTCATCGAACAGATCGACGCTCTGGCTGACCAGGGCGATCGCCGCGCGCAGGCTTTGCAAGGTTACGCCGCGGATGTCCTGGCCATCGACCAGCACGGCGCCGGCATCGACGTCGTAGAAGCGCAGGATGAGATTGAGGAGGGTCGACTTGCCAGCCCCCGATGAGCCGACCAGCGCAACCGTGTGACCGGCCGGAATCACCAGATCGATGTCGGCCAGCGCAACCCGGTCGGGCCGATAGCCGAAGGTGACGCCGGCGAGGCGGATCTCGCCCGGGCCAGGCCGCAGCGGCTTGGCATTGGGCGCATCGCGGATCACCGGCTCCTTGTCGAGCAGGGCGTAGATCCGGTCAGCGGCCGCCATGCCCTCCTGGACCTGGGTATGCAGCTTGGCCAGGCTCTTGAGCGGCCGATAGGCGAGCACCAGCGCGGCGACGAAGGAGAAGAAGGCGCCGGGCGTGGTGCCGCCGACCACGACCTGCCAGCCGCCATAGGCGATCACAGCGGCGAAGGCGAAGCCGCCGATGACCTCGGTGATCGGCGAGCCGATCGCCTGGATCCGAGCACCTTTGTAGTTGAGCCGGTAGAGCTGCTCGATCAAGGAGCCGGCGCGCGCGGTCTCATCGGCCTCGCGGTTGTCAGCCTTGACCTGGCGCACGCCGGCGAAGGTCTGCTCGAGCCGGGCGGTCAGCTGGGCCATCTGCTCCTGGCCCTGGCGCGCGACCTTGCGCATGCGCTTGCCGATCCGCCGGATCGGCACGGCGGCGAGCGGAAAGCCGACCAACGCGACGCAGGCCAGCTCCCAGTTCTGGTAGAACATCAGCCCGATCAGGCCGACCAGGGTGACCAGATCCTTGGCGAAGCCGGTCATCGCCGAGGACAGCGCGCGACGCAGCTGCTGGGTATCGTAGGTCACGCCCGAGATCAGCGGGCCAGAGCCGGATTCCAGGAAATAGGTCAGGTCCGCGCGCAGCAGATGGCCGAACAGGCGATGCTGCAGGTCGGCGATCACGCGCTGGCCGATGCGCGACATGGCGACGTCCTGGCCGTAGCTGGACGCGCCTTTGATCGCCGCCAGGATGATCACCGCGATCGGCACCACGACCAGCATGCTCTGGTCGCGCTCCAGGAACACCCGGTCGAGGACCGGCTCCAGGATCCAGGCCTGGCCGGCGGTCGCGGCCGAGAACACCAGCATGCAGACGACCGCCAGCACCAGCCAGCGAGCCTGCTGCCGCAGATGATCCTGCAGCAGCTGCCGGGTCGGACCTCGGGTCAGTTCATCGAACAAGGAGGCAGGCCGCGCTCCAGCCGCATGCAGAAGGAGCCCGGCAGATACTCCGAGCGGCCGGCCCGATCAAGGGCCAACCGGCCGGCGCAAGCGCGCTGGGCAGCGGCGGCGGCTTAGGCGCCGCCCGGGGCATCGGCTGCGCGCCGGAAGCGCCAGACCGACGCGGGCGGCAGGTTGCGCAGGACATAGCGGATCAGCTCCGCGCGGACGCCCAGCCGGCGCGCCCGGATCGGCGCAAACGGCGCATAGGAATATTGCAGCATGAAGCCGTCGCCCTTGAGGATCTTGAAGGCGGGCTCGATGATCGCGCGCTGGAACTCGAACGGCATGTTGACCATCGGCAGGCCGGAGATGATCGTGCTGACATCCTCCACGCCCTGCTCCTGGACCAGCTCGTCCATGCGGGTGGCATCGCCGTGGACCACCCGGACCTTGGGGAAGCGGGCGCGCAGATAGTCGACCAGCGAGCGATCAAGCTCGATCGTCATGATCGCGTCGGGCGGCAAGCCACCATCGATCAGGCCCTGGGTGATCGGGCCGGTGCCGGCGCCGAGCTCGACCACGGTCTGGCCGGGCCGCCAGACCACCGCCTCGGTCAAGGCGCGCGCCAGGACCTTGGACGAGGGCGTGACCGAGCCCATGGACTTGGGCGAGCGCAACCACTGCCGAAAGAAGAGCTCGGCTTCCTTGAGCTGAGTGGCTTGTTCCATTCTCCTGTCCCCGTTCAGTGCCGGCACGCATACGGCAGGCTGGATGATAGGGTCTGCCGGCCGACGCATGGGCAGCGCACGGGCCGTCTGGTGGCAGCAACTGGAACAGTGGCGCTGGTGCTAGGTTCCAGGGCGATCCGCACCTGGCCAGCGCGCATGGGCCATGGCACCGCAGGCGCAGAGCGCAGCCGTCCGCCACTGTCGGTCATGCGATCAAGGCTCCAGCCAGCTCCCTCGGCCGCTGCGCTCAGGCTGTTCGATCCTCTCGTGGCACCCACTGGCCACGCGCAATTGCGCGGCTCGATCTCTGGCGAGCCTAGCTGAACATAGGCGCGATCCGCAGCCATGGCAATCCGCTGGCCGCGCGGGCGCAGCCGGCCAGCCGGCCGGTCACGCAGCCACCGCATCGCCGGCGTTCAAGCCGCCGAGGGTGCGCACCGCGACCGCCAGCATCGCCAGATCCGGGCTCTGCTGGCTCTCGATCTCGGCCAGGAGCCGGCGCCAGCGACCGAGCCCGGCGACCCGGCTGCGCAACCAATCGGCGACCGCCGCGGTGACCGCCTCGATCGGCGCAGCTAGGCCGGCGCGCAGGCCGGCATCGGCCAGCGCCTGCAGGGTCAAGCGGCGATGCTCCTCGACCAGGTCCTCATGCAAGCCCTCGATCGCCAGGCGGTCCCAGCGGTTGCGGGCACCCGCCCGGCGCAGCAGCTGGCGCAGCTCGCCGAGCTGCAGGCTGGCGTCGAGGGCGAAGTAGATCTTGCCGGCATCGAGCACGTCGACCCCGGCCGAGCTGGCCGCGGCCGCGGCCTCCGACGCCGGGCAGAGGTAGGGCAAGGAGGCGAAGCGGCGCGCCATCTCGGGCGCGATCCCGGCCTCGACATAGCGGGCGATCGCCTGCTCCACCTGGGCCCGTTCGGCCGCCGCCAGCATCTGGTCGAGTGCGTCGATCAGCCGCTGGATGCCGGTGGCGAAGCGGCCGACCGCGGCGCCGGCATCGATCGGTGCTGGCAGATTGCGCAGGAACCACTGGGTGCCCTGGGCCAAGGCGAGCCGCGCCTCGCCCAGGAGCATCACCTGGCGCGGCGCCCCGATCCGGCTGGCCAGCTGCTCCAGCTGGCCGATCAGCGGCACTAGGCCGAAGGCGTCGCGCGCCACGATGTAGCCGCGCGCGATGGTGGCGGTCGACCAGCCGGTCTGCTCGGCCAGCTCGCCCACGAACTCGCCCAGGCCGCGATTGACGATGCTGTTGGCGACCAGGGTCGCGGTGATCTCGCGGCGCAGCCGGTGGCCCTCGATCTGGCTCAAGAAGCGCTTACGCAGCGGCCGCGGGAAATATTTGACGAGGTCCTGGACCAGATAAGGATCGTCCGGCAGGTCGGAGGCGAGCAGCTGGTCGTAGAGCGTCATCTTGGCATAGGCCAGGAGGACGGCGAGCTCGGGCCGATACAGGCCCAGGCCTTGCTGGCGGCGATTGGCCAGCGCCTCCTCGTCCGGCAACAGCTCGAGCTCGCGATTGAGCCGGCCGGCGGTCTCCAGGCGGCGCATCATCGCGGCCTGGCTGTCCAGCCATTCCTGCGGGTGGGCCTCGGCCAAGGAGATCGCCTGAACCTGCAGGATGTTGTTGCGCAGGACCAGCTCCGCGACCTCCTCGGTCATCCGGGCCAGGAGCTGGTCGCGCTGCTTGCCGGTCATGTCGCCGGCCGCGACCACCGCGCCCAGCAGGATCTTGATGTTGACCTCGTGGTCGGAGCAGTCGACCCCGGCCGAGTTGTCGATGAAGTCGGTATTGATGCGGCCGCCGCCTTGCGCGAACTCGATCCGGCCGCGCTGGGTGAGGCCGAGATTGCCGCCCTCGCCCACGATCTTGCAACGCAGCTCGCGGCCATCGACCCGGACCGCGTCATTGGCGCGATCCGCGGCATCGGCATGGCGCTCGCTGGCCGCCTTGACGTAGGTGCCGATGCCGCCGTTCCAGAACAGCTCGACCGGCGCCAGCAGGATGCCGCGCATCAGCTCCTGCGGGGTCAGCGTCTCGGCCTCGATCGCCAGCGCCTGGCGGGCCTCGGGCGACAGGGTGATCGACTTCGTGGTCCGGGCAATGATCGCGCCACCGGCGCTTAGCCTGGCCCGGTCGTAGTCGTCCCAGCTCGAGCGGGCCAGCGCGAACAGCCGCTGCCGCTCGGCGAAGGACACCGCCGGTTCGGGGTCCGGATCGATGAAAATGTGGCGGTGATCGAACGCCGCCAAGAGGCGGATCTGCGGCGACAGCAGCATGCC
>CADEGR010000047.1:21163-28091 GCA_902826935.1 uncultured Alphaproteobacteria bacterium | reverse complement strand
AGGGCAGGGCGATGACCGCCAAGCCAATCCATTCGCGCCGCGTTGCCTTGGGCGTGCTGGCCGTATCAGCCATGATGGAAAGACCCTGCCGTCAGATTGGCGGCGGTGGAAAGGTGGCTCCCCGGGCCGGATTCGAACCAGCGACCCAGCGGTTAACAGCCGCTTGCTCTACCAACTGAGCTACCGGGGAACAGCAACCTGCGCTCTATAGCAGAGCCGGAATGTCGGCAACAAGCCCGTAAGTGCGGATCCGGGCGACCGTGCCGGCGGCGTGCTGTGCCGCGCCAAGGTGTTGCGACCGATCCGGGAATTTCGATCGACAAGCAAAGCTTCAGGTTGATACATTGCCGCTGGTCGGCTGCGGCGGTCGGGCGCGGTGGAGGCCGGGGGCGGAATCGAACCGCCGGTGGAGGATTTGCAGTCCTCTGCATTGCCACTTTGCTACCCGGCCGCGCGGCAGGCTGCGCAACCTATCGGCTGCTTTGGCGCCGGTCAACGCCGCCGTGGCGGGCGGTGGTGGCCAGCGCCAACCGGCCGCCGGACGGGTGTCGGCACAGTGATTGTCGGCCTCGGCCGGCGCAGCTATAGTCCCGTCCACTTTGTAGATCCGTGCCGCGGGAGCGGCCGCATCAGACCAGCGAGCGCGTTGATGGACCACCGGCAGGCCCGGCAGAACATGGTGGAGAACCAGCTCAGGCCGAGCCAGATCGACGATCCGGCGGTGCTGGCGGCGATGGGCGAGGTGCCGCGCGAGCGCTTCGTCACGCCGGCGCTGGCCGGGGTCGCCTATGCCGACGAGGATCTACTGCTGCCGGATGGCGCCTGCCTGATCGAGCCCTTGACCATGGCGCGTCTGCTCCAGCATGCCGCGATCGGGCCGCAGGACGCCATGCTCGTGGTCGGCTGCACGACCGGCTATGCCGCCAGCCTGTGCGCGCGGATCGCGGCGCGCGTGGTCCATCTGCTGCCGCCCGGCGCTGCCACCCCGGCGCTCCAGGCCCTGCTGGCCGAGCAGGCCGGCGGCAAGGTGGTGCCCGCCGAGGCGGCCGATCCCGCCGCCGGCGCGCCCGAAGCGGCGCCGTTCGACGCGATCCTGGTGATCGGTTCCGTGCCGGCTGTGCCAGCTCCGCTGCTCGACCAGCTGGCCGAAGGGGGCCGCCTGGTCGCAGTGGTCGGCACCGGCCGGATCGGCCATGGCACGCTGTGCACGCGCCTGCATGGCGTGATCGGCCAGCGGGTGCTGTTCGATGCGCGCATCCCGCCGCTGCCGGGCCTGGTCCTTGCTCCGGCCTTCGCCTTTTGATGGCCGCCGCACCGACCATGGCGGATCTGCCGCTCGAGATCGGCCCGGCCGAGCTGGCCCAGCTGCGCGCGGGCGGCGCTGCCCATACCCTGCTCGACGTGCGCGAGCCTTGGGAAATCGCGATCTGCGGCTTTGCCGATGCCTTGTGCATTCCGCTCGCCAGCCTGGCCGCGCGCCAGGCGGCGCTGCCGAAGGGGCAGCCGCTGGTCGTGGTCTGCCATACCGGCCGGCGCTCGCTGCTGGCGGCGCAGGTCCTGCGCCGGTCCGGCTTCAGCGGCGCCACCAGCCTGCGCGGCGGCGTCGAGGACTGGGCGCTCACGATCGATCCGACCATGGCGCGTTACTGACCGTTGGGCCGACGCTCCGTGCAACCTTGGGAGAGCCATGTGTCGAAGCCTGCGTTGATCTGCCGTAGCATGGCCGGCCGGCGCCTTGTCGGTGCCTGGCTGCTGGCGAGCGTCGCCTGGGTGCCGGGTGCTGGCGCCCAGAGCCTGCCGGACGCCCTCGTCTCGGCCTATCTGACCAACCCTAACCTGGAGGCGCAGCGCGCGGCGCTGCGGTCCAGCGACGAGCTGGTGCCGCAGGCGCTGGGCGGCTATCGGCCGACCATCGCCGCCAGCACCAACGCCGCCTTCGTCGACCTCGACAGCTCGTCCGGCAGCGGCAACCTGCGCACGGTCGAGAACGCCCTGCGAATCGATCAGAATCTCTATCAGGGCGGCGAGACCAAGGCCAATGTCCGGCGGGCGGAGCTCCTGGTCCGGCTGGATCGGGCCCGGCTGTCGGCGACCGAGCAGGACACCTTGTTCAACGTGGTCGACAGCTACACCCTCCTGCTCAGCGACCTCGCCGTGCTCGAGCTCGCCAAGCAGAACGAGAGCCGGCTGAAGCGGCAGTTCCAGGCGACCCGCGACCGCTTCGAGGTCGGCGAGCTGACCCGCACCGACGTCGCCCAGGCGGAAGCCCGGGTGGCGGGCGCCATCGCCGAGCGGGTCCGGGCGGAAGGTGCCATTCAGGACTCGAAGGCGCAATTCCGCAGCGTCGTCGGCCTGGAGCCCAATAGCCTGGTGGCGCCGCGGCCGCTCGCCGAGCTGCCCCCCAGCGAGAGCGACGCGCAGCAATTGGCCGAAACCCTCAATCCAAATATCGCGGCAGGACAATACAACCTGGCGGCTGCACGGCAAGACATCGCGATTGCCGAGGCGGCCCTCTATCCACGGCTTTCTTTGAACGGCGAAGTGTCCTATACCGACGAGCCCAGCCTCGCGTTGGAGTGGCAAAGGTCGGCTTCCGTTGGCGCCAGCCTGACCGTGCCGCTCTATCAGGGCGGGGGTGAATATGCCCTGGTCCGCCAGGCCAAGCAGGTGGTTGGCCAGCGCCAGCAGGATCTCGATGCGGCCCGCCGCGCGGTCCGGCAGGAGGTGACCAGCGCCTGGCAGATCCTGGCGACCGCGCGCTCGCGCATCAGCTCGATCACCGAGCAGGTGCGGGCCGCGCAGATCGCCTTGGAAGGCTCGCGCCAGGAGGCGCTGGTCGGTCAACGCACCACGCTGGATGTGCTTGACCAGGAGAATGATTTGTTCCAAGCCGAGGTCGATCTGGTTGGTGCCCAGCGTGACGAGATCGTTGCGAGCTATCGGCTGAAGGCGGCGATCGGGCAGCTGACCGCCGCTGGAATCGAGCTGCCAGTGGAACCCTATGATGCCGAAGCCCACTACCACGATGTTCGCGGCCGCTGGTTCGGGCTGGGCGAGACGCCCCCCGAGGAAGCGCCGCGAAAGTAATGGTCTGGCCCCGAGGGCCCCGCATCCACTAGGATGCGCCTGCTGGAATCGGGTCGAGACTCCCAGAGGGAGAGTGCAGTGAGTACCCAGCCGAAGGATCAAGAGCCATCGATGGAGGAGATTCTCTCCTCGATCAGGCGGATCATCGCGGACGAAGAGCAGGACGACGCCAAGCCCGGCCATGATGATCTCGATCTTGGTGCGCAGGGCGCCGACGAAGGCGATCTCGCCGCGCTGGACGACGACGTTGCCGACGATGACGCCGACGACGTGCTGGAGCTGACCAAGGTCGTCCGCGAAGGCGGCGAGGTGGTCGATTTGAAGCCCGAGCCGTTGCGGCCGGCGCCGCCCTTCCAGATCGCCGAAGAGGTCGATGAGGAGGAGCCGCTGCTGATCGAGGACGAGCCGGAAGGCGAGCTCGAGCTGGCTCCCTACGAGGAGGAGGAGGACGAGCCAGCACCGCTGCCGGCCGCCGCCCCCGCCGCCCAGTTTACCTATGATGCTGATCAGGAGGACGAACCCGCCGTGAGTACCAAAAAGGCTGAGACCGACGCGCTCCTCTCCACCGGCACTGCGAGCGCCACCACGGGCGCCTTCGCCAAGCTGTCCAAGGCGTTCCGCCCGACCCCGGTCGAGGAGTCCATCGCCGACGGCTCCGGCCGCACGATCGAGCAGTTCATCGAGGACATGGCGCGCCCGATGCTGAAGGAATGGCTGGACGAGCACATGCCGGCGATCGTCGAGCGCCTGGTGCAAAAGGAAATCCAGAAGATCGCGCGCCGCGCCGAGCTGCTCTAGCCGACCAGCGTTACGGGCCATCGAACCCGCCGGCGGGCCGCGCCGGCGTGGCGGATGGTCTCGTGGCTGCGCGTGACAGCGCGACGTCCCGCGTGGCCGCAGGATTGCGGCTCGGCGTTGCGCAACCTATCGCCGGCAAGCAGGTTCTCCCCTTCAAGTAGGGCAGGCCCGGCGTCCGGCAAGCGGGCAGAGGCCGACGGCGGCCCGGCTATCCTATGGCGTCGTGCTCGCCGGCGGCTGACCTCCCTCGCGCTCCAGTCCGGCCACCAACACTTCCTGGCCCAAGCCAGCATGATCGTCGGTCCGGCGGCCGTTCGGCGGAGCCCATAGCCCCGCCGATCCCATTGCCGGCGCGTGGGCGGCACAGTCGCTCGACTCGCGCCGGCCCGGCTTGCTACCTTCACCGGACATGAGCCGCGGCCGGTTGCCCGGCGCGGCCGGCCGGGGAGGGCCGAGCCTTGCCGCTTGCCGAGGTCACCCTCGAGGACAAGTACACGAAGTCCGATGGCCGGATCTTCCTGACCGGGATCCAGGCCCTGGTGCGTCTGGCGCTGCTGCAGAAGGCGCGCGACCGGGCCGCCGGCTTCACCACCGGCGGCTACATTGCCGGCTATCGCGGCTCGCCGCTCGGCGGCTTCGATCAGCAGCTGGGCCAGGCCCGCCATCTGCTCGAGCCCGAGCGCATCCTGGCCCGGCCGGCGGTCAACGAGGACATGGCGGCGACCGCCTTGTGGGGCACCCAGCAGAGCAACCTCATGGGCGAAGGCAGCTGCGATGGCGTCTTCGGCATGTGGTACGGCAAAGGCCCGGGCGTCGATCGCACCGGCGACGTGTTCCGCCACGCCAATCTCGCCGGCAGCGCGCCGTTGGGCGGGGTGCTGGTGCTGATGGGCGACGATCACACCTGCGAGTCCTCGACCACCGCCCATCAGAGCGAATTTGCGCTGGTCGACGCCATGATCCCGATCCTGAACCCGGCCGGGGTGGCGGAGATCCTGGATTTCGGCCTGGTCGGCTTTGGCCTGTCCCGCTACAGCGGCTGCTGGGTCGGCCTGAAATGCGTCCATGACACGGTCAACACTGCGGCCTCGGTGGCGCTCGATGGGCTGCGGCCGCTCCGCCTGCCGGACGATCACGAGCTGCCGCCGGGCGGCCTCAACATCCGCTGGCCCGACCACCCGCTGGCGCAGGAGGAGCGGCTGCACCGGCACAAGCTGGCCGCGGTCAAGGCGTTCGTTGCCGCCAACCAGCTGGATCGCATCCTGTGGCCGGCGCCGGCGGCTCGCCTGGGCGTGGTCACCACCGGCAAATCCTATCTCGATCTGCGCCAGGCGCTGGCCGATCTCGGCATCGACGAGGCGGCCGCCGCCCGGCTCGGCCTGCGCATCCTGAAGCTGGGCCTGGTCTGGCCGATCGAGCCGCAGATCGTCCAGACCTTCGCCCAGGGCCTGCAGCAGATCCTGGTGGTCGAGGAAAAGCGCGGCCTGATCGAGGGCCAGCTGAAGGAGCTGCTCTACGGCCGCCGCGACGCGCCGGTGATCGTCGGCAAGCGCGACGAGCAGGGCGAATGGCTGCTGCCCTCGAATGGGGCGCTATCGAGCAACCAGGTCGCGATCGCCTTGGCCGAGCGGCTCTTGCGCCTGGCGCCCGACGACCAGCTGGCCGCTCGGCTGGCCGCCCTCCAGGCGCAGGCGGAGGGCGCCGAGCGGGTGGCCGCACCCACCTTGCGCACGCCCTATTTCTGCTCCGGCTGCCCGCACAACACCTCGACCCGGGTGCCGGCGGGCAGCGTCGCGCGGGCCGGCATCGGCTGCCACTACATGGCGCAGTGGATGGATCGCGACAACGCGATCTACACCCAGATGGGCGGCGAGGGGGCGAGCTGGATCGGCGAGGCGCCGTTCTCCAAGCGCGACCATGTCTTCCAGAACATCGGCGATGGCACCTACTACCATTCCGGCATCATGGCGATCCGCGCCGCGATCGCCGCCGGCGTCAACATCACCTTCAAGATCCTCTACAACGATGCGGTCGCCATGACCGGCGGCCAGGCCGTGGACGGCCCGCTGACCGTGCCCCAGATCAGCCGCGAGGTCGCGGCTGAAGGGGCCGTCCAGATCGTGGTCGTGACCGATCAGCCGGACAAATATCCGCTCAATGCCGGCTTCGCGACCGGCGTCACGATCCGCCATCGCGACGAGCTGGACGAGGTCCAGCGCGAGCTGCGCGAGGTGCCGGGCGCCACGGTGCTGATCTACGATCAGACCTGCGCCGCCGAGAAGCGGCGCCGGCGCAAGCGCGGGCTGATGGACGATCCGCCGGCGCGGGTGGTGATCAACCCGGAGGTCTGCGAGGGCTGCGGCGATTGCGGCGAGGTCTCGAACTGTGTCTCGATCCTGCCGCTCGAAACGCCGCTCGGCCGCAAGCGCCAGATCGACCAGTCGAGCTGCAACAAGGACTATTCCTGCCTGAAGGGCTTCTGCCCGAGCTTCGTCACGGTCGAGGGCGTGACGCCGCGCCGGGCGCGGCCGCCGGCAGCCACGGCGGTCGCGGCGGTCGAGGGCCTGCCCGAGCCGCCGCTGCCGGCGCTGGATCGGCCCTACGGCATCGTGGTGGCGGGTGTCGGCGGCACCGGCGTGGTCACGATCGGGGCGATCCTGGGCATGGCCGCCCATCTGGAAGGCAAGGGCGCGGCCGTGCTCGACATGACCGGCCTTGCCCAGAAGGGCGGCGCCGTCTTGAGCCACTTGCGGATCGCCGCCAGCCCGGCCGAGATCCAGACCGTGCGGATCGCAGCCGGCGGCGCGCGCCTCCTGCTGGGCTGCGATCTGGTGGTCGCTGGCGGGCGCGAGGCGCTGGCAGCGCTGGCGCCAGCCGACGGCCATGCCCTGATCAACGATCACCTGACCACCACCGGCAGCTTCACCCGCGATGCCGAGTTCAGCCTGCCGGGCGAAGCGTTGCGCCGGACCATCCGGGCGCTGGCCGGTGCCCGCGCCGAGTTCGTCGAGGCGACCCGCCAGGCGACCTTGCTGACCGGCGA
>CADEGR010000047.1:1864-21063 GCA_902826935.1 uncultured Alphaproteobacteria bacterium | reverse complement strand
GAGCTGATCGCCGAGCGCAGCGCGCTGCTGACCGCCTATCAGGACGAAGCCTATGCCGGCCGCTACCGCGCTCTAGTCGAGCAGGTTCGCGCGGCCGAGGCGGCGGTCCGGCCGGGCGAGACGGCGCTGACGCTGGCGGTGGCGCGGGCCTATGCCAAGCTGATGGCCTACAAGGACGAGTACGAGGTCGCCCGGCTATACACTGACGGCCGCTTTGCGGCGCAGCTCGCCAGCCAGTTCGAGGGCGAGGCGCGGCTTACCTTCCACCTGGCGCCGCCGCTGCTCGCCCGTCGCGATCTACGCACAGGGCGTCCGCTCAAGCGCGCCTATGGCGGCTGGCTGACGCATCTGATGCGCCAGCTGGCGCATCTGAAGCGCCTGCGTGGCACGCGCTTCGACCCGTTCGGCTATAGCGCCGACCGCCGCCTGGAGCGCCAGCTGATCCAGGACTACGAGACCCTGAGCGCGGAGCTGCTGGCAGGCCTGACGCCCGCCAATCACGGCCTGGCCGTGCAGCTCGCCGCATTGCCTGAGCGGATCCGCGGCTTCGGCCACGTCAAGGCCCGGCATCTGGCCGCCGTCAAGGACCAGGAAGCCGCTCTGCTGGCGAGCTTCCGCCAGCCCGCCGAACGGCCGCTCGCCGCCGCCGAATAGGCCAAGCCTGCTCGCGCTAGCGGCGCTTGCTGCCGTCGGGCAGGGATTGGCCGGCCACGCCCGGCAGCCAGCTCGCCAGCAGGCGCTGGCGCCAGCTCGGCCGGCCGGCGTGGGTCGCCAGCCGGCGCGCCAGCTCGGCCTCGTAATCGGCCAGGATCCGCGCCCGGGTCAGGTGCTCCAGGGCATAGCGCCTGGCCTCCGCACCCAGCCGCTGGCGCTCCGAAGGGTCGGCCGCGAGCGCGGCGATCGCCTCGGCCATCGCCTGGCTGTCGCCGGGCGGCAGCAGCCGGCCGCAGCGCTCGGCCGCCGCGGCCAGCTCGCCGCCCACCGCCTGCACCAGCACCGGGCGGCCGCTCGCCAGCATGCCGCCGATCTTGGAGGGCAGAGCGAATTGCCCATTGCCGGCCCGCTGCGGCAACAGATGCAGGTCGGCGAGGTTGAGCAGGTCATTCAGCCGCTCGGCCGGCTGCAGCGGCAGCAAGGTGACGTTCGGCAGATCCGCGCTCAGCCGCTCCAGCAGCGGCCGCAAGGCGCCATTGCCGGCTAGCACCAGCTGGAACAGCGGCCGGTCCCGCAGCAGCCTGGCGACCTCGATCAGCCCCTCCACGCCCTGCTTCTCGCCCATGTTGCCGGCATAGAGCGCGACCACTGCATCCGCCGGGATGCCCAGCTCCGCCCGCATCGGGCTGGGCTCCGGCTGCGGCCGGATCGCATCGGTATCAACCCAGTTCGGGAACAGGCAAAAGCGCTCGGCCGGCACCTGCAGCTGGGCCAGCTGCCAATGCATCTGCTGGGCGATCGCGGAGACCAGATCGAAGCGCCGGACCAGCCAGCCATAGGCTTTGCGGGTCGCCCGGATCAGGACCGAGCGGGACAGCATGCGCAGGCTGAGCGCCGCTTCGATCTCCAGATCCTGGACATGCAGGCAGGCCAGCGCGCCGCTCAGCCGGGCGGCCAGCAGGGCGCTTGGGATCGAGAACATGGTGGGCTCGACCGTCCAGACCACGTCCGGCCGCCAGCGCACCGCCTGCCACAGCGCGGGCAGCAGGCTGCTCAGCCCGAAGCTGGACAGATGCAGCACCCGCTTGAGCGTGGACGGCGTGCGCGGCACCCAGAGCGGGCAGCGCAGCAGCTCGATGCCGGCCCAGCGGTCCTGGCGGAAGCGGCCCGGGCTGAAGCCGGGCGCCACCTGCCAGGCAGGATAGTAGGGTGGCGCGGTCAGGACCCGCACGGCGTGGCCGCGAGATTTCAACCAATCGGCAAATTCGCTCGTGTACTTGCCGACGCCGATCAGCTCGGGCGCGAAGTTCAAGCCGAGGATCAGAATCTTCAAAGAGCTAGCCTCACGCGTGCCATGCGCTATCAAGACAAAACCATAAGTAGATGTTTAACAAATCGATTAAACCAAAAGCAACTAAAGACTTCGGGCGGCGCACGCCGCTAGCGACAGCGGCCGGCGGATGGCGCGGCGGCCACATAGCTCCGCGGGTCGCCCGATGCCGCCGATCGCAATACAACCTTAAGGGGATCCAGCAGCAATATCGGGTGGCGGCCGGCCGGCTGAATGCAACCTCGAGCCGCCAACATGGTTGCATAACCCAAGATTGTATATATTGTTCTGAAATTCTCGCTTTGGTGCCTCCCTTAGCCGCCGCGCGGCGGCTGGTCTGCAGGACGAAATTGCTCTTGGCGCTGGCCTCTTCCTCCCCCTCGACCGCATCGAACGCGGCCCAGATCACGGCGCCGGCCCCGGGCCTGCGCCTGCCGACCCTGGCGCTGGCCTTCGCGCTGGCGATCCTGGCGATCCGGCCGGATGGTCTTTATGGCAGTCCGGTGCGGGATCTGGCCTGGCACGCGCACCACGCGCTGCTGCTGGGTGCCTTGGCCGCCAACGCCTGGCTGTTCGGGTTGCATCGCTCGCTCAGCTGGCCGGTGGCGGCGCTGCTCGGCGCCGGCCTGGTCAGCACCCTCCTGGGCACGCCGAGCCCGGCCAGCACGCTGAGCGCCAGCCTGCTGGCGCTGTCCGCGCTCGCCTTGCCCTGGCTCTTCGGCCAGGTCATGCTCGAGCCTGGTGCCCGCAGCCGCTTCGCGCCGATCATCGCCTTCGCCCCGATCGCCAGCGTGCTGCTCGGCGGCCTGGCCGACCTGATCGCGCGCCAGCCGGTGCTCGACTGGCATGAGACCTTGGGCACCTACCGGCTGCAGGGCCTGGCCGGCATCGCCGCCGATCTGGCGCTGCTGGCCTTCGCCGGCCTGGCGGTGGCGCTGCATGAATGGGCGCGGCGCGGCCGCTCCTGGGCCGGGCTGGCCTGTTGGCTCAACCTCGTGATTCTGCTGTTCACCGGCACCCGCATGGCGCTCAGCGCCGGCCTGATCCTGGTGCTGCTCTATGGCTGGCGGGCACCCGGTCTGCGCGCCCGGCTGCGGGCCTCATCCCGCGGCCTGCGCACCAGCCTCGGGCTGGCCTTGCTGTGCGCCGGCGCCTACGCGCCGATCCTGTATCGCCGCTTGTTCTCCGGCCAGGGCGGCACCATTGGCCTGTCCGGCCGTGACGAGATCTGGGCGTTCTTCTGGCACGAGTTCCTGGAGAGCCCGCTGTTCGGCCGCGGCCTGGGGGCGGGCTTCGCCGCCGGCGGCGACCTCTTGAACTACCCGCTGCCGCTGCCGCACAACGAATATCTGCATCTGCTGGTGCTTGGTGGCCTGTTCGGGGCGGCCTGCTGCCTGGTCGCCATCGGCCTGTGGTGGCGCGAGCTGCGCGCCCGCCTGGCCAGCGAGGACCACCCGCTGCTGGACGCGCTGCTGCCAGCACTCCTGGTCTATGCGTTCACCGAGAACATCCTGAGCCTGCCGAGCGGCCTTGGCGTGTTCGCCTATCTGGGCGTGCTGGCCTGCGACTATCGGACCCGGCGCCGCGCGCCGGCCAGCGCTAGCGGCCGGCTCCGCCGCCGCCCATTTTAGGGAGCATCCCGCCATGCGCTAGTGAGCTGGCGACTTAAGAACTTAAGGTTGATCGTCGGCGGTTCGATCGGCCGGAATCCGCGCTCAGCCTTGACGGCTGGCGCCAAACCGGCCATGCAGTCGCTGCATGTTGACATGATGTGACGGCCCGGGTTCTCACCCGAGGTCGGCGATTCGTCTGGTGACGAGACGCTGCGCCGTCGCCTTCTCCCGTGACGCTTTCGACAAAGGCAAGACCATGGACCATCTTGACGCGCTGGAGGCGGAGAGCATCCACGTCCTGCGTGAGGCATTCGCCAAGCTGGACAAGCTGGCGGTGCTCTGGTCGCTCGGCAAGGACAGCAATGTGGTGCTGTGGCTGGTGCGCAAGGCGTTCTTCGGGCATGTGCCCCTGCCGGTGATGCATGTCGATACCGGCAAGAAGTTCAAGCAGATGTACGACTTCCGCGAGCGCTACAGCCGCGAGTGGAACCTGAAGCTGATCGTCGAGCCATGCCCGCCGATCGAGCAGATGGACCCGACCTTGCCGCCCGCCGCCCGCTCGGCCGCGCGCAAGACCGCCGGCCTCAACGCGGCGCTCGCCAAGCACGGCTTCCAGGGCCTGATCGCCGGCATCCGCCGCGACGAGGAGGGCACCCGCGCCAAGGAGCGCTATTTCAGCCCGCGCGGCATCGACAATCGCTGGAACCTCAAGGACCAGCCGCCCGAGTTCTGGAACCAGTACATGACGAGCTTCCCGCCCGGCACCCACGTCCGGGTCCATCCGCTGCTGCATTGGGGCGAGATCGACATCTGGCGCTACAGCCAGCGCGAAGGCATTCCCCTGATCGACCTGTATTTCGCCAAGGACGGCAAGCGCTATCGCTCGCTCGGCGACGAGGACATCACCTTCCCGGTGGCGAGCAACGCCGCGACCCTGGACGAGATCATCACCGAGCTGGAGACGACCAAGGTCGCCGAGCGCAGCGGCCGGGCGATGGATCACGAGGCCGAGGACGCCTTCGAGCGCCTGCGCGCCGAAGGCTATCTGTAGGAGCCGCCCCGATGGCCAGACCCTCCAACCGCACCAGCCTGCGGATCGTGATCGTGGGCCACGTCGACCACGGCAAGTCGACCCTGGTCGGGCGCCTATTCCACGACACCGGCTCCTTGCCCGAGGGCAAGTTCGAGGCGATCAAGGCGATGAGCGAGCGGCGCGGCATGCCGTTCGAATGGGCCTTCCTGATGGATGCGCTCCAGGCCGAGCGCGATCAGGGCATCACGATCGACACCGCCCAGATCCAGTTCAAGACCGAGAAGCGCGACTACGTCATCATCGACGCGCCGGGCCACAAGGAATTCCTCAAGAACATGGTGACCGGCGCCGCCAGCTCGGAAGCGGCGCTGCTGCTGATCGACGCCGCCGAGGGCGTGCAGGAGCAGTCGCGCCGGCACGGCTATTTGCTGCATCTGCTGGGCGTCAAGCAGGTCGCGGTCCTGGTCAACAAGATGGACCTGGTCGACTACAGCGCGGATCGCTTCGGCGCGGTCGCCCAGGAGTATCGCGACTACCTGCATGATCTGGGCGTGACGCCCAACTGCTTCGTGCCGATCTCGGCGCGCTCCGGCGACAACATCATCGAGCTCAGCCGCAAGATGCCCTGGTATCAGGGCCGGACCGTGCTGGGCGCGCTCGACGATTTCGAGCCGGGCGCCCAGCCGGTCGAGCTGCCGCTCCGCCTGCCGGTCCAGGACGTCTACAAGTTCGACGAGCGCCGGATCATCGCCGGCCGGATCGAGGCGGGCAGCCTGAAGGTCGGCGACGAGGTCCTGTTCTCGCCCTCCAACAAGACTGCGACCGTGAAGTCGATCGAGACCTGGCGCGTGCCCAATCCGCCCGCCGACGCGAGTGCCGGCATGTCGGTCGGCATCACGCTGACCGAGCAGATCTTCGTCGAGCGCGGCGAGGTGGTGAGCCACGTCAAGGACGCGCCGATCGAGAGCAATGTGTTCCGGGCGCGTCTGTTCTGGCTGGGCCAGGCGCCGCTGCTGCCCGGCAACCGCTACACCTTGAAGCTCAACACCAGCGAGACCGAGGTCACGGTCCAGTCGATCGACAAGGTGATCGACACCTCTGATCTGTCCTCGGCCGCGGCCGACCGGGTCGAGCGCAACGCGGTCGCCGAGGTGGTGCTGCGGGCGCGCGGCCTGCTGGCCCTGGACGAGCACCATCGCTGCGCGGCGACCGGCCGGTTCGTGCTGGTCGAGGATTTCCAGCCGGTCGGCGGCGGCATCATCTCGATGGAGGGCTATCCCGATCAGCGGGCGCTGGTCACCCGCCGCGCGACCAACCTGACCGCCGTCGGCCACCGCGTCTCGGCGGCCGCCCGCTCGCTGCGCAACGGCCATAAAGGCGGCGTGATGTGGTTCACCGGCCTGTCCGGCGCCGGCAAGTCGACGCTTGCCTTGGCGCTCGAGGAGCGGCTGTTCGCCAAGGGCTACCATGTCTACGTGCTGGACGGCGACAATGTCCGCGGCGGCCTGAACGCCAATCTCGGCTTCTCGCCCGAGGACCGGGCCGAGAACATCCGCCGGGTCGGCGAGGTGGCGGCCCTGTTCTCCGATGCCGGCTTCCTGGTGATCAGCTCGTTCATCTCGCCCTATCGGTCGGATCGCGAGCGGGCACGGGCAGCGGCGCCGGAGGCCTTCCACGAGATCCACATCAAGGCCTCGCTGGCGGCTTGCGAGGAGCGCGATCCGAAGGGGCTCTATCGTAAGGCGCGCACCGGCGAGATCCGCGAGTTCACCGGCATCAGCTCGCCCTACGAGGAGCCGGGGGCCCCGGATCTGGTGGTCCGGACCGACCTGCTTGCGGTCGAGGAGTGCCTGAGCGAGCTGGTCACCTATGTCGAACGCAAGTTCGCGCCGGATCTATGATGGTCGACTACCAAAAGCTGCTGCCGGCGCTGGTGGCGCTGGCCGATCGGGCCGGCGCGGTGATCCTCGAGCATTACCGGGGCGAGGTCGAGGTCCGGCACAAGGCCGATGCCTCGCCCGTGACCGCCGCCGACGAGGCGGGCGAGGCGGTGATCCTGGCCGGGCTGGCCGAGCTCACGCCCGCGATCCCGGTGGTCGCCGAGGAGATGGTCGCCAAGGGCGAGATCCCGGCGCTGCCGGGGCAGGCGTTCTGGCTGGTCGATCCGCTCGATGGCACCCGCGAGTTCATCAACAAGAACGGCGAGTTCACGGTCAATATCGGCCTGATCGAGGCCGGTGAGCCGGTGCTGGGCGTGGTTCTGGCGCCCGCGCTTGGCCGGGGCTGGTGGGGTGCCAAAGGGGCCGGCGCCGTGGCCCGGGACGCCGAGGGCGTGATCCGGCCGATCCAGGTGCGCGCCTGCCCGGCCGCGGGACCGACCGCGGTTGCCAGCCGCTCGCACAGCGATGCCGAGACCGAAGCGTTCCTCGATCAGATCGGCGCCAAGGAGCGGGTCTCGGCGGGCAGCTCGCTGAAGTTCTGCCTGGTCGCGGCCGGCCAGGCGGATGTCTATCCGCGCTTCGGCCCGACCATGGAATGGGATACGGCGGCGGGCCATGCGGTGCTGGCGGCAGCCGGGGGCAGCGTCACCACCCGCGCGGGCGAGCCGTTTCGCTATCAAAAGCCCGACTTTCGCAATCCCGGCTTCATCGCCCGCGGCGCCGGCGGCTAGCCGCCGGGCCTACTCCGCCGGCAGCGGCGCTGGCGCGGGCAGGGCCGCCGCCTGGATGTTGCGCGGATTGCGGTAGAGGAAGTCCGGTTCGGCCGCCCCTGCCTCGCGTTCCGCAATCGCGACCAGCTCCTGATGCAGAGGCGAGAGCGTGCAGGCGGGATCGGTCGCCTCGGCCTGCCCGGCAAAGGCGAAAGCCTGGCAGCGGCACCCGCCGAAATCCAGCTCCCGCCTGGCGCAGCTGCGGCAGGGCTCGGCCATCCACTCGGTGCCGCGGAACGCCTCGAAAGCGGCACCGCGATGCCAGATCTCGGCCAGCGGCTTGTCCTTGACGTTGTCGAAGGTGAGGGTGGTGATGGTTTCGGCCGCATGGCAGGGCAGGACCTTGCCGGATGGCGTCACGTTCAGGTTCTGCTTGCCCCAGCCGCCCATGCAGGGCTTGGGGTAGCGGGCGTAATAGTCCGGCACGACATAGTCGATCACCAGCACGCCCTTCAGCCGCTCCTGTGCTGCCTTGACCAGATCGATCGCCGCCTCGGCCTGCGCGCGGGTCGGCATCAGCGCCGCCCGGTTCTTGAGCGCCCAGCCATAATACTGGACATGGGCGACCTCGAGGCGCTTGGCGCCCAGCTCGACCGAGAGCTCGATGATCTCGTCCAGATGGTCGAGGTTCTGGCGGTGCATCACGGCGTTGATGGTCAGCGGCAGGCCGACCGCGGTGACCTCCTTGGCGAGCGCCAGCTTCTTGGCATGGCCGTTCTTGTAGCCGCCGATCCGGTTGGCGCTCTCGGCCCGGCTGTCCTGGATGCTGAGCTGGAGATGATCGAGCCCGGCATCGGCCAGGCGCTCGAGCTTGGCCCGGTCGAGCAGGACGCCGGCGGTGATCAGGTTGGTGTACTGGCCGATCGACGCGGCATGGCGGATCAGCTCAGGCAGATCAGGCCGCAAGGTCGGCTCGCCGCCGGAAAAATGGGTCTGGAGCACGCCAAGGGCGTGGGCCTGATCGATCACATGCTGCCAGGTGGCCGTATCGAGCTCACGATCGACCCGCTCCAGCTCCAGCGGATTGGAGCAGTAGGGGCATTGCAGCGGACAGCGGTGGGTCAGCTCGGCGAGCAGCGACACGGGCGGCGGGATCCGCCTTGCGGCCGGCGCATTCATGGTCAAGCGGCTCCGCTCGGATCATCCTGCCGGCGCCGGCGCAGACGAACAGAGCCGGTGGCTCCAGCCGCCAGCTCAGGCGAGGCAGGTCAAGCTAGGAAGAACACGACGGACGACCGCCGGCACCTTCGTGCCATGCGGCCGTCCGGTCCAGCACTGACTAGAAGTCGGCCGGGAAATACGCGTTGATCTCGCACCCGCAGGCGATCTCGACGATCTTCGGTGTATGCCACTGCATAGGGTGACCTCCCCCTTTTTCGTGAGCCTGAGCTGTATCGCTCAGATAGTAGATTGGTCCAATTTGCGATTAATGCAAATCGCAAATTCTTGCTCGCACGATAAGCAGGTGTGATCGCATCCCGGGCAAGGGCAGGGACGACGCCTGGAATCGTCGCCGCCCGTGCCTCTGCCCAGGTGCTCAGCTACTCCGCCGCCGCCGCGGAACCTAGGCCGAGGCGCGCCGCCACGCCGGCGCCGTAGGCGGGATCAGCTTTGCTGAAATGCCCGATCTGGCGGCGCTGGATCGCTTCCGGGACCCCGGCCAAGGCTTCGGCCAGGTTGTCCATCAGCCGGCCCTGCTGCTCCGGGGTCATCAAGCGGAACAGGTTGCCGGGCTGGGTGTAGTCGTCATTGCCGATCCGGTGGTCGAAGCGATCGGCATCGCCCGAGATCCGCAAGGGCGGTTCCCGGTAGCTCTCGTCCTGGGCCGGGCCTTCGAACGAGTTCGGCTCGTAATAGGCGTCTGGATTGGCGCGATTGTTGTCGAAGAACCGCATCGGCCCATCCTTGTGATAGTGATGGACCGCTGAGCGCGGCTGATTGACCGGCAGCGCCTCGTAGTGGGTCCCCAGCCGATAGCGATGGGCGTCGGCATAGGAGAAGATCCGCGCCTGCAGCATCTTGTCCGGCGAGAAGCCGATGCCCGGCACGATGTTGGACGGCGAAAAGGCGACCTGCTCGATCTCGGCAAAGTAGTTGTCGGGATTGCGGTTCAGCTCGAGGATGCCGACGTCGATCGGCGGATAGTCGCCATGCGGCCAGACCTTGGTCAGGTCGAACGGGTTGTAGGGCGTGCGCTCGGCATCGAGCTCCGGCATCACCTGGACCTGGACCCGCCATTGCGGGAAGTTGCCCTGCTCGATCGCGCCGAACAGATCCTCCTGGAACGTCTCGCGCGACTTGCCGATGATCGCTTCGCCCTCGCGGTTGGTCCAGTGCTTGTGGCCCTGCACGGTCTTGAAGTGGAACTTCACCCAGAAGCGCTCATTGGCGGCATTGATGAACGAGAAAGTGTGCGAGCCGTAGCCGTTCATGTGGCGCACGCCCTGCGGCAGGCCGCGATCCGAGAACAGGATGGTCACCTGGTGCAGGCTCTCCGGGCTCAAGGACCAGAAATCCCACATCGCCGTGGTCGAGCGCAGATTGGTCTTGGGGTGGCGCTTTTGGGTGTGGATGAAATCGGGGAACTTGTACGGGTCGCGGACGAAGAACACCGGGGTGTTGTTGCCGACCAGATCCCAGTTGCCTTGGTCGGTATAGAACTTCAGCGCGAAGCCGCGCACGTCACGCTCCGCATCCGCAGCCCCCATCTCGCCGGCGACGGTCGAGAAGCGGGCGATCATCGGCGTCTGCTTGCCGACCTGGCCGAAGATCGCGGCCTTGGTGTAGCGGCTGATGTCATGGGTCACCGTGAAGGTGCCATGGGCGCCCCAGCCCTTGGCATGGACCGTCCGCTCCGGGATCCGCTCGCGGTTCTGATGCGCGAGCTTCTCGATCAGCTGGTAATCCTGCAGCAGGACCGGACCGCGTGGTCCCGCCGTGATGCTGTTCTGGTTATCCGCAACCGGATTGCCGCCCGTTGTGGTGAGGGTCGGTCGCTGGCCCATCTCTGCCTCCTTGTCCTACTCAGATGCACGCCATCTTGAGCTTGTCGTTGATCAGATCCAATCGTATAATGTTTCAATAACAATTAGAAAAACTGATCCATGGCCCTGACGCTCAAGCAGCTCAGATACTTCGCCGCCCTGGCGGAGGCGCGCCATTTCGGCAAGGCGGCCATGGCCTGCCACATTACCCAGCCAGCGCTCAGCATGCAGATCAAGGAGCTGGAGGCGGTGCTGCAGGTGAGCCTGATCGAGCGCACCGCGGGCGGCCTTCTACTGACCTCCGAGGGCGAGGAGGTGGCGCGTCGGGCCAACGAGATCCTGCTGGCGGCGCGCGACCTGGCCGACATGGCCCGCCATCGCCGCCAGCTGCTGGCCGGCCCCTTGCGCCTCGGCGTGATTCCCTCGGTCGCGCCCTATCTGCTGCCGCGCCTGCTGCCGCGCCTCAAGAGCCGGCATCCGGAACTGGCATTGTGCCTGCGGGAGTCCCAGACCCAGTACCTGATCGATGATCTGCTGGGCGGCAAGCTCGACCTCTTGATCCTGGCGCTGCCGGTGCTGCGCGAGGACATCGCCACCATGGTGCTGTTCGACGACCCGTTCTGCCTGGCGGTGCCGAGCGGCCATCGCCTGGCCAACCGGCGGATGGTGCAGCAGGCCGATCTCGCGAACGAGCGCATGCTGCTGCTGGAGGAGGGCCACTGCCTGCGCGATCAGGCGCTGGCCTTATGCCAGACTCAGCGGGGCAGCGATCTCGAGGCGTTTCGGGCGAGCAGCCTCGCCACCGTGGTCCAGATGGTCGGCAGCAACTATGGCTGCACCATCCTGCCCGAGCTGGCGGTCCGGGCCGAGGTCACGCCCAACAGCAATATCCAGGTGGTGCCGTTTGCGCCGCCGAGCCCGGCCAGAACGCTCGGCCTCGCCTGGCGCCAGTCCTCGCCGCGCGCGCCGGATTTCACCGCGTTTGGCCGCTTCATCATCGACGAGGTCGCAGCGGAGCCGGTTTGAGCGGCGCTCGGCTAGACCTGGATCATGCCTTTGTCGGCTAGATCCTGGAGCATGCCGAGCACGTCGGTCATGACCTGATCGCGCGGCGCCGAGAAGGCCTGGCAGAGCTCGTCGACGATGCCGTCGACATCGGCCTTGCCGTCGCAGCGCCTGAGGATCTCGACCGCGATGTCGTCGGGCATGAAGACGCGCTCGGGTGCCAGCACCACCCAGGCGTCGCGGGCGGAATCGTGGCGCAGCTTGACGCCCCGCGGCAAGCGCGGCACGGAGCTGGCGGCGATCTGGACCCGGCCGGTCATGCGGCCCCCGGCTGGAACGCGCCCGGCGGGATCCGGCCAGGCGTGACATAGGCATGCTCCAGCGCATCGAGCTGGGCCCAGAGCACGTCGCATTTGAAGGTCAGCGCCGCCAGCACCGCGGCCTGCTGCTCCGGCGTGTGCGCCTCGCGCTTGACGTAATCCAGGGCGAAATCGGCATCGCGCGGTGCCTGGCTGAGCCGCTTGCCGAAATAGGCCAGGGTTTGCTCGTTGATGAAGTCGTAGTTCGCCAGCATGCCGGAGACGCGATCGGCGATGATCTTGGGCGAGAACATCTCGGTCAGCGAGGAGGCGATCGCTTCCAGGAGCGAGCGCTCCTGGACGAAATGGACATAGGCGTCGACCGCGAAGCGGGTCGCCGGCAGGATGCCCTCGGTCGAGATCACGTAGTCGCGCTCGAGGCCAAGCCCGTCGGTCAGCTTCAGCCAGCGCTCGATGCCGCCATCACCCTCGCGCTCGCCGTCATGGTCGATGATCCGCTGGCGCCACGCGCGGCGCAGCGCCGGATCGCGCATGCGCGCCAGAATGGCGGCGTCCTTCACCGGAATCATCGACTGATAGTAGAAGCGGTTGAGCGCCCAGACGGTCACCTCGGCCTTGCTGCATTCGCCGCCATGCAGCCGCCTGTGGAACGGGTGGTTCCAGTGGTAGCGCTCCGCCCCGATCTGGCGCAGCGCCGCCTCCAGCTCGGCATGGCTCATCATCTCGGTCACAGCAGGACCTCCAAGCCGTCGTAGGCAACCTCCCAGCCAGCTGCCTCGACCATGCGCCGTTCCGCCGAATCGTCCAGCAGGATCGGGTTGGTATTGTTGATGTGGAGATAGATCTTACGCGCCACGCCGGCGCCTGCAAGCCGCGCCAGCGAGCCATGCTCGCCCGCGATGCTGATATGGCCCATGCGGGCGCCGGTCTTCTGGCCGGTGCCGCCCTTGACCATCTCGTCGTCCTGCCAGAGCGTGCCGTCGAAGAACAGGAGGTCGCTGCCGGCCAGGCGCTCGAGCAGGCGGTCGGTGACCACGGCGCAGCCGGGCAGAAAGTGCCAGCGCCGGCCGGTTTCGGTCAGGATCTCGAGGCCGATCGTGTCCTCGGTTTCCTGGCCGAGCGCGAGATCCGCCTGCTCCAGATAGAGCGCCACCTTGCCCGGCACGGCGAATGGCCGCACCTGCAGCCCCGGCAGAAGCGCCATCGGCGCCTCCAGGGCGATCGTGCGGCGCTCGACGAAGGCCGGGTTCAGGACGTTGAAGATCGGGTTTGCCGCCAGCACGGCCTGGATCGCGGGCGTGGCATAGAGGGCGAAGGGCTGGCTCTCGCGCAGGCTCAAGAGGCCGGCGACATGGTCGACATCGCCGTTGGTCAGGAGCACCGCCTCGATCGGGCTGTGGCGCGGACCGTGCCTGGGATGCAACGCCGGGGTCGCCAGGATCTGATGGCGGAGCTCAGGGGCGGCGTTCAACAGCGCCCAGCGCTCGCCATCGACGCTGACCGCGAGCGAGCACTGGTTGCGCCAGCTGGCGGCCGGGTCGTGCCGCCAGGCCCGGGCGCCGACCGGGCAGGTGCTGTTCCATTGCGGAAATCCGCCGCCCGCCGCAGCCCCGAGCACGATGATCCGCATCAACAACGCTCGCCGATCAGCCGTTCGCCCGGGCCGGCTCCTTGGCCGTCTCGACCGGCTTGGCGGCCGGCGCGAAATCGGGCATCGGCTCTGGCTCGGTCACGGTCAGCGGCAGGCCGGCGGCCGCCCAGCCGTCGGTGCCCTCGGGATACCAGATGACCTGGCGATAGCCGAGCGCAATCGCCCGCTTGGCGGCATTCCAGGACATCCAGCACTCAGCCAGGCAATAGAACACCATCGGCCGGTCCGGGTCGCCCGCGGTCAGGCGCTTGAGATGGTCCTCGAAATAGCGCTGAAACTCGGGCGTCAGCTCGCCATGGCCGGTATTGGGCAGCCACACGCTGCCGGGCAGGTCCGCCCGCTTGGGCGGCAGCCAAAGTGCCGTGCCCTCGGGCTTGCGGGCCTGCGGCAGGACATCGATCAGGAGCGGCCGCTCGGCGGCGATCAGCTGCTGCAGCTCGGTGGTCGCCACCGTGCGGGCCCCAGTTAGGGTGGCCGGGACGGGGGCGCGATACTCCGCCATGCGGTAGCCGTCGGGCTCGGGCACCAGGCTGCCCTCGCGGGTCGCCGGCTCAGCCGGTGCTGCGGCGGGCAGAATGGGCTTGCCCTGATTGTCGAGCAGGGGCACGCCGTAGTCCTGCAGGATCGCCTCGAGCTCGTCCCTGTTCTCGCGCAGCAGCTTGTTCAGCGTGCTCTTCCATTCTGGCTCGCCGCGGCGCAAGCCCATGGCGATCCTAAAGTCGAGATCGCGCCGGCCGGGCTCGATCAGCGGGGTCACGGTCAGCGCCTGTTCCGCCTGCTTCGCGAAATAGCCACCGATCGGACCCCAGACCACGGCAACGTCGATGCTGCCGGCCGCGACATCCTCGACCATCTGCTGGGCCGGATGATCGAACCGGGTGTCGACCACCAGCTGATAGGGCGTGATCCGGCCGACCAGGCCCTGCTCCGCCAGCAGGGTCACGGGCGGGGTGCGCGCGACCGCGCCGATCTTCATCTGCTGCAGCGCCTGATCGTGCAGCGACGCGATCTTGGTCTTGGCATCGGCGCGCTGCAGGAGCACGTAGCCGGAGCGGTAATAGGGATTGGTGTTCTGGGTCAGCTCGCTGGTGCTGGGCACCCCGATGATCAGGTCGCACATCCGCGCGGCCAGGGTGTTGCGCACGAAGCCCATCGAGGCGGGATACCAGGTGTAGGTGAGCTCGACCCCGAGCTTGGCCGCCAGCAGCTCGGCGATCTTGTTCTCGAAGCCTTCGCCCGCCTCGTTGGAGTAGGGCAGGTTGTTGGGATCCGAGCACACCCGCAAATGGCTGCGATCCACCAGCTCGCCGGGCAGCTGGCCCTCGGCTGCCGACGCTGCGCTGCCAAGTCCTGTGACCAGGCACAATGCGCTGAGGAGCGGCAGGCCACGCTGCCGCAAGCCCCCGCGCTCCGCCGGCTGACGGGCGGCCTGGTCCAGCTGTCGCCTGCTCTGCTGCATGGAATCAGCTCTCCTGGCGTTCCTTGTAGACCGGATCCTGCTCCTTGGGCAGGCGGGCCGGGCGGCCGCGGCCGACCTCGCCATCCGAGCGCGCCTTCAGATAGGCGTAGATGTCCTCGAGATTGAGCATGACGTCCTCGGCATAGCCGAAGGCCGGCATCACGCTCTGCTGGCTGGTCGAGACATTCTTGCGGCCATTGACCACGACATCGGTGAACTGCTCATGATCCAGGCGCTTCAAGGATTCCACGAGAGCCGGGGCATAGGAGCTGCCGGCACCATCCGGACCGTGGCAGCGCAGGCAATAGGCCTCGTAGCGCCGGTAGCCGTTGTAGGTGCCGAAATCGACCTTGCCGTCCTTGATCAGGTAGGGCTTTTCCGCCGCCTCTGGCGCGGCCTGCCCGTCCTTCTGGTCCTGACCATGGGCCGACGCCAGCGCGACCAGGGTCATCGCGGCGACGCCGAGCACCGCCCAGCGCTGGCGCAAGTCCTTAAGCATCAAACGCCCTCCCTCGGCTTTTCTAAAAGACTCATCGACAGAACAGCATAAGCGCCAGGAAGTTCAACGCGCGGCGCTAAGACTGAATGGCCCGGCACCGCACTGCGGAGCCGGGCCAAGATCAGTTAGCGCACCATGCCTTTAGGGCAAGGTGAACACGGTCAGCTGGCCACCGAGGTTGGTGTAGCTGGACAGCGCCTTGTAGGCACCGACGGCGCCGAGGCCGGCGGTGTCTTCGGTCAGACCGGCCGCGAGGCCGATGCCGGCCCAGCCGCCGACGCCCGAGAGCACGGCCACATACTGCTTGCCGCCATGCTCATAGGTGTTGACGTTGCCAATAATGCCGGACGGGGTCTTGAAGCTGTAGAGCTCCTTGCCGTCGGCTGCATCGACCGCCTTCAGATAGCCTTCGAGGGTGCCGTAGAACACCACGTCGCCGGCCGTGGCGAGCGCGCCGCTCCACACCGAGAAGGGCTCAGGGTTGGACCAGACGATCTTGCCCTCGGCCGCATCCCAGGCGATGAAGTTGCCCAGGTGATCGCCGCCCGGCGCCGGATACATGCT
Organism: uncultured Alphaproteobacteria bacterium; assembly: GCA_902826935.1. GTDB lineage: Bacteria > Pseudomonadota > Alphaproteobacteria > Geminicoccales > Geminicoccaceae > CADEGR01. The sequence goes on along the minus strand of CADEGR010000047.1, from coordinate 5,241 downwards.
CAAGGTCGCACCGACATAGGGCTGGCCGGCGGTGTAGGACACGGCGAACGGCTCGTAGTCCATGCAGACATGGTTGGTCGGCACGTAGAACAGGCCGCTCTTGGGCGAGTAGGCCGCCGGCTGCTGATCCTTGGTGCCGAGCGCCGCGGGGCAGATGCCGGTGGTGTTGACGTCCTCGCCCTGGTGGTGGGTCGAAAACTGATCAACCACCTTCGGCCGCCCGGTCGTCTTGTCGACCTCGGTCGCCCAGTTGACGGCCGGATCGAACTTCTCGGCGACCAGGAGCTCGCCGGTCACGCGATCGAGCGTGTAGCCGAAGCCGTTGCGGTCGAAGTGCACGAGCACCTTGCGCTGCTGGCCGCCGATCTCCTTGTCGGCCAGGATCATCTCGTTGACGCCGTCGAAGTCCCACTCGTCGTGGGGCGTCATCTGGTAGACCCACTTCGCCATGCCGGTGTCGGCGTCACGGGCGAAGATCGTCATGGACCAGCGGTTGTCGCCAGGCCGCTGGACCGGATTCCAGGTCGAGGGATTGCCGGTGCCGTAGTAGACCAGGTTCAGCTCGGGATCATACGACATCCAGCCCCAGGTGGTGCCGCCGCCGATCTTCCACTGATCGCCTTCCCAGGTCGCCGTGCCGCTATCCTTGCCGACTGGCTGGCCGAGATGGGTGGTCTTCTCAGGGTCCATCAAGGTCTGATCGTCCGGGCCGGTCGAGTAGCCGCGCCAGGCGAGCTTGCCGTCGGAAATGTTGTAGGCGCTGAGGTGGCCCTGGACGCCGAACTCGCCGCCCGAGATGCCGATCAGGACCTTGTCCTTGATCACCATCGGGGCGCTGGTGCCGGTCTCGCCCTTCTTGGGATCGCCGTTGACCGCGGTCCACTTGACCTCGCCGGTCTTGGCATCGAGCGCCACCAGCGTGGTGTCGGCCTGATGCAGGAAGATCATGCCGTTGCCGTAGGCCACGCCGCGATTGACGGTGTCGCAGCACATCACCGGAATGGTGTCCGGATCCTGCTTCGGCTCGTACTTCCAGATGATCCGGCCGTTGTCGTTCAGATCGAGCGCGTAGACGATGTTGGGGAATGGCGTATGCACGTACATCGTGTCGCCGATCACCAGCGGCCCGCCCTCATGGCCGCGGAGGACGCCGGTCGAGAAGGTCCAGGCGACGCGCAGATCCTTCACGTTGTCCTTGTTGATCTGGTCGAGCTCGCTGTAGCGGGTGCTCGAATAGTTGCCCAGCGGCATGACCCAGTCGGACTTGTTCTGCTGCATCTGAACAAGTTCGTCGTTCGCCTGGGCCGACAGGCTCGCAGCCATCATTCCGATGGCGGCAACGCCGGCCAAGAGCACGCTTTTCTGCATGATTAGCTCTCCCACGATTCGTTTGTCGTTGACGCCCGGTCGAGTTAGCCGCGCCCGAACACCTGTCGTGACACTGCCCGGATTCCGTCGATCTTGTAGACGTTTGTAAGCCTCTGCCGGATCATGACGCGCCGGCTCACCTCATTGTGGGAAGAAATCTAGGGTCCGTATGGCACATTCGGCAAGAGCAAATTAAAATTGGCTTAAATCCTAGATTTCCTTATGGCAACGCCCGCTTCCGGTCGGCCGATCAGAAGCCTGCGATCGGCGCCAGCGGCGGCTGGCGGCCGGTTGCGGAAATGGTTAGCTTGTGCGCACTACAGGCGACATCGCCCAAGATTGATGCAGGGAGGCCTCCCGCGATGTGGGCAATATTTGGGCGGACCGGCCTGGTCTGGCTGCTGCTGGGGAACGGCCTGGCAGGACTATTTGTCGCACCGGAGCCGATAGAGGCGGCGGAGCGGCTGAGCGTTGCCGAGGTCAAGGCGCGGCTGGCCGGCGGCGAGCGGCCGGTGCTGGCCTATCTGGATCTGGCAGGCCTCGATCTGGCGGGCCTCGACTTCCGCGCCGCCGATCTGCGCGGCACGATCCTCAAGCAAGCCAATCTCGCCGGCGCCAACCTGCAGGGCGCCAATCTCGATCTGGTGATCCTGCGCGATGCCAGGCTGGCCGGCGCCGATCTGCGTGGCGCCTCGGCCTTCCAGGCGGTCCTGGCCGGCGCCGATCTGACCGACGCCAAGCTCGACGGCGCCATGCTGGTCGCCAATTTCGAGCGGGCGGATCTCAGCCGCGCCCAGCTCAAGGGCGCCAACATGGCGGCCGACATGACCAATCAGTCGATGGGCCTGATGCGCGCCAAGCTGCCCAAGGCGAAGCTCGCCGAGGCCAATCTGGAGGGCGTCCGGCTGGCTCGCTGCCAGGCCGAGTTCGCCGATTTTGCCCGGGCCAATCTGCGCGGCGCCGATCTCAGCCGCTGCGAGCTGGCGGGTGCCGACTTCAGCGGCGCCGATCTGACCGGCGCCAACGTCAGCGATGCCGACCTGCAAGGCGCCATCATGATCGGCGCCAAGGGCATCGACACGGTGGTCGGCCTGGCCGACAGCAAGGGCCATGGCTCGATCCGATTCCAGTAGGGCGGGCAGGGGGCCGGCGCTGGCGCGGCGCCAGGCGCTGCTGCTGGCGGCGGCGGTCGCGGCCAGCTGGCGCCAGGTGGCGGCAGCACCCGAGGCCAAGCTGGACGTGGTCGAGCTGGCGCCCGGCGTGTTCGCCCATCAAGGCGTGCATGAGCTGCCCAATGCCGGCAATCTCGGCGCGATTGCCAATGGCGGCTTCGTGATCGGCCAGGAGGCGGTCGCCGTGATCGACAGCGGCAGCGCCGCCTCGGGGGCGGCCTTGCATGAGGCGCTCCGCGCGCGCACCGACCGGCCGGTGCGCTATGTCATCGCGACCCATGTCCATCCCGACCATATGCTCGGGCAGGCCGCCTTCCTGGCGGACCGGCCGCGCTTCGTCGGCCATGCCCAGCTGGCCCAGGCGCTGGCCGAGCGCGGCGACTTCTATCTGCAGCAGGCGCGCGCCCAGATCGGCATGGCGGGCGAGGCGGGCCAGGTGGTGCCGCCCGACCTCCTGGTCGAAGACCGGCTGGAGCTCGATCTGGGCGGCCGGACGCTGGCGCTCACCGCCTGGCCGACCGCCCATACCGACGCCGATCTGACCGTGTACGATCCGGCCAGCAGCATCCTGTGGACCGGTGATCTGGTGTTCATGGAGCGCTGCCCGTCGCTCGATGGCAGCCTGCTCGGCTGGCTGGATGCGCTCGATCGCCTCGCTGCGCTGCCGGCGCGGCGGGTGGTGCCGGGGCACGGGCCGCTCGGGGCGGCCTGGCCGGCTGCGGCCATGCCGTTGCGCCGCTATCTCGAGGCGCTGCGCGACGGCGTGCGCGCGGCGCTCGCGGCCAATCGCTCGATCGAGCAGACGATCGCGACGGTCGCGCGCGATCAGGCGGACAA
>CADEGR010000047.1:0-1764 GCA_902826935.1 uncultured Alphaproteobacteria bacterium | reverse complement strand
CGCGCGATCCAGGACGGCGCCGGCCTGTTCCGGCTGGAAGCACCCGAGCGGGCGCAGGATGCCTCGATCGTGCCGGTCGCGGTGACCGCGCTTCAGGATCAGACTGCCGAACGCTACATCAAGACCATCCATCTGCTGGTCGACCAGAACCCCTCGCCGCTGGCGGGCGTGTTCCATCTGACGCCAGCCAGCGGGCGCGCCAGCATCGCGACCCGGGTCCGGGTCAACGAGTACACCAACATCCGGGCGATCGCGGAGACCAATGACGGCCAGCTTTGGATGGTCAGCCGGTTCGTCAAGGCGTCCGGCGGCTGCTCGGCGCCCTCCGCCAGCCGCGATCACAGCCAGGCGCTGGCCAGCCTGGGCGAATTGCGGCTGAAGCCGATAACTCCGTTCCAGCCAGGCGTCGCCAACCAGGTCAAGCTGATGATCCGGCATCCGAACTATACCGGCATGCAGAAGGACCAGCTCAGCCAGACCTGGATCCCGCCGCAGTTCGTCAACCAGATCGACGTGCGTTACGGCGACCAGACGGTCCTGAGCGTGGACAGCGACATCAGCCTCAGCGAGAACCCGGTGATCGAGTTCTCCTTCGTGCCGAAGGACTCTGGCGAGCTGAGCGTCAAGGCCACCGACAGCGACGACCGGACCTTTCAGCAGAGCTGGCCGATCGGCGCGCGGCCGGGGGCGTAGCCCGCCAACCGACCTCTGCTCAGAAGCAGCGGACCTCGGCCTCGATCTGGGCGCGCTTGAGCTTGTCGACGGCGGTCCGGGCGAACGCGCTGTCGCGGAACATCTCCATCTTCTCGCCGCCGCCCTTGACCTGGCGCATCGACATGATGGTCTCGGCCTCGTTGTACTCCTCATACGGCAGGATCGAGGCGATCACGTCGATGCTGCAGGAGCATTTGTCGAGGGCGGTCCTGGAATCGCCGTTGCTGGCCATGCAGGCGAACACGTAGTCGGCGATCACCGGCGTCGGATAGTTGTTGGCGGCGGCTGGCGCGCCCAGACCCAGGGCGAGCGCTGCGATCGCGGCGAGGCCGAGCGGCCGGGCGGCGATCATGGCGTGGCCTCCAGCTGACCGGCGATCATCCGGGCCAGGGCACCCGCCCGCTGCTCGAGCAGGACCGGCTGCTCGCACAGATAGCTGAGCGAGCTGCGCCGATCGTCGAAGATCCGGACATCCCAATCGCGCTCCGCCATCATGGTCTCCCGCTCGGTCAGCCGGTCGGCGCCCAGGCTCTGGATGCGCTGGTTGCTGGCGTTGATCTTGTCGGCCAGCGCCGCCTGGCCCTGGGCGAACTTGCGGATCCCGCCGATCAGCGAGCTGCGATCCTGGTTGACGATCGCGAGCGCCCGCTTGAACAGCGCGCTCAGCCGCGCTGTCCGCTCCGCCGGCGGCAGCGTCTGGGCATAGCCCTGGACGCGCTTTGCCGCGTCCTCGATCGAGACCCGCCGGGCGGCCAGGTCGGTCGCCAGCTGACCCAGCTGCTCGTCCTCGGGCACGGTCACCTGGTCGAGCGGCGGGCCGGTCCAGATCACGCCCGCGGCGATCTCCGGCACCAGGCGCTGGACGCACGGCCAGCTGTCATCGGCGGACCCGCCGGTCGCCGCCACAGCACCGGCGGGCGCTGCCAGCAACACGGCCAAGGCCAGGCTGCCGGCGATGCGCGCTTGATAGGCTCCTGTCAGCACGATCTGCTCAATCCTTGACGGCCACGCCCCAGGGGAAGCTACCCACCGCCACCGACTTGGTCACCT
>CADEGR010000046.1:24827-28872 GCA_902826935.1 uncultured Alphaproteobacteria bacterium | reverse complement strand
GACGGAGAGGGTGGGCGTGGCGACGGGCGGCGACCGGACGACGCCGATGATCGCGCAGTATCAGGCGCTGAAGGCGGAGCACCCCGAGTGCCTCCTGTTCTTCCGCCTGGGCGATTTCTACGAGCTGTTCTTCGAGGACGCCCAGGCCGCCGCCCCGGCGCTCGACATCGCGCTGACCAAGCGCGGCCGCCAGGGCGACGACGACATCCCGATGTGCGGCGTGCCGGTGCACAGCGCCGAGGGCTATCTGGAGCGGCTGATCCGCCAGGGCTTCAAGGTCGCGATCTGCGAGCAGACCGAGGACCCGGCCGTGGCCAAGCGGCGCGGGGCGAAGGCGAGCGTGCAGCGGGCCGTGGTCCGCGTGGTGACGCCTGGCACGCTGACCGAGGACAGCCTGTTAGAGGCGCGCCGCAACAATTTCCTGGCGGCGCTGGCACAGTGCCAGGGTGCTCTGGCGCTCGCCTGGCTCGACATCTCGACCGGCGATTTCCTGACCGAGCCGCTGACCGGCAGCAGCTTGCCGGCCGCCCTGGCGCGGATCGAGCCGGGTGAGCTGCTGGTGCCGGATGCCCTGTTCCATGCCGAGGCGCTGGCCCCGGCGCTGGCCGACTGGCGCCCGCGGCTCAGCCCGCTGGCCGATCGCGAGTTCGATTCGGTCAATGGCGAGCGGCGGCTGAAGGCCTGCTTCGGGGTCGAGGCGCTGGATGGCTTCGGCAGCTTCGAGCGGGCGGAGCTGGGCGCCTGCGGCGCCTTGATCGGCTATGTCGAGCTGACCCAGAAGGGCCGCGTGCCGCGCCTGGCGCCGCCGCGCCGGGTGATGCCCGGCAGCCAGATGGTGATCGACGGCGCCACTCGGCGCAATCTCGAGCTGCTGAGCAGCCTGACCGGCGAGCGCCAGGGCAGCCTGCTGGCGGCGGTCGATCGGACGGTGAGCGGGGCCGGCGGCCGGCTGCTGGCGGCGCGCCTGGCGGCACCGCTGGCCGAGGTGGCGCCGATCCGGCGCCGGCTGGACGCGGTCGAGGCGCTGCTCGACCGGCCGGAGCTGCGCCAGGAGCTGCGCGCCGCCTTGCGCCGCTGTCCGGATCTGGCCCGCGCCTTGTCCCGCCTGTCGCTCGGCCGGGGCGGGCCGCGCGACCTGGCCGCGATCCGCCAGGGCCTGCAGGCGGCGGCAACGATCCGCGCCCGGCTGCTGGCCGACGACACGCCGCTGAGCCCGAGCGGCCAGGCGCTCGGCGAGCATGGGGCGCTGCAGGCGCTGCTGGGCGCGGCGCTGGCCGACGAGCTGCCGCTTTTGGCGCGCGATGGCAGCTTCATCCGGGCCGGCTGGCAGCCGGAGCTCGACCACCAGCGCGGCCTGCGCGACCAGGTCCGCCGCCACATCGCGGCGCTGGAGCGGCGGATCCAGAGCGAGACCGGGATCGGCTCGCTCAAGATCCGGCACAATGGCCTGCTCGGCTATTACATCGAGGTGACCGCGACCCACCGCGCCAAGGTTCCGGCCCAGTTCATCCAGCGCCAGAGCATGGCCAACGCGACCCGCTACAGCACCGCCGAGCTGGCCGAGCTGGAGAGCCAGGTCGCCAATGCCGGCGAGCGGGCGCTGGCGCTCGAGCTGGAGCTGTTCCAGGGCTTGTGCGACGAGGTCCAGGCGGCCGCCGAGGCGATCGCCCAGACCGCACGGGTGCTGGCCAGGCTGGATGTCGCCGCCGGGTTCGCCGAGCTGGCGGCCGAGGAGCGCTATGTCCGGCCGGAGATCGAGGACGGCCGGCAGTTCCTGATCCAGGGGGGCCGCCATCCGGTGGTCGAGCAGGCGCTGGCCCGCCAGGCGGCGCGGTTCATCGCCAATGACGCGGATCTGTCGGAGCAGCGCCGGCTATGGCTGCTGACCGGGCCGAACATGGCCGGCAAGAGCACCTTCCTGCGCCAGAACGCGCTGATCGCGGTGCTGGCGCAGGTCGGCAGCTTCGTGCCGGCCGAGCGGGCGGTGATCGGCGTGATCGACCGGCTGTTCTCGCGGGTGGGGGCGGCCGACGACCTGGCGCGCGGCCGCTCGACCTTCATGGTCGAGATGGTCGAGACCGCGGCGATCTTGAACCAGGCGACGCCGGCCAGCCTGGTCATCCTGGACGAGATCGGCCGCGGCACCGCGACCTTCGATGGCCTCTCGATCGCCTGGGCGGTGGTCGAGCATCTGCACGAGGTCAATCGCTGCCGCGGCCTGTTCGCAACCCATTACCACGAGCTGACCGCCCTGGCCGCACGCCTGCCCCAGCTCGCCTGCCGGACCATGCGGGTCAAGGAATGGCAAGGCGAGGTGGTGTTCCTGCACGAGGTCGGCGAGGGGGCGGCCGATCGCTCCTACGGCATCCATGTCGCCCGCCTGGCCGGCCTGCCGCAGGCGGTCCTGGCGCGCGCCGAGCAGGTGCTGCACCGGCTGGAGCAGGGCGAGGCCAAGAGCGCCCCGGCCGCGCTGGCCGAGGACCTGCCGCTATTCGCGGCGGCGCAGCAGCGGGCGGCCGGGCCGCCGCCAGCGCCGGCCGTGCTGGCGCCTTTGCAGGTGGCGCTGGCCGCGGTTGAGCCCGACCAGCTGAGCCCGCGCAAGGCGCTTGATCTGGTCTACCGCCTGAAGGGGCTGCTGCCGGCCGAGGATTGAGCTAGCAGCTGTGGCAAGGCTGCAACATCAGGCGGCTGCAGACGCCCTGTGCGCTGGATCCGCGCTCGGTTTCGGCGGTTGACAGTGGTGGGCTCGCCCTGGCGGGCCCACAGGCGCCGGAATCCAGGCGCCGCCACGCAGCAGCGGCCCGAGCCGGCCGTGGCGGCCGCAATCTGCGGATGGCCGGCAAGGCGGCTGGTCCGCGTTGCAGACGACCCGGCGAAGCGAGTCTGGTGGAAGGCCGGTAACGCCTTGGATTTTAGGCAAAAAAGCACCATATTACGGGCCGATTGCAGATGGGGCCAAGGACATGATCGAGGCGAGTCGGATGAGGCGGTGGCGGGCAGCGGCGGTGCTGGCCGCGGGCCTGTGGTTGGCGGGCTGCGCGGTGCCGACGCCCTATCAGCCGGCGATCGACGGCTTTGGCTATTCCGAGCAGCAGATCGAGGCGGCCCGCTACCGGGTGACCTTCGCCGGCAATTCGGTGACCCCCCGCGAGTCGGTCGAGAACTATGTCCTGTACCGCGCCGCCCAGCTGACCACCGAGCAGGGCTACGACTATTTCAAGATGGTCAAGCAGGACACCGAGAAGTCGACCAGCTACTATAGCCAGGGCTATGTCGACGACGACTTTCTCTATCCGTTCGATCGGCGGCGCCACTTCCGCAGCAGCCTCGGCTATACCAGCGGCACGTCCTACCCGATCGAGGAATATTCGGCCCAGGCGGACATCTTGATGTTCAAGGGCGAGAAGCCGGCGGATGATGTCACCGCCTACAACGCCCGCGATGTGCTGCAGCAGCTGCGCAGCACCATCGATCGGCCGAATGGCGGCGCCTGAGCCACGATCTCAACGGAACGGACGACTTCGATGCATGGCAGTCACGGCTGGAGCCTGAAGGCTTCGCTCCTCGTCCCGGTCATGATCGTGCTGGCGCTGGCCGGCTGCACGGTCACGCCGACCCCGTATCAGCCGTCGAGCGACGGCTATGGCTATTTCGAGCAGCGCATCGAGGCCAACCGCTATCGGGTCGGGTTTGTCGGCAACAGCGCCACCTCGCGCGAGCAGGTCGCCAACTACGCCCTGTTCCGGGCGGCCGAGGTCACGGTCAAGGCCGGCGGCGACTACTTCAAGATCGTCAAGGAAGACAGCGAGACCCAGCCGCAGTCCTTCGGCGGCGGCCCGAGCGTCGGCTTTGGCCTTGGCACCGGCGGCTCCAATGTCGGGGTGGGCGTGTCGACCATCCTGGGCGGCGGCCGCGGCAGCTACAACTACGCCCGCTATCTCGACATCGTGACCTACAAGGGCGACAAGCCGGCCGATGATCCCAACGCGTACAGCGCCTGGGAGGTCATCGATCGCCTGAAGCCCGCGGTGACGGCGCCGCCACC
>CADEGR010000046.1:13356-24727 GCA_902826935.1 uncultured Alphaproteobacteria bacterium | reverse complement strand
GTGCATGGCCCCTACGATCCGCGCAACGGCCATCGCTTCAATCCGAACAAGCTGCTGCTCGACCCCTATGCCAAGGCGCTGGTCGGCAATCTGCACTGGTCGGACGCCCATTTCGGCTACCGGGTCGGCAGCCGGCGCGACGATCTCACCATGGACCGCCGCGACAATGCCCGCGGCATCCCGAAATGCCGGGTGATCGAGCCCGCCTTCACCTGGAGCATGGACCGGCCGCCGCGCACGCCCTGGGACCAGACCGTGCTCTACGAGGTCCATGTCCGCGGCGCCACCATGCGCCATCCGGCGCTGCCGGCGCAGATGCGCGGCACCTATGCCGGCCTGTCCTCGCCGCCGATGCTCGAGCATCTGGTCAGCCTGGGCGTCAGCGCGGTCCAGATCCTGCCGATCCACCGCTTCGTCGACGACCGCCATCTGCAGACCCGCGGGCTCAGCAATTATTGGGGCTACAACTCGATCTGCTTCTTCGCGCCGGCCAGCCACTACGCGATGGGCGACCCGCTCGACGAGTTCAAGAGCATGGTGGCGCGCTTCCACGAAGCCGGCATCGAGGTCATCCTGGACGTGGTCTACAACCACACCGGCGAGGGCAACCACCAGGGTCCGACCCTGTCGTTCCGCGGCATCGACAATGCCAGCTACTACCGGCTGATGCCGGACGACCGGCGCCACTACATCGACGAGACCGGCACCGGCAACACCATCAACATCAGCCATCCCCGCGTCCTGCAGCTGGTCATGGACAGCCTGCGCTACTGGGTCCAGGACTGCCATGTCGACGGCTTCCGGTTCGACCTGGCGGCGACGCTGGCGCGTGAGCCGCACGGCTTCGATCCCGGCAGCGGCTTCCTCGACGCGGTCCGCCAGGATCCGGTGCTGGGCAAGGTCAAGCTGATCGCCGAGCCTTGGGACATCGGGCCTGGCGGCTACCAGCTCGGCAACTTCCCGGCCGGCTGGGCCGAGCTGAACGACCGCTTCCGCGACACCGTCCGGCGCTTCTGGAAGGGCGACCCCGGCATGCGGCCGGAGCTGGCCGGGCGCCTTGCCGCCTCGGCCGATCTGTTCGATCGCAACGGCCGGCGGCCATTCGCCAGCGTCAACAAGATCACCTCCCATGACGGCTTCAGCCTGACCGATCTGGTCAGCTACAACGACAAGCACAACGAGGCCAACGGCGAGGACAATCGCGACGGCCACAACGCCAACTACAGCTGGAACCATGGCGCCGAAGGGCCGACCGACGACCCGGCGATCCAGGCCCTGCGCGACCGGCAGCGGCGCAATCTCCTGGCGACCTTGCTGTTCGCCCAGGGCACGCCCTTGATCCTGGGCGGCGACGAGCTGGGCCGGACCCAGCAGGGCAACAACAACGCCTATTGCCAGGACAACGAGATCAGCTGGTTCGACTGGTCCGCGCTCGGCGAGGATGGCGACGAGCTGGCATTCCTCGCCTTCGCCAAGCGGCTGATCGAGCTGCGCAAGGCCCATCCGGTGCTGCGCCGGCCGCGTTTCCTGCATGGCCAGGAGCAGTGCGAGCACGGCCTCAAGGACATCACCTGGCTCAGCCCCAGCGGCGCCGAGACCAGCGAGGACGAGTGGCATGACGGCGAGGCGCGCTGCGTCGGCCTGCTCCTGAACGGCCGCGCGGGCGCCTATCTGACCGCGGACGGCGACCCGGCGCTGGACGATATCCTCCTGATCGTGATGAACGCCCAGCCCGAGCCGGTCGCCTTCACCTTGCCCGAGCTGCCGGGCGGCCGGGCCTGGTGGCGCAAGCTCGACACCAACGAGCCGGCGGCGGCGGAGGCGGAGCTGCCGATGGCCCAGCCGGTCGAGCTGGCCGGCCGCTCGCTCGGCCTGTTCACGCTGCTGCCGGCGTGACCGGCGGCCGGACCGGCCGGCGCTGATCATGCAAGCTGCGGTTGGGCGTGAAACTTGCTATCACGCCCTTGGATGATCGCATCGGGGATGGTGGCATGGCGGCTGGCGACCTCACGAAACCGCGCCGGCTGCGCCCGGATGGCCGGCGGTGAGCGCCGCCTCGCCGGTGCTGGCCGAGCTGGCCCAGCTCTCGGGCATCGAGCTGGCCTATACCGACGCCTTCGGCCGCCACGTCCAGGTGCCCGCCGCGAGCCTCCTGGCGCTGCTCGAGGCCATGGGCATCGCGGTCGGCAGCGAGCCTCAGATCGCCGCTTCGCTCGCCGAGGCGCGCGCATTGGCGGCCGCACCCTGCCCCTTGGCGCCACAGGCGACGCGGGCCTGGACGTGTGATGATCTGGGCCTCGGCCGCGCCTGGGGCCTGAGCGCGCAGCTCTATGGCCTGGCCAGCCGGGACAGCTGGGGGATCGGCGATTTCGGCCTCCTGGCCCGGCTGGCCGAGACCGCTGCCGGCCTCGGCGCGGCAGCCTTAGGCCTGAACCCGCTGCACGCGCTGTTCACCGCCGCGCCAGCCCTGCGCAGCCCGTATTCGCCCTCCAGCCGGCGCTTCTTGAACCCACTCTATATCGATCTGGGCGCGGTGCCGGAGCATCGGGCCGACGATGTCGATCCGGCTCGCCTCGCCGCGGTGCGCGCCGGCGAGCTGATCGAATATCCCGCCGTCGCCGAGGTCAAGCTGGCGGCCTTGGCCAGCGCCTTCGCCCGCTTTCAGACCGAGCATCTGGCGGCCGGCAGCGCTCGGGCCGCGGCGTTTCGCGACTTCGTCGAGGGCGCCGGCCCGGATTTGCGCGACCACGCGGTGTTCGAGGTGCTCCAGGCCGAAGCGCTGCGCCAGGGCTTGAGCTTCAGCTGGCGCGACTGGCCAGCCGAGCTGCGCGATCCGGCCAGCCCGGCGGTCGCGGCGCTGGCGGCAGAGCGGCCCGACGAGGTCACCTTCCACCAGTATTTGCAATGGCTGGCCGACCAGCAGCTGGCGGCCGCCCAGACGCGGGCGCGCGCCGCTGGCATGGCGCTCGGGCTCTATCTCGATCTGGCGGTCGGGCTCAATCCGGCGGGCTCGGCCGCCTGGGCCGATCAGGCCGTGGTCGTCAGCGGCGCCACGGTCGGCGCGCCGCCCGACCAGTTCAATCCGCAAGGCCAGGATTGGGGCCTGGCGCCGTTCTCGCCGCGCGGCCTGGCCGCCCAGGGCTATCGCAGCCTGCGCGCGGACCTGCGCGCGAACATGCGCCATGCCGGGGCGCTGCGGATCGACCATGTCATGGGCCTGCAGCGGCTGTTCTGGATCCCGGCCGGCGCCAAGCCGGCCGAGGGCGCCTATGTCCGCTATCCGCTGGCCGACCTCTTGGCCGTGGTGGTCGAGGAATCCCGCCGCGCCCGCTGCGTCGTGATCGGCGAGGATCTGGGCACGGTGCCGCCCGGCTTTCGCGAGACCATGCAGGCGGCCGGGCTGCTCTCCTATCGCCTGTTCTATTTCGAGCGTGACGGCGGCGGCGCGCTCAGCCCGCCCGCCGCCTATCCGGCCGATGCGCTGGTCGCCGTGTCGACCCACGACCTGCCCACCCTGGCCGGCTTTTGGGCCGGCCGCGACCTGGACTGGCGTGACCGCCTGGCGCTGCATGCCGATCCGGCCGAGCAGGCCGGCGCCCGGGCCGATCGTGACGCCGACCGGGCCCGGATCGAGGCAGCCCTGGCCGCGGCCGGCAGCCACCCGGCCGCCGGGACGCGGACGCCAAGCGAGCTAGCGAACGCGGTGCACGGCCTGCTGGCGAGCGCGCCGTCGCGGCTGATGATGCTGCAGGTCGAGGATGCGCTGGGCCTGCTGGAGCAGGCCAATCTGCCCGGCACCATCGACCAGCATCCCAACTGGCGCCGCCGCCTGCCCGTCCCGCTCGAGGCCCTGGCCGACCATCGGGGCCTGCAGACGCTCGCCACCGAGCTCAACCGCCGCGGCCGCGGCCAGGCGCGCGCCACGCCGGAAGGGGCCGCGGGCTAGGCCGCCGTCGCATGGCATGGCCGCCGGCCTGGCAGCATGCAGTCCGGCCAGCGGCCGCTAGCCGGCCCACCCGCGGCCACGCAAGCTTGGGTGAGCTAGAGCGTTTCCAATCATTCGCGGTCATATCCTGAAGCAGCAAAGTAGTTTTCGCATTCGGTCCGGGTGAACAATTCGACGGCGTCCGCAATGGCGTTCCAGAGGTCGTCGATGGTGCGTGCCGCAGTCTTCTTCAGGCAAGCTTTGAACTTAGCGAACGCCATTTCGATTGGATTGAAGTCCGGGCTGTAGGGCGGCAGAAACCGAAGCTCTGCGCCGATGCGCTCGATGGCTTGGCGAACGGCAGACGGCATGTGGGTGCCGTGCATGGCCATCCAGGATCATCGGCGCGGTCACGCCCTCCAGCTTGAGCGCGCCGACGAAGGTCGTCGTCTGCCAGTGACTGTGGGGCATGGAAGCCCGGCAACGTTTGCCACGTAGAGCTCGCCCATAGCGCCTGGCCAGCTTGGTCGATGCGCCGGTTTCATCGATGAACACCAGCCGCACCGGCTCAAGATCGATCTGAGCATCGAACCAAGCCTGTCGCCGGCGGAGAACGTCGGGCCGCTGCCGTTCGGCGGCGTACGCGGCTTTTTTGGGACGTCATGTCGTCACGATCGAGCAACCGCCAGCCCGTGCTTTGCGCCACTTCGAGGTCGTGGGTTTGCCTGACATGGTCGACCAGTACGGCGAGCGTGAGGTCGGTGTCCTTGGCCAAGGTCACGATCTCGTCAGCGTGCGCTTCGAGGAGCGGGACCGATGGTCGCCGCCCCGTGCACGCGGCCTAACGCTGCCGGTACGTCGCTGTTGGTCGACCCATTTGATCGCGGTCGAGGGCGCAAGGCTGAAAAGCTTCGCAGCCGACCGCCGCGACATTCCCACCCACCACAGCCGATAGCGGCCGTTCGCGCATTGCCATCGAAAGAGGTTTCGGCATGCAAGGTGGCCTCCTTCGCCAGCCCACATCTTGAATCACATCAGCGACAAGTTAGGAATCTCTAGTGATTCCATTAGGTTGAAGCTGCTCCAAGCGGCAATAGGCAAGGTCAAGGGGCGGCCCGGTCCAGGCTCAAAGCTCGATCGGGCCGATGCGCCGACGATGCTTCACCTTATCTTCATCGGTTCCGGCGATCGTGGCACCGGTCCATGCGATCCTGGGAATCCGACCATCGGCCAAAGGCGCCATCCGCGCCAGGATGCTCGGGCCGGCGTCTGCGTCACCAATGATCTAACGGATCACGAACGGTCGCACCGGCGCAGCAGCTGGCGGCGGTCAGCGGCGCGGCGCCGGCAACGCCATCAGCATGGGCTGGGCCGGCCGCCAAGCCGCAGGCCACTGCATTCCGGACCAGCTGGTGGCGAACAGGCCAGCCGAACGAAGCGCCATCAGCGGGCGGCGCGATGGGCTCGGGGCTATTGGTCGTCGCGGTAGATCCGCTCGCGCCGCTCGTGGCGCTCCTGGGCCTCGATGCTCAAGGTCGCGATCGGCCGCGCCTCGAGCCGCTGCAGGCCGATCGGCTCCTGGGATTCCTCGCAATAGCCGTAGCTGCCATCCTCGATCCGCTTGAGCGCCGATTCGATCTTGGACAAGAGCTTGCGCTCGCGGTCGCGCGCGCGCAGCTGGAAGCTCCGCTCGGTCTCGAACGACGCCCAGTCGCTCATGTCGGCAACGCGATTGTCCTCTTCCTTGAGCTGGCGCAGCGTCTCGTTGGAGCCCCGCAGGATTTCATCCCGCCAGCTGAGCAGCTTGCGCCGGAAGTACTCGCGCTGCTTGTCGTTCATATAGGGCTCGTCCTCGGAAGGACGGTAGTTCTCGGTGATGAGGTCCGACATGCGTCCTCCAAACGCCACACGTCACGCCTGAGCTGGCGTTGTCCGACCCTGCCCCGACCGACATCGGAAGCCTTCCCCGCCACGACGGCCCGTCTCCCGTAGCCCAGGCGGGTGCCAGGCGCAAGTCGATCCTGCATAGAGCCAAATGATGAAAAAGCGGTTACCCAGCGGCCAGGGCCGCTTGCCGACGCCCGGCCACTGGCGCCAGCGGCCCCCCTGATCGCTCAGCCCCAGGTGCTGCAATGGTGGCAATCAGGCCGGCGTGGCAGGGCGATTCGCCGCAATGTCGGGCCGGCGCCGTCATAGAGGAGCAGGCTGCCCGACAGGCTGTCGCCGAGCTCCATGAGCTCCTTGATCACCTCGATCGCTTGCTGGCAGCCGAGCACGCCGGCCACCGGCCCCAGGACCCCGCCCTCGGCGCAAGACGGAATCAGGCCGCGCGGCGGCGCCTCCGGAAACAGGCAGCGATAGCAGGGATGGGGCGGCCCCAGATGGGCCTTGAAGGTGGCGAGCTGGCCGTCCAGACCCTGCACCGCGGCGCTGATCAGGGTCTTGCCCTCGGCCAGGCAGGCGGCATGGACCGCATCGCGGGTGGCAAAATTGTCGCTGCCGTCGGCGACCAGATCATAGGCCGCGACCAGCTGGCGGGCATTGGCGGGGTCCAGCCGGACCGGATGCTGAACCACCTCGATCTCCGGATTGATCGCCTGGAGCGTGGCCGCGGCGCTGGCCGTCTTGGCCTCGCCGACGCGATCGCTGGCATGCAGGATCTGGCGATGCAGATTGGTGAGATCGACCCGGTCGTGATCGACGATGCCGAGCCGACCGATTCCGGCGGCCGCGAGGTAGAGCAGGAGCGGCGAGCCCAGCCCGCCCGCGCCGACCACCAGGACCCGCGCCGCCAGCAGCCGGGCCTGGCCGATGCCGCCGATTTCCGGCAGCACGATCTGGCGGGCGTAGCGCAGCAGCTGCTGCTCGGTGAAGCTGGTCATGGCGCGGCTCCGGACGCCGGCCGGCGGGCGCTGGGCGCGACTCGCGGCCGGTCGTCAACCTTTCGTTAACCCTAAGCAGCTAGGCTCTGCCCAGTGATCGACGGCGCACCCGCGCCGCCGCGGGGGACGACAATCATGGCTGAGCCCGATGTCGCGGTCGCGCTGCATTACGATCGAGCCGGCGGGGACGTCCCGCGGATCAGCGCGAAGGGCCGTGGCGCCATCGCGGCGCAGATCATCGGCATCGCCACCGCGCATGGCATCGCAGTCCGGCGCGATCAGGACCTGGTCACCTTGCTCGACAAGCTCAAGATCGACAGCCCCATCCCGGTCGCCGCCTTCGCCGCGGTGGCCGAGATCCTGGCCCATCTCTATCGGGCCAATCGGCGTCAGGCAATGACCCGATGAGCCCCCCGGTCGACGACGCGGACCCCCTGGCCAGGCTCGGCGAGCTGACCGGGCGCTGCCAGCATCTGCGGGCCAGCCTGCGGCGCCAGGATACGGACGCCCGGGCGCTCGCAACCGATCTGGCCGGCCTGATGCGCGCCCTGGCCCAGCTGCCGCTGGCCGACGCGGCCCTGCCCGACGGCGCCACCCAGCGTAGCTTGCTGGGGCTGCTGGACGAGCTGCAGCAGCTCGGCCTGATGCTGACCGAGGAGCGTGGGCGGATCGCCAGCCAGCTGCAGGAAGCGCGCCAGGGCCAGCGCGCCCGGGTCGCCTACCGCCGCATCGAGCGCGCATGACCACGCTTGGCACGCTTGGCTACGGCCGCTTCGGCTTGGCGCTCGGTCTGGTGCTGATCCTGATCGGCCTGCTGGCCTGGCTGGGCCGCCGGGCACAGCCTTGGCTGCAAAATGCGGCCGGCGTGGCGGGCGGGCGGCTGGCGCTGGTCGAACGCCTGCCGCTGGATGCAGCCCAGAAGCTGCTGCTGGTACGCTGCGACGATCAGGAGCATCTGCTGCTGCTGGCGGCTGACCGGATCCAGGTGATCGCAAGCCAGCCTGCCCGTGCTGCCACGTCGACGCCCGCGCCCGCCAGCGGCGGCGCGCCATGACCGGCGGGCAGCGCTTGTGGCGGCTGGCGGCGGCCGCCTCCTGCATGGTGGCGCCGGCCGGCGCGGCCCTGGGCCAGAGCATCAGCATCGATCTCGGCGACAGCGGCAGCATGACCGGCCAGCTGATCCGCATGGTGGTCGCGATCGCCGTGCTGAGCCTGGCGCCTTCGCTCCTGGTTACGGTAACCTCGTTCACCCGGATCGTCGTGGTGCTGGCGTTCCTGCGCTCCGCGCTCGGCTTGCAGCAGACCCCGCCCAACACCGTGCTGATCTCGCTCGCCTTGTTCATCACCGCCTTTATCATGACTCCGACCCTGGAGCGGATGTACCAGGATGGCATCGCGCCGCTCCTGGCCGAGCAGATCGACGAGCAGACCGCGTTCGAGCGCGGCGTGGCGCCGCTGCGCGGCTTCATGCTGAGCCATGTCCGCCAGAAGGATCTCGAGCTGTTCCTGGAGATCGGCGGCGTCGCCAAGATCGCACAGCCCGAAGACACGCCGATTCGGGTCCTGGTCCCGGCCTTCATGATCAGCGAGCTGCGCCGCGCCTTCGAGATCGGCTTTCTGATCTTTCTGCCATTCCTGATCATCGACATGGTGGTCGCCTCGATCCTGATGTCGATGGGCATGATGATGCTGCCGCCGGTGATGATCTCGCTGCCGTTCAAGCTGATCTTCTTCGTGCTGGTCGACGGCTGGTACCTGATCGTCGGCAGCCTGGTCGAAAGCTACCAAGTCTGACCGGGGAGCGGCCAGCTGAGCGCCCGGCCCGACGTCGGCAACGCCTTCGCGGCGAACGTCGGGCGCCGGCGCCGCCGCCAGCCGCTCGTCGCTGGCGCGCGAACGCCATCGCACCGCATGCTTGCAAACCACCGCCGATGCGCCGCGATTGGTGATGGCAGCCGCCAGAGCGAAGCCCAGGACGGCAACCGCCACAACGATGCAGGCGGCATCGATCGGCGCCCCGTGGAGCTTGGTCAGGCTCCCATGGTGCTGGTCAGGGGCGCCAAAAGGGAGCCACCGCCTTGGCCTCGGCACGCCGAGGCCAGCATCCGCTGCGGCTCCGACGGGCACCGTGAGGACCGTTCACGCTGCACTCGCGAAAGGGTCGGCGCCACGGCGCGAAGCTGCGGCTGCCCGAGCAGCGGGATCGGCAGGGTTCCGGAGGTCCGCGGCGCGCGCGCTTGAACTCGGATCAGGCCGATCGGGCCCAGCACCATGACCTTCTAGCTGCCAGGCCGCTCGTCAACGCCGACGATCCGCTGAGAACCGAAGCGGCTTGGCTGGCCGATATCGGCGTGCGATTGAATCTGCCAGTTCAAGGAAGATGGTCAGCCCGACGGCGCGAAGCGGCGGCTATCGGAGCAGCGAGGCGGGGGAGGGTTCCCGAGGTCGGCGGCGCGTTCTTGGGGCTCTTCGGGCCATCGGCCCCGGCGCCATGACAGTCCTAGCGGCCCCGCCGTTCGCCAATGACGACGACCTGCTGAGAGCCGCATGCGGCCGGCTCGCCGCCGTCGGCAGGTCGGCGGCGGCGATCCTTGGCTGATCGCGATGTTGGCGCCGCAGCGCGGGCTGGGTTCCGCCGAGGGCCGACCGCCGTGGCCCGCATTTGGGACGGCGTTGCCGGCGCTAACGTTCTGTTAGAGGCCAGGGATCACAATGGCCCGGATGTCACCCCGGCCGATTGCGGCCGGCGCAGGAGAGGCTGTCCATGAGCTCCTACCAGCGGGCCGCGTCGGCTTACGGCCAGGCGGCCCAGACCCTGGCGCCCACCCAGCAGATCGTCCGGCTCTACGAAGGCGCGCTGCGCCGGATCAAGGAGGCCCGGACGGCGATCGAGGCTGGTCGGATCAATGACCGCAGCAGCGCGGTCGCCAAGGCGACGGCGATCATCGAAGGCCTGCAAAGCTGCCTCGATCTGGCGCAAGGCGGCGAGATTGCCGCCAATCTGGACCGGCTCTACAGCCATATCGGCTTTCGCCTGCAGGCGATCAACCTGCAGGACGACGTCCGGATCTGCGACGAGCTGATCGCCTGCCTCGAGCCGATGCATCGCGCCTGGAGCCAGGTGGGCGATGCCGGAGAGGTGGCACCCGGGCGGCCGCTCGGCACGGCCCCGAGCGAAGGCGGCGCGAGCGCGAGCGGCGGCCTGCAGATCTGACCGCGTCGCCTGCCAGGCGGCAATCAGGGAAGGCGGCCAAGAGCCGCTGCCGGCGTGGCTGGGTTGGGCCCAGATCAATTGCCGCTCCGATTTATCCAGCTGAGTGGCGTTAGAACGCTCGGGATCGTAACCACCGGAGCAGGGGTTGATTGGTCAGGTGATTGCACCTGCCCGGAACGTGCTCGAGCGGCCAAAGCCATGGCCGGACGCTCTGATCATGCTGAGGTGTGCGGACAATCGACATGATCGACGGGGGTGCTCCCCGGCAGTCCCTAGGCTCAAAACCCAATTAATACATTAATTGTGATGTTAATTCATGATGCAAATAGTCTTTATTTCAGGAGATCATTGATCATGGCGAACGAAGACCGGCTGTCCGACGGTGCCTGGGCTTCGATCGCGCCGCTGATGCCGACCAGCCAGCCTGGCGCGCGGCGTGTCGACGATCGTCGGGTGATCAGTGGCATCATCCACGTGCTGCAAAGCGGCTGCCGCTGGCAGGACGGTCCTGCCGTCTGCGGCCCGCCGACCACGATCTACAACCGCTGCAATCGCTGGCGCCGACAACGGCTCTGGCAGAAACTCTGTGAGGCCTTGGCCGCAGGCGCAGATCTTCCAGACGATCTTGCGATCGACCGCGGCGGACCAGGCGGTTGCGCATGCTGCGCGCGGGCCAAGGCTGTTGGCAGATGTTGCCAGGGGCGATGCTCGGACCGACGCGCCGCGTGGTTGCTGGCGGTCCATTGGGTGTTCGAGCGGTGCCGGTGCCGGTCGCGCGCGATCGAGCAGGGGCCGTTGTCGAAGGCGGCCTGATCACCGCACCATCATGCGGGTCTGCAGCATGGCACCAGCGCGAGCGGTGGCGGGCTCGTGCTGGCCGGTTGGCGGGCGCCACGAACTTCGCCAATGCCGGCGGTGGCCGGCCAGCCCCAGCCTGCGTCGTCGGGCGCAGGCTGGCGCGCAGCACGACCGAGGCTTGATCCGGCCGGCGCTTTGCTGACGAGCCGATCCGCCCCTATCAAGCCGCGATCCGTGATGATGGCGATCCCTGCGGCTGCGTTCTTCAAATGAACCATGCCGCCAAGGTAACGCAATTTCGGCGCATTGCCGGGCCAACGATCCAAGCCGTGACCCGCTCTGCCGCCGGGAGCACCGCATGGCCGCCGCCCAAACCGGGGCCGCACGCCGGGGCACCTTGGGATCTTGCGCTCGCTGAGGCTGTGTTCCGGATGGGCAATGCGTCCCAGCAAGCTGTTGAAGAAGCCATCAGCTGCCGCGGCCTCGACGCGGGTCGTGGACGATGGCGATTCCCTGCGTCGGATCCGGCTGATCGTCAACGCGACACTGGAT
>CADEGR010000046.1:0-13256 GCA_902826935.1 uncultured Alphaproteobacteria bacterium | reverse complement strand
TCGGTCGGCCGGCGCCGTCTAGCTCCAAGGCTAAACAATGGCCGCGGAAATCGCGTTTGAAGTGAGGGTTCTTCGTCGTCGCACCGGTTGCGGTGCCCAGTCGCGCTCCTTATATGAGCTGGCAGAACAGCATGAGCGGTCGGCCCAATTGCCGCGGTGCGCGGGCGTGGCAGGATTGTCGTTGCCACCGGCGTCCATGGGCCATCATCGGTCAGCCTCGGGCGTGGATGTGTGGAATGAGCAATAAAATCATCGGCATCGATCTCGGCACGACGAATAGCTGCGTCGCGATCATGGAGGGCAAGAACGCCCGCGTGATCGAGAACGAGGAAGGCATGCGCACGACGCCTTCGATGGTCGCGTTCACCGAAGACGGCGAGACGCTGGTCGGCATGCCGGCCAAGCGCCAGGCGGTGACCAACCCGACCAACACCGTGTTCGCGGTCAAGCGCCTGATCGGTCGTCGGTTCGACGATCCGGTGGTGCGCAAGGACGTCGACATGGTGCCGTACCACATCGTCAAGGCCGACAACGGCGATGCCTGGGTCGAGGCGCAGGGCGACAAGAAGGCGCCCAGCCAGATCAGCGCGGCCGTGCTGAAGAAGATGAAGGAGACCGCGGAGCGCCATCTGG
Source organism: uncultured Alphaproteobacteria bacterium (assembly GCA_902826935.1). Lineage (GTDB taxonomy): Bacteria > Pseudomonadota > Alphaproteobacteria > Geminicoccales > Geminicoccaceae > CADEGR01. The sequence goes on along the minus strand of CADEGR010000046.1, from coordinate 12,623 downwards.
GCGAGCCGGTCTCCAAGGCCGTGATCACCGTGCCGGCCTACTTCAACGACAGCCAGCGCCAGGCGACCAAGGATGCCGGCAAGATCGCCGGGCTCGAGGTGCTGCGGATCATCAACGAGCCGACCGCGGCGGCGCTTGCCTATGGCCTGGACAAGTCGAACGCGCAGACCATCGCGGTCTACGATCTGGGCGGCGGCACCTTCGACGTGTCGGTGCTCGAGATCGGCGACGGCGTGTTCGAGGTCAAGGCCACCAACGGCGACACCTTCCTGGGTGGCGAGGACTTCGACAAGCGCCTGATCGACTACATGGCGGACGAGTTCAAGAAGGAGCACGGCATCGATCTGCGCGGCGATCGCCTGGCCCTGCAGCGCCTGAAGGAGGGCGCCGAGAAGGCCAAGATCGAGCTGTCCTCGACGATGCAGACCGAGGTCAATCTGCCGTTCATCACGGCCGATGCCAGCGGGCCGAAGCATCTGACCATGAAGATCAGCCGGGCCAAGCTCGAGATGCTGGTCGAGGATCTGATCGAGCGGACCATCGAGCCCTGCAAGCGGGCGCTGAAGGATGCCGGCCTGTCGGCCGCCAATATCGACGAGGTCATCCTGGTCGGCGGCATGACGCGCATGCCGAAGGTGGTCGAGACGGTCAAGCAGTTCTTCGGCAAGGAGCCGCACAAGGGCGTCAACCCGGACGAGGTCGTGGCGATCGGCGCCGCGATCCAGGCGGCGGTGCTCTCGGGCGAGGTCAAGGACGTCCTGCTGCTGGACGTGACCCCGCTCTCGCTCGGCATCGAGACCTTGGGCGGCGTGTTCACCCGGATCATCGATCGCAACACCACCATCCCGACCAAGAAGAGCCAGGTGTTCTCGACCGCCGAGGACAATCAGAACGCGGTCACCATCCGGGTGTTCCAGGGCGAGCGCGAGATCGCGGCCCAGAACAAGCTGCTCGGCCAGTTCGATCTGGTCGGCATCCCGCCCTCGCCGCGCGGCATGCCGCAGATCGAGGTCACCTTCGACATCGACGCGAACGGCATCGTCAACGTCTCGGCGAAGGACAAGGCGACCGGCAAGGAGCAGCAGATCCGGATCCAGGCATCCGGCGGCCTGAACGAGCAAGAGATCAACCGCATGGTCCAGGAAGCCCAGGAGCATGCGGAGGAAGACAAGAAGCGGCGCGAGCAGATCGAGGCGCGCAATCAGGCCGACACGCTGATCTACACCACCGAGCGCTCGCTGAAGGAGCATGGCAGCAAGGTCGGCGCCGATGACCGGAGCGCCATCGAGACCGCGATCACCGACCTGCGCGGCGTCCTCGACAGCGACAACGTCGAGGCGATCAAGGCCAAGACCGAGACCTTGGCCCAGGCGTCGATGAAGCTGGGCGAGGCGATCTACCGCTCGCAGTCGGAGGCGCCCGAGGCCGCGGCGGGGGCAGGTGCCGCTGCTGGCGGCGAGCGTGGCCCGGCCGGCGATGAGCAGGTGGTCGATGCCGATTTCGAGGAGGTCGACGACGACAAGAAGAAGTCGGCGTAGCGGCCCGACCCGACGACATTGTTGAGCCTGGATGCCGGGCGGCCCCAGCGGGGGGTGCCCGGCATCTGCATGATCTAGCGGCGACTCTTCGAAACGTGGCGATCATCAGTCATGGCGAAGCGTGATTTCTACGAGATCCTGGGCGTGAGCCGCTCGGCCAGCGCGGCCGAGCTGAAGGCGGCCTATCGCAAGCTCGCCATGCAGCATCACCCCGATCGCAATCCTGGCGACAAGCAGGCCGAGCAGCGCTTCAAGGAGCTGAACGAGGCCTACGAGATCCTCAAGGACGACCAAAAGCGCGCCGCCTATGACCAGATGGGCCATGCCGCCTTCGAGGCAGCGGCCGGCGGGCGCGGTGCGGCCGGCTTCGATTTCGGCAGCTTCGCGGATGTCTTCGACGATCTGTTCGGCGATTTCATGGGCGGCGGCCGGCGGCGCGGCGGCAACGCCCGCGGCGCCGATCTGCGCTACAATCTCGAGATCAGCCTGGAGGAGGCGTTCGGCGGCAAGCAGGCGCAGATCCGGGTGCCGACCACGATCGGCTGCGACACCTGCAGCGCCACCGGCAGCGCCAAGGGCAGCGCGCCCGGCGTCTGCCCGAGCTGTCGCGGCGCCGGCCGGGTCCGGGCGCAGCAGGGCTTCTTCACGATCGAGCGGACCTGCCCGACCTGCGGCGGCCATGGCCGGGTGATCTCCGATCCCTGCGAGGCCTGCGGCGGCAGCGGCCGGGTGCATCGCGAGAAGACGCTGTCGGTCAAGATCCCGCCCGGGGTCGAGGACGGCACGCGGATCCGCCTTTCGGGCGAGGGCGAGGCCGGCACCCGGGGCGGCCCGGGCGGCGATCTCTACATCTTCGTCAGCGTGGCGCCGCACCGCCTGTTCCGGCGCGACGGCGCCAACATCTATTGCCGCGTCCCGATCCCGCTGACCACCGCGGCGCTGGGCGGCCAGATCGAGGTGCCGACCATCGACGGCAAGCGGGCCAGGCTGCAGATCCCCGAGGGCACCCAGAACGCGCACCGCTTCCGCCTGCGCGGCAAGGGCATGAGCGAGCTGAACTCCTCGGCGCGCGGCGACATGTTCGCCGAGATCGTGGTCGAGACCCCGGTCAATTTGACCAAGCGCCAGCGCGAGCTCTTGCGCGAGTTCGAGCAGAACGGCAGCAGCACCACCCATCCGGAATCCGAAGGCTTCTTCGCCAAGGTCAAGGAGCTGTGGGACGACCTGCGCGACTGAGGCCTGCGCCCGCTTGACAGCCGGCCGGCGGAGCGTCTTCCTGCCGGGCGACAGCAAGCGGAGGCGGCGATGCGGATCGGGGTGCTGGGCTGTGCCGGCCGGATGGGGCGAGCGATCCTGGCCGAGGTGCTGAGCCGGCCGGGCTGCAGCCTTGCCGGCGGCGCCGAGATGCCGGGCCATGCCGCCCTCGGCGCCGATCTTGGCACGCTGGCCGGCGGCGCGCCGCTCGGCCAAAGCGTGCTGGCAGACGCTGCCGGGGTGATCCGCAGCGCCGACGTGGTGATCGAATTCTCCAGCCCCGCCGCGACCGCGCGCCATGCCACCTTGGCCGCCGAGCTGGGCTGCGCCCATGTCATCGGCACGACCGGGCTGGATGCGATCGAGACCGAGCTGGTGCGGTCGGCGGCGACGCGCACGCCGATCGTCTGGGCCGCCAATATGAGCCTGGGCGTCAATCTGCTGCTCGGCCTGACCGAGCAGGTGGCCCGCGCGCTGGGGCCAGCCGAGTTCGATATCGAGATCGCCGAGATCCATCACCGGCACAAGGTCGATGCCCCCTCGGGCACCGCCTTGGCGCTCGGCGAGGCGGCGGCGCGCGGCCGCGGCACGGCGCTGGCCGAGGTCGCCGAGCGCGGCCGGGACGGCCTGACCGGGGCCCGGCGGCCTGGCCGGATCGGCTTTGCCGCCTTGCGCGGCGGCGATGTCGTGGGCGACCACACCGTCATGTTTTGTGGCCTGGGCGAGCGGATCGAGCTGACCCACCGGGCCAGCGACCGCACGATCTATGCCCGCGGCGCGGTCCATGCCGCCTGCTGGACCGCGGGCCATGGCCCCGGCCTCTACGGCATGGCCGACGTGCTGGGCCTGGGCCGCGGCAGCGTCGGCTGACGCCGCCCCCGGCCCGCCTGCGCCTAGAAGCGCAGCGTGGTCGACAAGGTGACGATGTCGATCTGATTCTCGTAGGTGCCGGACAGGTTGCCGCGGAAGGCGTTGTCGGTGCCGGCAGCGCTCAGCTCGATGTCGCCGTCGTCCATGAAGATATGGCTGTAGCTGGCCGACAGGCGCAGCCAGGTGAAAGCGTCAAAGTCGAGCCCGCCGCTCACCCAATAACGATCGGCATCGGGCAGGCGCGGCGTGCGGAACTCGTCCGGCACCGGCGATTGGTCGTAGGCGACGCCGACCTTGAGCGCCAGCGCGTTCAGCGGCCGCCAGGTGGCGCCGGCGGCAAGGAAGATGGTGTCCTCCCACTTCTCGTCGGTGACATTGTCGCCCTGGGCTGGATTGTCGAAGCGGATGCGCAGCTCGTCGAACGACGACCAGTCGGTCCAGAGGACCTCGGCCATGAGCGCGAACTGATCACTCAGCTCGTGGTAGGCGCCGAGCGACAGGCTGGCGGGCGTGGTGACGTCGGCCCGGATGCCGGTGTCGGTGAAGGCGCCGGTGGCGCCCGACAGCGCGGCGCCGACCCCGGCGCCATCGAGCTGGAAATCGGCCTCGCCCTTGGCGTCATGCTTGATCTGGGAGCGATAGCCGACACCGATGCGGGTCTGCTCGGTCGGGCTGATCAGGAGGCCGGCAGTGATGCCGTAGCCCCAGTCGTCGGCCTTGAGGATCGCTTCCCCGTCCTGCGCGGTCGGCGCCGCGCCGGGCACGCCGACCGCCGCGCCGATGCTGCCGAAATCGATCGCGTTGCTGAGCCGGGTGTCGATGTACTGGACCTGCAGGCCGAGGCCGAACGACAGCCAGTCGGTCGCCTTGAAGGCCAAGGCGGGGTTGATGTTGATCGTCAGGAGCGACGAGTCGAGGGCGTGGTAGCGGCCGACCCAGCCATTCTCGTTGTCGGTGGTCAGGCCGAAGGGCGCGGTCAAGCCGACCCCGAAGGTCAGGCCGTCGGCGACCGGCGTCGAGAAGTACAAGGCGGGCACCAGCGCATCGTCGCCGATGTCGTCGGCATTGGCGGTGCCGGCGATCGGAGTGCCATCCCCAGTCGAGGCGGCGCCGTCCTTGAACTCGGCCTGGGGCGCGATATAGCTGAGATTGGCCGACAGCTGGCTGCCCGGCAGCTGGGCGAGCGCTGCCGGATTGAAGAACATGTAGCTGGCATCCAAAGCACCGGCCGTGGCGCCGGCAAACGCATTGCCCTGCGCGTCCGACGATTGCTCCTTGAGCGCAAAGCCCGCCGCCTGAACCGGTCCTGCCGCGACCGCTGCGCCGAGGCCCAACAGAGCCACCGTGGCAGTGGCAGTGCGCAAAGCAAACATCGAGCGCCCCCCAAGGTTTACCGGCCAAACCAGCCGGATCGCCGGACGCTCTTGGTCAAAGCACCACGACGAATTGGATTATCCGAGGGGAATTAGCGCAATTTACAGCTTTTTACCAGATTGTCTTGCAGCTGGCGCGAAGGGGCCGGCGGACCGCGACGCGAGCCAGCGCGCCGCGGCCTTGGCAGCCAGCCGCTAGGCGTCGTCGCGCACCAGCTTGGGCAATTGCCGCGCCTGCATCACCCAATCATGGACTTCCTCGGGCGTCGGCGCCCGCCGGGCGAAGCGCTCGGCCGAGTTCAAGGTGAACAGGGCATCATGCAGGCCGACCGGATCCTGACGGGCGAGCAGCCCGACCCGGTCGACGCCCAACAGCTCCAGCATGTCGGCGAAGATGGCGCCGACGCCCTTGATCCGGGCGAGATCGGCGCGGCAGGTGAGGCGCGCCAAGGCGGCTTCCTCGATGCCGCTTTGCGCCGCGAATTCCCGCCGCCGCTGGGCCGCCCCGGCGACCGCCAGGAGCTGGTGGGTGTAGGTCACGCCATGGCGCTTCAGCTTGGCGCGCACGTCGAAGCTGATCCCGCGCAGCTTGCTGACATGGAGCGACATGGCGCCATGCTCGGCGGCCTCGCCACGGCCAGTCGCCTGACCGCCGGGCCGGGCCGGCCGGCGCGGTTCGAGGTGGTCGGCAGGGCGGCGCAGCGTGGTCGCGTGCGGTGCCACCTCCATGACATCGGTAAAGAATGCGTCAGCATAAGCCTGCGATAAAGAATCCGACGGCATTACAACCTCCCGTGGTTGTCGCTAGGCTTTTTCCAAATCCAGCGGGACGAGTCGCTCCGAAAAGCGACCCTTGCCGACCAAGCCTGCTGGCACCATGTCAATGACGAGAGGCCGCATTGCTGCGGCGATTACCCGATCGACCATGGCCTGGCATTGGCCAATATTGGCATTGCTGTCCGACCGCAAGACCATCAGGCGCAGCCTGCGCCAGGATCTGGAAAAATGATTTCCCCCAACTGTCCCGACCCCCCGGGACAGCGCGCTAGATCGTTGGCGTTTTCGTTGGTCTGAATCCGCCAGTTGTAGGGGTGAACAGGCAGGCGCGCCGTTTTATTCGCCGCCGCGGGGTATTTATCTCGAACACAGCAATTTTCTGTCCAAACCGCGGCCGCACCGACACCCCTGTCAGGGCCGGCTAGGGCCGATGGGCGGCGAAGCGCAGGCGGACGTAATCGGCGGTCCAGCGGCCGCTGGCATCGCGCAGGCATGGGGCCAGCAGGTCCATCGCCTCGGCGAGCGCTGCTGGCCGATCCGCGGCCGGCAGCTGACCGAGAAAGCCGCCCCCGAAGGTCTCGATCCAGCCCGCCATGTCGGTCGGCAAAGGCGTCGGCCGCGGGATCAGCTCGATCCGATCGACCACGAAGCCATGGGCCGCCAGCTTCGCGGCATAGCTGTCGGGGTCGGGGAAGTACCACGGGATGGCCGCCCGGCCATCGATGCCACGGCGCGCCAGCACCGCGAGCAGCGCCACCGTGATCGCCGCGACATTGCCATGGCCGCCGCACTCGGCGACGAAGCGGCCGCCCGGCCGGAGCGCGCGCGCGACGCCCGCCAGGACCGCATCCGGCTCGGTCATCCAGTGCAGGGCGGCATTGCTGAAGACCGCATCGAACGCCGCCTCGAAGGCCAGCGCCCGGCCGTCCATGACCCTTGCATCGAGGCCACGGCCGCGCGCAGCCTGGATCATGTCGGCGCTGGCGTCGACGCCGATCACCTCGGCACCGGCCTTGACCAGCGCTTCGGTCAAGACCCCGTCGCCGCAGCCGAGATCCAGGATCCGCTCGCCCGGCTGGGGCGCCAGCAGGGCGACCACCTGCAGGCCGAAGGTGGGCACGAAGCCGGCATGCTTGGCGTAGTGGCCGCTATGCCAATGCTGGCCGTCCGATGGCAGGCTCATGCAGGCTGCTCCGTGGCTGGGATCGGCCGGCAGCGGCCGGCGCACAAGGCGGCCGCCAGCGCTGCGAGGTCGGCGGGCTCGGCCTGGCGGGCATTGGCGGCCAGCATCGGCTGGTTCTCGGGCGCCTGGCACAGCTCGACCAGGCGCGGCGCGTCGGCCGGCCCGATGCCGACATCGGCGAGATCGGGGCTGATCCCGATCGTCGCCAGCAAGCCGGCCAAAGCCTCCGCCAGCGCTGCCGGCTCTGGCGCCACGCCCATCGCCAGGGCGACCGGCGCGAAGGCTTCAGGCGCCGCCGCGGCGTTCCAGGCGAGGCTGCTGCGCAAGGCGAGGGCCACGGCGCGGCCGTGGGGCACCGGGGCCAGCGAGCCCAGCGCGTGGCCCAGCGCATGGGCGATGCCGGTGCCGGCGCCGTCGATCGCCAGGCCCGCCAGGGTCGCCGCCACCAGCAGCGCCGCCCGGCTCGGCGCGTGGCCGCCATCGGCGACCGCCTGCGGCAGATGCGCCATGATCAGCCGGATCGCATGGAGCGCCTGGCTGGCCGCGACCGGATGGCTGCGCCGGCTGGTCGCCGCCTCGATCGCATGGACCAGCGCATCCGCTCCGGTCAGCGCGGTCAGCGCCGGCGGCAGGCCCAGGGTCAGATCCGGATCGAGCAGGGCCAGCGCCGGCCTCAGCGCGTCGCCCCAGGCCCAGACCTTGTGGCCGGCCCGATCGGTGAACACCGCCGTGCGCGTGACCTCGGCGCCGGTGCCGGCGGTGGTCGGCAGAGCGATCACCGGCAAGGGCCGCGCCGGCAGCGGCGTCCGCATCAGGGCATAGGCTTCGGCCGGCGCGCCCGCGACCGCGACCGCCGCCGCGAGCTTGGCGAGATCGAGCACCGAGCCGCCGCCCAGGGCGATGATGCCATCGGCCTGGCAGCGCCGCGCCGCCGCCGCCGCGGCATCGATCTGGACCGCCTTGGGCTCGCCGCCGAATTCGGTGCAAGTGCTGAGCTGATGGCCGCCGCCCTGCAGCGCGCTCGTGACCTGCTCGACCAAGCCCGCGGCGGCGACGCCTGGGTCGGCGATCAGCAGCAGGCTCGCCTTATGTCCGACCAGCTGATCGAGATCGGCAGAAAGTCCAGCAATCCGGCCCGGTCCGAATGCGATTCGGATCGACAAGCTGAGGTCGAATGGGACACAACGCATAGTAACGTCCTCATGTCCGTGAAACGCGCCGCCCGCCATGAAAATCACCGCCATTCAGCAAAGCCGGCACCGTCTGCCGCTGGACCCACCCTTCTGCCCGTCCTGGGACAGCCGTGCCCGGACCTATTTCGAGGTCGACCTGGTCCGGGTCGAGACCGACCAGGGCGTCACCGGCATCGGCTCGGGCGACCGCATGGCCGGCTTCGCCGGGCACGAGGAGCTGTTCGTCGGCCAGGACCCGCGCGATCTGGAGCGCCACTTCCAGATCATCGACAATCTGTCCTTCCACTATGGCCGCTGCTGGCCGCTGGACGTAGCGCTTTGGGACCTGTTCGGCAAGCTCGCCGGCCAGCCCTGCTGGCGCCTCCTGGGCGGGGCCAGCCAGCGGGTCCGGGTCTATGCCTCGTCCGGCAGCCGCTTCAGCCCGCAGGCCCTGGTCGATGCCGCCGGGCGCTATCTGGAGCAGGGCTTCCAGGCGCTGAAGGTGCGCTTCGCCCGGCCGGACTGGCGCGAGGACGTGGCCGGCATCGCCGCCGTCCGCAAGGCCTTCGGCCACCGGCTGGCCCTGATGGTCGATGCCAACCAGGCCTGGCGGATGCCTTGGGATGCGCGCCCGCCCTGGGTGCTGAAGGATGCGCTGGCGGTGGCGCGGGCGCTCGAGGAGCTCGAGGTCTACTGGCTGGAGGAGCCGCTCCACCGCGGCGACCTCGCCGGCCTCGCCGCCTTGCGCGCCGCGACCACGGTGCGGATCGCCGGCGGCGAGATGGCGCGCGAGCTGCATGATCTGACCGCCATGGTCGAGCAGGACGCGGTCGATGTCCTGCAGCCGGATGCGGTGCTGGTCGGCGGGCTCACCGGCCTGGCCCGAATCGGCCGGATCGCGCAGAGCCGGGGCGTGCTGTTCACGCCGCACACCTGGGGCAACGGCATCGGCCTGATGGCCAATGCCCAGCTGGTGGCGGGCCTGGGCGCCTGCCCCTATCTGGAGTTCCCTTACGACTTCGCCGGCTGGTCGATCGAGCGGCGCGACTTTGCGCTCACCACGCCGCTCGCGATGGAGCCGGACGGCCACCTGACCCTGCCGGACCGGCCGGGGCTCGGCCTGGAGCTGGACGAGGCGCGCCTGGCCGCGACCCGGATCGCCTGAGGCCTGGCTCGGGCGTCACCGGACGGGGAATTCCAGCACTTCCAGCGCGATCCAACGCGCCGCCGGATCGCGGCAGGCGGCCTTGGTCGCGGCCGCATCGGCGCCGGCGACCCGCAGCTCCTCCCGATATTCGCGGCAGAACACGCCGGCGGCGCTGACGAAGGTGCCGACCGGCGTGATCGCGCCGGCATGGCCGCTTTCCTCATTGCGCCAGCGGCGGGTGGTGCCATCCGGCACGAACTCCAGGGTCCGCTGCAGCAAGCGATCGGCCACCGCCTCATCCTGGTCGGTCATGGCGGCCGCGAGGCGCGCGTCGTCGGCATCGGTGGCGCAGCCGAGCAGCGGCAGGGCTAGCAGGCAGATCGCCAGGGCACGCGCAATCATTCGGGGCTCCATCTTGGCCGCTGCCGATTTGACCATGAACCGCCCGTTGCTGGCCATGGCAGCCAAAGGCCGCCGCGCGAGCCGGCGCATTCCGCTGCAGCTTGGGCTCCCGCCATCCGCGCCCGCCGCTGGTGCCAGGACCCCGGCCGCAACCACCGCCTGTGCCAGCCGGCCGGGGATGGGCTAGGATCCGGACCAGGCTCTGACAGTTTCGGGATCAGCGTCCATGCTCTCACTTTTGCAGATAGTGCGCCGGGCGGCCCGGTCTAGGCAGGCAGCGGCCGATGCTTGAACCGGAAGCCGCCATCCTGGTGCGGCGCGGCGCGGCGCTCGAGAGCGCCCATCGGGTGCTCTATGTGATCGCCGACGCCGCGGGGCGGGTCGTGGCGGCCGGCGGCGGCGCGCCCACGACACCAGTGTTCCCGCGCTCGGCGGTCAAGCCGATCCAGGCGCTGCCGCTGGTCGAGAGCGGGGCAGCCGCCCGCTTCGGCCTGAGCGCCGCCGAGCTCGCCTTGGCCTGCGCGTCCCATGGCGGCGAGCCGATGCATGCAGGCGCGGTCGCCGCTTGGCTGGCCCGGCTCGGCTTGAGCGTCGCCGACCTCGCCTGCGGCGCCCATGCGCCGAGCGACGCGGCGGCCGCGGCGGCGCTCGCTGCCAGCGGCGAGCCGCCCTCGGCGCTGCACAACAACTGCTCCGGCAAGCATGCCGGCATGCTGACCCTGGCGCTGCATCTGGGCGTGCCGACCGCCGGCTATCTCGCCCCTGACCATCCGGTCCAGCGCCTGATCGCGGCCGCCCAGCAGGCGATGGCGAGCCTAGATGTGATGCCCGAGCCGGCGGTCGATGGCTGCGGCATCCCGACCTTCGCGTTGCCGCTCGCCGGGCTGGCGACGGCGCTGGCTCGCCTCGCCCGGCCGGACGGGCTGCCGCCGGAGCGTGCGGCCGCCTGCCGCCAGATCGTGGCCGCGATGCAGGCCCACCCGGAGCTGGTGGCCGGCACCGGCCGGCCCTGCACCCTGATCATGCAGGCGGCCCCGCAGCTGCTGGTCAAGACCGGCGCCGAGGGCGTCTATGCCGCTGCCTGGCCGGCCCACGGCCTGGGCGTGGCGCTGAAGGTGGTGGATGGCGCGACGCGGGCCGCCGTGGTGGCGCTCCTGGCGCTGCTCGCCCGTCTGGACGCCGTGCCGCCGGCGGCGCTCGCCCAGCTGGCGCCGCTCGCCCGGCCGATCTTGCGCAACCATGCCGGCCGGGTGGTCGGGCGGATCGAGCCGCAGGCCGGCTGGCCGGATTGGCCGGCCGCCGACCGCGCGCCGGCCACGCCCTCTGTCTGAACTACCAGGGGCCGGGCCCGCGGCGCTTGCCTTGGCCGCGTCATGCGCTATCCATAGCCCGCTGATCGTGAGCGGGGTGCGGCATGCGCAGGCGGCAGGTGATCGCCGGGATCGACGAAGTCGGGCGCGGGCCGCTGGCCGGGCCGGTGGTCGCGGCCGCCGTGATCCTGCCCCGGCCGGTCGCCGGCCTGGCCGATTCGAAATGCCTGTCCGCCGCCCAGCGGCTGGTCCTGGCAGCCGAGCTGCTGCGGGTCGCCAAGATCGGCATCGGCGCCGCCTCGGCCACCGAGATCGACCGCCTGAACATCCTGCAGGCGACCTTCCTCGCCATGCGCCGGGCCCTGGCGCGGCTCGGCCAGCCGGTCGATCTGGCACTGATCGACGGCAATCAGCGGCCGCCGCTGCCGTGCGCGGCCAAGACGATCGTCGGCGGCGATCAGACCGAGCCCGCGATCAGCGCCGCCTCGATCATCGCCAAGGTGACCCGCGACCGCCTGATGCAGCAGCTGGCGCCGCGCTATCCGGGCTATGGCTGGGAGCGCAATGTCGGCTATCCGACGGCCGAGCATCGGGCGGCGCTGCAGCGGCTGGGTCCGTGCCGCCACCATCGCCGGAGCTTCCAGCCGGTGCTGCTCTGCCTTGAGCCCTGGCGCGGCGCGGCGGCGAGCGACGCTGACCTGGATAGCGCGGCGCTTTAGGCCAGCTCGGGGGCCAGGATCGTGCCCTCGCTGATCAGGACGGCAGCACCGCCGACCTTGACCGCGGTGGTGCGGCCGGCTTGCCGCTCGACGATCAGCTCGAGCCGGCTGGGCCGGCCCATCTCGATGCCCTGGGCCAGCACCCGGTGCAGCCGGGCATCGGCCTGGCCGCAGGTCTCGCCCAGCCAGCCGCCTAAGGCGGCGGTGGCGCTGCCGGTCGCCGGATCCTCCGGCACGCCGCCGCTGGGCGCGAACATCCGCGCCTGCAGGTCGTAGCCATCCGGCGCGTCAGCCGTGAACAGGAACGGCCAGGGCGCCCACAGGTCCGCGAGGTGGCGAGCGAACAAGCCGTGATCCAGGCGCGCTGCAGCCAGGGCGGCGCGATCGACCAGCTCGATCAGCAGGAAAGGCGTGCCGCAAGACGCCTGGATCGGGGCACCCCGCGTGGTCACCAAGGCGTCCTCCGGCAGCGACAGGGTGGCTGCGATCAGCTCGGCGCTGGGGGCGGGGCGGAGCTCCGGTGCTCGCGGCGCGGTCAGCCAGGCAAAGCGCGCTTGGCCTGCTTCGAGCTCCAGGCTGACCGGCACCAGGCCGGCGCCCTCCTCGAGCACGATCAGGGCGCGCTCGCCGGTCAGCGGCAGCTTGCCCTGATCAGCCAGGATCAGGGCCGTGCCGATGGTCGGATGGCCGGCGAACAGGATCTCCGCGGCCGGCGTGAAGATGCGCAGCTTGGCAGCATGGCGGGGGTCGGCGGGCGGCAGCACGAACACGGTCTCCGAAAGATTGAACTCCCGTGCGATCGCCTGCATCTGCCGGTCGTTCAAGCCGGTTGCCTCGGGCAGCACCGCGAGCGGATTGCCGCCATAAGCCTGCTCGGT
>CADEGR010000045.1 GCA_902826935.1 uncultured Alphaproteobacteria bacterium | reverse complement strand
AAGGGCGACGTCCACGACATCGGCAAGAACCTGGTCGACATCATCCTGACCAACAACGGCTACAAGGTGGTCAATCTCGGCATCAAGCAGCCGCTCGGCAACATCCTCGCGGCCGCGACCGAGCACCGGGCGGATGCGATCGGCATGTCCGGCCTGCTGGTCAAGTCGACCGTGATCATGCGCGAGAACATGGTCGAGATGAGCCGCCAGGGCATCGACGTGCCGGTCATGCTGGGCGGCGCCGCGCTGACCCGGAGCTATGTCGAGACCGATTGCGTCCAGGCCTATGCCGGCGGCCGGGTCGCCTATGCCAGGGACGCCTTTGACGGCCTGCATCTGATGGATCGGATCGTCGCCGGCGGCTTCGACGAATACCTGAGCGAGCGCCAGACCCAGCAGGCCGCCCGACCGGCGCGGCGCAAGGTGTCGCGCGCGCTCGCGGCGCTGGAGGCGCCACCTGCCATTCTGCGCCCGGTCGACATCGAGGCGAGCCGGCTGCGCCGCAACGAGCTGGCGCGCGGCGTCGAGCTGCCCCAGCCGCCCTTCCTGGGTGCCCGGATCCTGGAGGAGGTGCCGGTCAAGGCGCTGTTGCCCTACCTCAACGAGAACATGCTGTTCCAGTTTCACTGGGGCTACAAGAAGGACGGGCGCTCGTTGCCGGAGTTTTTGGCTTGGGCCGCCAAGGAGTTGCGTCCGGTTCTGGCCGATCTGGTCGAGCGCTGCGAGCAGGAGCGGGTGTTCAAGCCGCAGGCCGCCTACGGCTACTGGCCGGCCGCCGCCGAAGGCAATGCGGTCGTGCTGTTCGCGCCCGACGATCCCAAGCGCGAGGTGGCCCGCTTCGCCCTGCCCCGTCAGGCTCAGCCGAACGGCCTGTGCATCGCTGACTTCCTGCGCGACATCGGCGAGCCGGAGCGGGACGTGCTGGGCCTGCAGGTGGTCACGGTCGGCCAGAACGCCTCGGATGTGGCGCGCGCCTGGTTCGCGGCCGACCGCTACAACGACTATGTCCGGCTGCATGGGCTGGGCGTCGAGCTGGCCGAGGCGCTGGCGGAATATGTCCACAAGCGGATCCGCGGCGAGCTCGGCTTCGGCCATCTCGATGCCCGCGACCGGGCGGAGCTGCTCAAGCAGGGCTATCGCGGCTCGCGCTACTCCTTCGGCTACCCCGCCTGCCCCAACCTCGCCGACCAGCGCCAGCTCCTCGACCTGCTGGGCGCCGCGCGGATCGGCGTGGAGCTGGGCGAGGAAGATCAGCTCTGGCCGGAGCAGTCGACCAGCGCGATCGTCCTGCATCATCCGCAGGCGCGCTACTTCAACGTCTGAGCCGTTGGCTGGCTCGGACCGGGCGTCCGCGACCGGCGCCGATTAACGATTTCGCAGCGAAGCCATGCAAAAATCGCGCTGCTGGCCCTTCTCGACCGGTGGTAGAAAGCCGCGGTCGGGCCGGCGGGGTCCGGTTGGCAAGGGCGGGTTGCGATGTGGTCGGCGTTTTCCCGGTTCGGCGGTCTGGTCGCGGCCCGCGTCATGGGCGCGCCGCTCTGGCGCAGCGACGGCCATGGCCTCGGCATCGCGCTCGCGACGCTGGCCTTCATGCTGTTCAGCACCATGGACCTCTTGGGCAAATGGCTGAGCGCTGACTGCTCGATCCCGCAGATGATGCTGTTCAACGCTGGCTTCTCGCTGGTGCCGGCAACCATCCTGGCCTGGCGCACGGGCGGCTTCGGCCAGCTCAAGACCGACCGGCTGGGCGCCCATCTGCTGCGCTCGGCCTGCAGCCTGATCGCGACCTTCGCCGCCATGACCGGCTTCAGCCTGATGCCGATGGCTGATGTCTATGCCCTCTTGTTCACCACGCCCTTGCTGATCACGGCGCTGGCGGTGCCGCTCCTGGGCGAGCAGGTCGGCTGGCGGCGCTGGTCGGCGATCATCGTGGGCTTTGCCGGCGTGCTGATCGTGCTGCAGCCGGGCGCCATGCCGCTCGGGCCGGGCGCGTTCGCCGCGGTCGCGAGCGCCGTCGCCTCGGCCTGCTCGATCATCCTGGTGCGCCGCTTGAGCAGCAGCGAATCGACCGCCAGCATCGCGCTGTACCCCAATCTCGCCATCGCGCTGGCGATGGCAGTCTGGTCGCTCATGACCTGGACGCCGATGAGCCTTGGCCAGATGGCGGTGGCGGCCGTGGCCGGCCTGGCCGGCGGCACGGCGCTGATGCTGCTGGTCGCCGCCTATCGACGCGCCGCGGCGGCCGTGGTGGCGCCGTTCCAGTACAGCCAGATGCTCTGGGGCGTGCTGTTCGGCTATGTCGCCTTCGGCGACGTTCCGGCCGGCGGCGTCGTGCTGGGCGGCGGCATCGTGGTCGCGAGCGGCCTGTTCATCCTCTATCGCGAGGTCATTCTGGCCGAGGACGCGCGCCCGGCGGACCGGCCGGCTCCGGCCGCGACCGCCGGGGCCCAGGCCTCGGTCTGAGCGTGCCCGCCGCGCCACGCCACCTCCGGCTCGGCTGATCCCGATCGGCCGTAGTTCTTTCGAAGCATCGCGCCCGCCAATCAGCTGACGCCAGCAGTGTCGTAGTTCTTTGGAGCTACCACTAATTGCGGCGTGTTCGCTTTACCAGCCAATCCGTAAACTTTGTCAAAATAAAGCGTTAATGATGATGGCATTTTGGATTGGCTCCATTGGCAATTCAGCGGCGTTTCCTTGAAGCTGGCAAGATCAGCGCGGAGCTGCGTCACCAGCCAGGATTGCCAGGCCGCGAAAGGTCAACATGAACATGGTGGACCAGCCCGTCGTCAGCCATGGCCAGCCCGATGATCGCTGCGGCCGCGCCGCGTTGGCCGGCCTGCTGCTCGCCGCGCTGCTGGCACCCTCGGTCCAGGCGGCACCGCTGGTGCTGGCCCCTGACCAGCTGGATCAGGTGACCGCGGCAGGGACACCCGTCGGCGTCGACGTCACCATAGATGCGACCGCGACCGGGCCCTTGGCCTGGACCTACGCCAACACCTTCACCAGCCTGTTCAACAATCCCTACTTGACCATCGCCTTTGGCATCGGCATCGGCCAGGCCTACGCCTGCTGCAGCCCGAGCGCCGACGCGGATGTGGCGGCCAGCGCCACCGGCACCGGCGGCGAGGGCCAGACGGGCGGCTTCACCATGACCCAGGACGATGGCGTGCTGGCGGTCGGCGTCGCGACCCGCTGGGTGGTCCAGACCAACCCCCATGCCATGGCCCCGGCGGTCGATCCAAGCCGCTATCTGCCGAGCGACCTGCCGGCAGCCGCCAGCCCGGCCCAGCCCTGAACCCATGCCGCCCATGTCGCTCATACCCTCTCTCGAGATTGGTCAGGGCGCCGATTTCGCCCGGCCATGCCCGGTCCCGTGCCAGCCGCACAGGCGGCGCGGCCCGGCCACCTTTGGGGCTCAACTCCCGCTCCACTTCATTGGCAAAGGATGGATGATGATGAGCAAGCTCGCGATCGGCAGCCTCGCTCTCGGCGGTGCCATGGCGCTCGCAATGGCGGCGCAGGCCGAGCCCATGACCCTCGATGCGACCGCGCTGGATGGCGTGACCGCGGCCGGCTACGCCTATGTCGACGGCTACAAGAACGTCGACATCAATGAAGAGATCGACAAGCACGTCGAGATCTACAAGGACAAGTACATCAGGCAATATGTTGATGTATATGGCTTCTACGCCGATGCCGATGGCGCCGCCAATTGCTACGGCTATGGCTGCGAGACCATCACCTATGCGCTGACCGACGTCGACGCCACCAAGTTCATGTCGACGTCGATCTCGGGCTCGGAAGCGGCCGCCCAGCCGTTCCCGTTCTATCCGGATGATCACGGCGGCAAGCCGGACCACGGCGCGCCGCCCAAGAAGGTCGACTGAGCTCCCTGGCAGAAGTGGCAGGCCCCGGGCTTCGGCCGGGGCCTGCTCCGCCGGCCCAATCGTCCATGATCATTGCCAGCCTCTCTGCCGAGTCCAAGCCGCGGCGCCGCGTCATGCTGGCCGTCTGGCTAGCGCTCGTCACGGCCGCGCTGCCGGCTGCAGCAGCCGATCGACGGCCGGTGCGCTCGCTGATCGAGGCGCGCCAGGACAAGGTGGTGGTCCAGGCCTGGGACCTGAGCTGCGGAGCCGCGGCGCTGGCGACCTTGCTAAATTACCAGCATGACGATCCGGTCAGCGAGCGCGAGGTCGCGCGCGGCCTGATCCGGCGCGCCGACTATCTGGCCGATCCCGCCTTGGTCCGGCGCCGCCAGGGCTTCTCCTTGCTCGACCTCAAGCGCTTCGTGGATCAGCGGGGCTATCAAGGCATCGGGCTCGGCCAGATGACGCTGGCTGATCTGGAGGCCCGCGCCCCGGCGATGGTCCCGGTCCGCATGAACGGCTACAACCACTTCGTGGTGTTTCGCGGCCGGCGCGGCGATCGCGTGCTGCTGGCCGATCCCAATTTCGGCAACCGCACCCTTTTGATCGGCGCCTTCGAGCGGCTCTGGCTCGAATTGCCCAAGCTCGGCCGGGTCGCCTTCGTGGTCGAGCCCAAGCCCGGCCGCGCCGCCGCCAACCGGCTGGCGCCGAGCGCCGCCGATTTCGTCTTCCTCCGCTAATCCTCCAGCAGAACTGAAGCTTCGCCATGTCGCGACCTCCCGTTTGCCGCCGCCTTGCCTGCGGCCCGCGCAGCGTTCTTGGATTGATGGCCCTGGCGCCTCTGGCCCTGCCGGCCGCCGGTCCGGCCGCCGCCAGCAGCCCCCTCGCCGCCCCGGTCGTGCAGGTGACCCCGCTCGCCCTGCCGCCGGCCCCAGCCACCGCCGAAGCCGCACCGCCACCGGCGATCACGCCGGCCGCCTTCACCGCGCTCGACGATGTGCCGCTGGCCGAGCGGCCGCGGGTCGTGGTGCGCGGCGGCCAGCACGCCGCCTTCGAGCGGATCGTGTTCGACTGGCCAGCGCCGGTGACCTACCGGCTGGTGCGCGAGGGCAGCCGGGTCGCGATCGCCTTCGACCGACCGGCGCGCTTTGCCCTGGACGGGCTGATCGGCGACGTCGAGACCTTGATCTTCGCGGCGGCAGCGAGCCCCGATGGCCGCCAGCTGCAGCTGGAGATCGCCGCCGGGGCCGAGCTGCGCAGCTTTGCCTATGGTCAGCAGATCGTGCTCGACGTGCTGCGGCCGAGCCGCCAATTGGCGGCCGTCACCCGCGATGCGCCGACCGCCCTGCCGGCCGCAGCGCCGGCCAGGGCGCCGAGCCCGCCGGTCAAGCAGGCCGACGCGGCAACCAGCCCAGCGATCACCGCGGTGGCTGCGGCTACCGCTGAGCCTGGGCGGCCGGCCGAGGATGCCTTCGAGGTCGACGACGCGACCATCGATCGCGCCCTGGAGCGCACCCTGGTCGATATCGGCGCCTTGCTGCTGGCGCCGGGGCAGATCGAGGTCGCCCCCAGCTTCGCCTATACCCGGCAGGTCAGCAGCAATCCCGCGGTGCTGGCCTTGTTCGCGCCGACCCAGCCGACGCCCTTGCCGATCGCGGTGGTGCAAGGCGAGACCCGGCGCAACGAGTTCACGGCCAATCTGCCGGTCCGGCTGGGCCTGCCCTTTGACAGCCAGCTCGAGCTCAGCCTGCCCTATCGGCTGGTCGACCAGACCTTCGTCGCCAGCAGCGCCCAGACCCCGGCGCGCGCCGCCAGCCAGAGCGGCCATGGCGTCGGCGACCTTCGGGTCAGCCTGGCGAAAGGCCTCTGGCACGAGGATGGCGGCCTGATGCCGGATCTGATCGGCCGGGTCAGCTGGGACAGCGACTTCGGCAACGATTCCGACAACGGCGTCGGGCTGGGCG
This sequence comes from uncultured Alphaproteobacteria bacterium, assembly GCA_902826935.1. Taxonomy (GTDB): domain Bacteria; phylum Pseudomonadota; class Alphaproteobacteria; order Geminicoccales; family Geminicoccaceae; genus CADEGR01. The sequence goes on along the minus strand of CADEGR010000045.1, from coordinate 23,603 downwards.
GCGGCTTCACCGAGCTTGGCGGCTCGCTGACCGCCCTCAAGCGCCAGGATCCGCTGGCCTTCTTCGCGACCACGAGCTACGAGACGACCCTGGAGAAGGACCAGATCGATCCGGGCGACGAGGTCGGCGTCTCGCTCGGCACGGCCTTGGCCGCCAGCCCCGACACGTCGCTCCGGCTGGGCCTCGATCAGCGCTTCGTGCGCAAGACCAAGCTGGCCGGGCAGGCAATCGACGGTTCCGAGCAAGTCGCTGCCTCGCTCAATCTCGGCGCGTCTTCGGTGCTGGGGCGCGGCGTGCTCCTGAACGCCGCGGTCGATGTCGGCCTGACCGACGATGCGCCGGACTATGCCGTCAGCCTGTCCTTGCCGATCCGGCTCGAGCGCCTGAGCCGCTGGCTGACGAGGCCGGCGGCACCGCACGGCGCTGACGGCCAGTAAGACCGGTCACGCTTGGTCGGGCGCCTCGCCGGCCGGGCCGGCCATGGTCAGATAGGCGACCTCGGTCCGGTTGGCGGCGTGCAGCTTGGCGAGGATCCGCTGGACGAACACCTTGACGGTCGATTCCTGGATGCCGAGCTCGTAGGCGATCACCTTGTTGGGCTTGCCCTGGCGGAGGCGCAGCGCCACCGCGCGCTCGCGCGGCGTCAGCAGATCGAGCGGTCGCGCGGCGCAGGCCGCCGACCCGGCCTCCGGGTCCTGCCGCAGCGGCTCCGGCTGCGGCTCGCCCGCCAGCTGGTGATCCACGAGATCGAGCAGCGCGCTGGCCGGCACGCAGGTGCCGCCGGCCAGGACAAAGCGGAGCGCCTCGTTGAGCTCGGCAAGATCGAGGTTGCCCGGCACAAAGCCGCGCGCACCTGAGCGGATCGCGGCCGCGACCTGGGCGCCGGCATGCTGATCGCCCAGGAGCACCAGCGGCGTCGGCGCGATCTGCCGGGCCAGGTCCTCGATGCCGACGCCCGCGTCCACGGCGAGCCCGGCATCGCCGACGCTGAGCAGGAGCAGGTCGCAGCCGGGCTCCAGCGCGGCCAGCGGCGCGAGCTCGGCACCATCGGCGGGCCTGGTGCGCACGCTCCAGCCGGCCCGCTCCAGGCCGAGATGCAGGCATTGCCGGTTCAGCGCGCGCGGTTCGACCAGCACGATAGTCGGGAGAACGGCTGGCGCCGTCTTGGCAGCTGGCGGCAGATCATGCGGGGCTTGCCGACCAGCTGCCGCGGATATGCGACGCGAGGCATGGTCCATCGTCGGATACATCAAGGCTTTCAATGAATTATCCTGTGGATAGCCGTAATGCACAGCGGCCTGGCTGACAATCCTCTAATCCAACCTTTGGCCGATATCGTGCCGTTTTGCCTGGTTTTCAGGCAATCGGCTCCAGGGCCGCAGGCCCTGCTGGTCGCGCACGCTCCGCCAATAGACGCCGTCGTCGGTCAACCACAAGGCCAAGCCGCCCTCGGCCGCCAGGCGGCGCGGTCCGATCAGCGGCCGGCGATTGGGGCAGGCTTCGAGCCTTGGATAGCTCAGCACCAGATCGGCCCGGACGCAGTCCTCGGCCAGGGCTTCGGCCCGGCGCACCAGGGCGACGCTGCGGCCCGCCCGGCGCAGGATGCAGCCGAGCTCGTCGCAGGTCAGGGCGCCGTCCGCAACCTGGCCGGCGGCTGGCCAGCTGGCCGCCGCGCGCTGGCCGCCGCCCTCGAGCCAGCCATCGGTGATCCACTTGTCGCGCTGCCAGGGTGCCAAGGCCAGCTGGCCGTCGGCGAGGCGGGCCGCGACCAGACGGCCGGTCGCATCGACGATCAGATCGGGCGGCCGCTGGCTGAGCATCAAGATCACGCCGAGCGCCAGGCCGAGCGTGCCCAGCCAGCGCCAGGGCGTGCGCCACAAAGCGAGCCAGAGCCCGCCCAGCACGGTCGCGACCAGCGCCGCCGGCGGCGGCCGGGGCAGATCGAGCGTGGCGCCCGGCCAGCTGGCGATCATGCTGCCGCTCGCCAGCATCAGCTCGATCGCCCAGCCCATCGGCACGAAGGCGACCGACTCCCAGCCGAAGGGCAGGAGCAGCATGCCGAGGAGCGCCATCGGCATGATCCAAAAGCCGGTCAGCGGCACCGCGATCAGGTTGCCGATGATGCCGTAGGTCGGCAGCCGGCCGAAATGGTAGATCGCCAAGGGTGCCGTCGCGAGGCTCGCGATCACCGTGGTCAGGCACACCCCCATGGCGTAGAGCAGCAGCCACCAGGCGAGGCCGCCGGTGCCGGGCGGCCGGCGGCCGAGGCCGGTCTCGTAGACCGCGACCAGCGCGATCACCGCGGCGAAGCTCATCTGGAACGAGGCCCCGACCAGACTTTCCGGCTGGGTCGCGAGCACCGCGCAGGCGGCCAGCGCCGCCAGACGCAAGGAGAAGGGATTGCGGTCGGTCATGACCGCCAGCAGCATCAAGGCGGTGGTCACGAAGGACCGCTGGGCGGGCACCGACAGGCCTGAGAACAGGACATAGGCGAAGGTGCAGGCCAAGGCGCAGGCCGCGGCCAGCTTCTTGACCGGCAGGCGCAAGGCCAAAGCGGGGCTCAAGGTCAGGCCGATCCGCACCGCCAGCAGCACCAGGCCCGCGACCAGGCTGAGATGCAGCCCCGAGATCGAGAGGATGTGGGCGGTGCCGGCGATCTGCATCTCCTGCCAGATCCGGTCGGGCACCGCGGCGCGCAGGCCGGTGATCAAGGCGACGCCGATGCCGCCGGCGGTGCCGGGCACATCGGCGCTGATCTCGGTGGCGACCGACTGGCGCAGCCGGGCCAGGCTCTGGCTCCAGCCCGCCGCCGCGCCATGGCGCAGCAGCTGAGCCGGTCCCAGGCCATAGCCAACCGCGCCCAGCTGCTCGAAATAGGCGTAACGGGCGAAATCGAAGCCGAACGGCTCGCTCGGCCCGGCCGGCGCCATCAGCCGGGCACGCAAGCGCACGCGATCGCCGGCCACCAGACGCGGCTGCCGGCTGGTCCGGCTGATCCGCAGCCGGACCGGCGTCTCGGCTTTGGCCACGCCCTCGATCGCCGCTTTGCCCAGGGTCAGCCGGTCGCCGCGGATCCGGTCCTCGACCAAGAGGACCGTGGCCTCCAGCCAGTAGACGCCGGCGTGCGGCAGCACCGGTGCGGCGACCAGCGCGGTGCGCAGCTGGGCGGTCGCGAGGCCGCAGCAGAGCAGCAGCAGGCCTAGGAGCAACGGCCGCGCCAGGCCGCCGCTCAGGTCTGGAGCGAAGCGGCGGCACCAGCCATAGGCGCCGAGCGCCACCGCTGGCAGGACCAAGGCCAGCCAGAGCGGCGGCTCGCGGCCGAAGCCGAAATAGAGGCCGACGCCGATCCCGAACAGGACCGGCGCCCAGAGCAGCCAGCGGTCCCGCTCCTGCAGCAGCTGCCAGCGCAGCGCCGTCCACAACGCGAAGGGCGCTTGCGCGGCGGAGCGCTCGAGCGGCAGGGCCGCGCGCAGCCGCGCCAGGCCCGTGCGCCGCGCCAAGGCTTGTGCTAGGTACACCGGCGAGAGCTTCTGCATGGACTCATAGTATCAACCATGAGTGTAGTTACAAGGTTCGCACCTTCGCCTACTGGTTACCTGCACATCGGCGGGGCGCGGACCGCGCTGTTCAACTGGCTCTATGCCCGGCACCATCGCGGGCGCTATCTGCTGCGGATCGAGGACACCGATCGCGCCCGCTCGACCGAGGCGGCAATCGCGGCGATCTTCGACGGCCTAAGCTGGCTTGGCCTGCTGGGCGACGAGCCGGCGGTATTCCAGTCCAGCGCCCAGGCGCGCCATGCCGAGGTCGTCGAGCAGATGCTGGCGGCGGGCCATGCCTATCGCTGCTACAGCACGCCGGACGAGCTGGCCGCCATGCGGGCCGAGGCGATCGCGGCCAAGCGGACCCGGCTCTATGACGGCCGCTGGCGCGAGCGCGACCCAGCCGAGGCGCCAGCTGGCGTGGCGCCCGCGATCCGGCTAAAGGCACCCTTGGCAGGCGAGACCGTGATCGCCGATCTGGTCCAGGGCGAGGTCAAGATCGCCAACAGCCAGCTCGACGACATGGTGCTGCTGCGTGCCGATGGCACGCCCACCTACATGCTCTCGGTCGTGGTCGATGACCACGACATGGGCGTGACCCACGTCATCCGCGGCGACGACCATCTGGTCAACGCGGCGCGCCAGACCCAGATCTACCAGGCGCTCGGCTGGACCGTGCCGGCCTTTGCCCATATCCCGCTGATCCATGGGCCGGATGGCGCCAAGCTGTCGAAGCGCCATGGCGCGCTCGGCGTCGATGCCTACCGCACGATGGGCTTCCTGCCGGAAGCGCTGGTCAACTATCTGCTGCGGCTCGGCTGGAGCCATGGCGACGACGAGGTGATCAGCCGGGCGCAGGCGGTCGAGTGGTTCGATCTGGCGGCGGTCGGCAAGGGTGCCGCTCGGTTCGATCTGGCGCGGCTGACCCATCTGAACGCGCAGTATCTGCGCCAGCGGCCGGCCGCCGAGCTGGCCCTCTTGATCGAGCCCTGGCTGGCGGCCCAGGGGATCACGCTGGATGCCGCCGGCCGGGCGCGGCTGGTCCAGGCGATGCCGGGGCTGAAGCCGCGCGCCGCGACCCTGGTCGAGCTGGCCGAAGGTGCCAGCCTCTATGTCGCCGCCCGGCCGCTCACGCTGAGCGCGAAGGCGAGCGCCTTGCTCGACGGCGCCGCCCGGGCGCGCCTGGCGGCCCTGGTGCCGGCGCTGCAGGCGGTGACCGAATGGACCGAGGCCGAGCTGGAGGCGTGCATGCGCCACGAGGCCGAGCGCCAGGGCGTCAAGCTCGGCCAGCTGGCGCAGCCGCTTAGGGCGGCCCTAACCGGCCGGGATGCCTCGCCTGGCATCTTCGAGGTGATGGCGGTGCTCGGGCCCGAGGAAAGCTTGGGCCGCCTGCAGGACGTGCTGTCGCAGGCCAATGCTGCGGCGCAACAAAGCGGTTGATCGCGCCCGCCTGAAGCCCTAGAGTCTTGGCCGCGGCGCCTCTCAACCCTAATTGTTCAAGATCTCTTCAGAGATTCTTCATCTTAAGCAGGCAAAGAGGTCCGCCGGGCCAGGCTCACTCCAGGGGAGCAAGCGTGCATGACCGAGTCGAATGAACAGCTGGTGGCGCTCACCGACCAGCAGGGGGAGACGGTCGAGCTGCCGGTGCTGGAAGGCAGCCTGGGGCCCGCCGTGATCGATATTCGCCGGCTGTACGCCGACACCGGCCGCTTCACCTACGATCCGGGCTTCACCTCGACCGCCAGCTGTTCGTCCAAGATCACCTTCATCGATGGCGACAAGGGCATCCTGCTGCATCGCGGCTATTCGATCGAGGAGCTGGCGACCAAGGCCGACTTCCTGGAGGTCGCCTATCTGATCCTGTTCGGCGAGCTGCCGACCGCCAAGGAGCGGGCCAAGTTCGCCCAGGGTGTCACCTACCACACCATGGTGCATGAGCAGATCGCCAGCCTGCTGCGCGGCTTCCGGCGCGACGCCCATCCCATGGCCGTCATGATCGCGGTGGTCGGGGCGCTCTCGGCCTTCTACTACGAAGATCTCGACATCAACGATCCGCATAACCGGCTGATCGCCAGCTATCGCCTGGTCGCCAAGATCCCGACCATCGCCGCGATGGCCTACAAGTACTCGATCGGCCAGCCCTTCATCTACCCGCTCAACCACCTGAGCTACGCCGAGAATTTCCTCAGGATGATGTTCGCGGTGCCCTGCGAGGAGTACCAGATCAGCAAGGTCCTGGCGAAGGCGCTCGACCGGATCTTCATCCTGCACGCCGACCACGAGCAGAACGCGTCGACCTCGACCGTGCGCCTGGTCGGCTCGACCGGCGCCAGCCCGTACGCGGCGATTTCCGCCGGCATCGCCTCGCTCTGGGGTCCCGCCCATGGCGGCGCCAACGAGGCCGTGGTCAACATGCTCTCGGAGATCGGCACGGTCGACCGGATCCCGGAGTTCATCAACCGGGCCAAGGACAAGAACGATCCGTTCCGGCTGATGGGCTTCGGCCATCGGGTCTACAAGAACTACGATCCGCGCGCCCATGTGCTGCGCGAGAGCGCCCATGAGGTCTTGAGCGAGCTCGGCAAGGCCGACGACCCGCTGCTGCCGATCGCGCTCGAGCTGGAGAAGATCGCGCTCGAGGATTCCTACTTCATCGAGCGCAAGCTGTTCCCCAATGTCGACTTCTATTCCGGCATCATCCTGAAGGCGATGGGCATCCCGACCTCGATGTTCACCGCGATCTTCGCGCTTGCCCGCACGGTCGGCTGGATCGCGCAGTGGAACGAGATGATCGAGGATCCGGAGCAGAAGATCGGCCGGCCGCGTCAGCTCTATACCGGGCCGGCGCAGCGCAAGTTCGTGCCGATCAACCAGCGCGGCTGAGCCCGGCGCCCGGTCCGCCCGGCGGCGCTTAGCGCGAGGTCCGGGCCAGCTGCGGCTGGCCGGGTCGCGCCGGCGGCTCGCGGCGCGCCTCGGCCAGGATCGCCAGAACCCGCTCGGCTGCCCGCACGCTGGGCGGCGGCTCGCTGCCGCGGCCGAGCAGGACCATGGCCTCGGCCAGCGCCTGGCGCTGCGCGTCGCGCAGCCCTTGGTTCTCCAGAAATGCCGCCGCCCGGGCGGCGATCCGCTCGGCCCGGCAATCCTCCTGCAGCAATTCCGGCACGGCTGGCCGATCGAGGATCAGGTTGACCAGATTGACGTGCGGCACCTTGATCAGCCGGCGCGCGAGCCAGCCCGTCACCGGGCCGGTCTTGTAGATCGTGATCATCGGCAAGCCGGCCAGCGCCAGCTCGAGCGACACGGTGCCCGAGGCGGCGATCGCCAGGGTGCTGGCGGCATAAGCGTCGAACCGCTCGGCCCGATCCTCCAGGATCATCGGCGCCAGGCGCCAGGAGGCGACCAGCTCGCGCACCAGCGGCGCCAGGGTGCGCAAAGTCGGCAGGACCACGCGCAGCCGCGGGAAGCGCTGCCAGAGCAGCGCCACAGCCTGCTCCAGGACCGGCAGATGCTGGGTCACCTCGCCCCGCCGGCTGCCTGGCAGGATGCACAGCAAGGGCGCATCGGCAGGCATCTCGTAGCGGCGAAAGAAGCGCTGCCGGCTGCCCAGATGCTCGGCCTCCTCGATGATCGGATGGCCGACGAAGCTGCAGGGCACAGCATAACGGGCGAAGAAGGGCGGCTCGAACGGCAGGAGCGCCAGCAGATGATCGATGTCGCGGGCCAGGCCGGCAGCGCGGCTTTCGCGCCAGGCCCAGACCTGCGGCGCCACATAATGCACGCGCGGCCGGTCCAGATGGCGCAGCCGGCGCTGCAGGCGCAGCGCGAAGGCCGGCGCGTCGATGGTCAGCACCAGATCGGGGGCGCGCCGCTCGATCTCGGCTGCGGTCTGGCGCAGCCGCCAAAGCAGGCGCGGGACATGCGGCAGGATCTCGGCGAAGCCCATCAGGGACAGTTCATCCATGGCGAACAGGCTCTCCAGCCCCTGCTCCGCCATGCGCGCGCCGCCGACTCCGAAAAAGCTCAAGCCGCCGGGCAGCTCGGCGCTCAAGGCGCGCATCAGCCGGCCGCCCAGCAGATCGCCCGACGGCTCGCCGGCCAGAATGAACATGGTCGTGGGACGCAGGCTCATCCTTGCTCCCGTCCGGCGCCGGGCACGCGCCAGAAGCGGCAGGTTGCGCTCAAGCGCGCGGCCACCCTGGCGCGGCCGCGATCATTCGGCGACCTCGATGCCGAGCACGAACAGCCCGGCCCGGTCGGCGGCCTCGATCACCGCCTGGCGCTCGACGATCAGGCAATGGCCGGCCTGGACCGCGATGCCGACCAGGCCGGCCGCGGCCGCACCGGCAATCGTGGTGGGACCAATGGTCGGCAGATCGACCCGGCGCTCCTGGCCGGGCTTCTTGAGCTTGACCAGGACGCCGCCCCGGCCGTCGCGGCGCAGCTCGGCGCAACGCGCCAGGAGGCGATCGGTGCCCTCGACCGCCTCGACGCCGAGCACCAGACCCTGCTGGACGACCACCGCCTGACCGATATCCAGCTCGCCCAGGCGGCCGGCGACGCTGATGCCGAGCTGGACGTCGCGCGCCGCCTCCTCGTCCGGCGCGCCGGCGGTCAGCACGCCAGCTGGCGCCAGCAGCGGCTGCATCAGATCATCGACCCCCACCACCCGAAAGCCCTCGGCCTCGAGCTCGCCCACGATGGTACGCAGCAGCTGGTCGTCGCCCTGCAGCCGCTGCCAGCCGAGCTTGGCCAGGAGCTGCATGCCGCGGCGATCGAGCTTGAGCCGGCTCAAGGACGGCCGGCGCACCGGCCCGATCAGCACGACCTCCTCGACCGCGGCCTGGTGCAGGAGCTCGATCGCCCGGCCGACCGCGCCCAGCGGCACCTGGGCGTGGGGCACCCGGGCGAGCAGCGCCGGGTCGGTCTCGCCCTCGAAGGCCAGGACGAAGATCTCCCGGCCGGCCGCGCGCGCCGCCTCGACCACCTGGCCCGGCAGGGGCCCGGCACCGGCCAGCACGGCAAGCTTGGCGGCCATGGCGGCTCAGCCGCCGTTGCGGTTCTGGCGCGGCAGGCAGATCGCGCGGTTGTTGGCGCTGCGCACGAACTCGACGATCTCCATGACCAAGGGCCGCTCGGCATATTTGGCGGCGACCTCCTCCAGCCGCTCGGCAAACGTGCCCTCGGGCGCGAACAGCAGGCGATAGGCCGTGCGCAGCTCCTGGATCTCCTCCTTCTCCAGGCCGCGCCGGCGCATGCCGACGATGTTCAAGCCGTTCAGATGGGCCCGGTTGCCGAGTACCATGCCGTAGGGAATGACGTCGTTCTCGACCCCGGCCAGGCCGCCGATCATGGCCGAGCGGCCGATCCGCACGAACTGGTGGACGGCGCTGAGGCCGCCCAGGAAGGCGAAGTCCTCGACCAGGACATGGCCGCCCAGGGTGGCGTTGTTGGCCATGATCACGCCATTGCCGACCTGGCAGTCATGGGCGACATGAATCGCCGCCATGAACAGGCCGTCATCGCCGATCCGGGTCACGCCACCGCCATTGGCGGTGCCAGGATGCATGGTGACATGCTCGCGGATCTGGTTGTTGCGGCCGATCGCCAGGGCGGTCTCCTCGCCCTGATACTTCAGATCCTGGGGCTGGTGCCCCAGGCAGGCGAAGGAGAACACGCGGCAGTGGTCGCCGAGCGTGGTCCGGCCGGTGACCACCACATGGCTGGCCAGGCGGACGCCGCGGCCGAGCCGGACCTGCGGTCCGACCACGCAAAACGGCCCGATCTGGACGTCGTCGGCCAGCTCCGCGCGCGGATCGACCTGGGCGGTCGGATGGAGGTCTGCCATGGCCGCTAGATCCCTACGATCTTGGCGCTGATGGTGGCCTGGGCGGCCAGCTGGTCGCCGACGGTGGCTTGGCAGGTGAACTTCCAGACCCCGAGCTTGCGCTGCTCCTTGACGACCTTGAGGCGCAGCTGATCGCCCGGCTCGACCGGGCGGCGGAAGCGCGCCTGGTCGATGGTCATGAAATAAACCAGCTTGCCCGCGGCCTGGGGCCCGATGGTCGCGACCACCAGCACCGCCGCGGTCTGGGCCATCGCCTCGATGATCAGCACGCCCGGCATGATCGGCCGGTCGGGAAAGTGGCCCTGGAAGAACGGCTCGTTGGCGCTGACATTCTTGATGCCGACCGCGCTGGTCTCGGTCTGGACCTCGACCACCCGATCGATCAGGAGAATCGGATAGCGGTGCGGGATCATCCGCATGATCTGGTTGATGTCGATGTCGTCGAGCAGCGTGCCTGGCTGCACCGGACCGTCCGTCATGTCTCGCCGCCCTTCCGCTTGCCGAGCCGGCTGATCGCCGCCATCTGCCGGCGCCATTGGCCGATCGGCATTGCCGGCGTGCCGCCATAGACGGCCCCGCCCGGCAAGTCGCGGATCACGGCGCTGCGCGCCGCCAGCTGGACGCCCGGGCCGATGGTCAGATGGCCGGTGACGCCGACCTGGGCGGCCAGCACGCTGCCGGCGCCGATCCGGGTGCTGCCCGAAATGCCGGTCTGGGCGACCACGATGCAGCCCGGCCCGAGCTGCACATTGTGGGCGATCATGACCAGATTATCGATCTTGCAGCCGCGTCCGATCACGGTGTCCTGGCCACTGCCACGATCGACCGCCGAGTTGGCGCCGATCTCGACATCGTCCTCGATCACGACCCGGCCGATCTGCGGCACCTTGAGATGGCCGGCAGGCCCCATGGCGAAGCCGAAGCCATCCTGGCCGATCCGCACGCCCGGATGGATCACGACCCGGTCGCCGACCAGGCAGTGGCTGAGCGTGGCGGTGGCGCCGATCACGCAATCGCTGCCGAGCACGACGCCCTGGCCGATCACGGCATTGGCGCCGATCCGGCAGCGGGCGCCGATCTCGGCCTGGGCCTCGATCACGGCCCCGGCGGCGATCCGGCAGTCGAGGCCGATGCTGGCCTCCGGGTCGATCACGGCACCGGTGGCGATCCCGGCCAAGGGCGGCTGCAACGGGCTGGGCGCACCCGCCTCGGGGTAAAACGCCGCGGCGATCCTGGCATAGGCGCGATACGGCTCCGGCGTCGCCAGGGCGGCCACCCCGGCCGGCAGCAGCGCTGCCTGGTCAGGCCGGATCAGGCAGGCGGCAGCGGCCGTCGCCTTGGCCTGGGCCAGATATTTCGGATTGTCGAGGAAGGTCACCTGGCCCGGCCCGGCGTGGTCCAAGGTCGCCACGTCATAGATCTGGGTCGCCGGATCGCCGGCCGAGAGCTGCGCCTCGGCCAAGGTTGCCAGCTCGCCCAGCGAGAACGGGCCGCGCGGCCGGAAGAAGCGGGAATCGGCCATCGCTCACTCGGCCTTTTGCGAGACGACGACCTCGGGCAGCTTGGCGTTCAGCTTGCCCAGGACCTCGTCGGTCAGGTCGATCTGGCGGGCGAAGAACAGGACCTCGGAGCTGGGCAGGACCAGATTGAAGCCACGCTCGTCGGCAATCCCGGTGACGATCTCGATCAGCGCGTTGCGGACCTCGTTCAGCGCCTCGGCCGACAGGTTGTCGAGCTGGCGCCGCCGCTCCGCGACCATGCGCTGATAGCTGGCGACGTCATCCTCGAACACCTTGCGCTTGTCGGCGACCGCCTCGGGCGTCAGCAGCGAGCGCTGCTTGGCCAGCTCCTTCTCGGCCTGGTGGAGCCGCTGCTCCTCCTTGCTGATCTCGCCCTGATAGGCCTTGCGGCGGGTCTCGATCTGATCGCGGATGCTCTTGGCGGCCGAGGAATCCCGCAAGATCTTCTGGTAGTCGATCACAGCGGCGATCGTGCCCGGCAATTGCTGCGCCGCCGCCGGCCAGCTGGCGGGGCCGCCGCACAGCAGCGCGCAGGCCAGCGCGACCACGCTCGCCCAGCGCCGGAATGAGATCGATCGAACCATGGTCACCGCAGGCTGGCTCCTCGCAGGCTTGGCTAGAAGCGGGTGCCAAAGCTGAGCCGGAACAGCTCCGTCTCGTCCTCGTCGTCCTTGGCGAAGGCTTGCGCCAGGTCGATCGCGATCGGCCCGAGCGGCGACAGCCAGGACAGGCCGACGCCGGCCGCGGCGCGGATCGACCCGCTGTCGGCCAGACCGTCGCCCTCGACGTCGATGCCCGTCAACGTGCCACCCTCGACAAAGGTCCGGCCATACATCCGCAAATCGTCGGGCAGGCCGAGCGGGAAGCGCAGCTCGGCGGTGGCCGTGGTCAGGAGGTTGCCGCCCAAGGCATCGTCGGTGTTGACGTCGCGCGGGCCAACCCCGGCAAAGGCGAAGCCGCGCAGGGTGGTGCCGCCCAGGAAGAACCGATCGAACAGCCGGACATCCTCGCCGCCATAGCCGAAGATATAGCCGCCGCGCGCCGCCAGGTTCAGCACCCAGTTCGGCGAGAACGGGTAATAGTAGGAGGCGAGAAGCTCGTGCTTGAGATATTTGGTATCGCCGCCCAGCCCGGCCAGCTCCTGCTCCAGGCGCAGGAAATAGCCGTCGGTCGGCAGGAAGCGGGTGTCGCGCGTGTCGTAGCTCAGGGTCTGGCCGATCGCCACGGTCAGATCGTCGCCCTCCTCCGCCTGGATGAAGGGCGAGGCATCGTCGTCGACATTCTTGATCTCATCCTCGCGCACCGTGAAGTTGAGGCCGTGGCGCAGCCGCTCGGTCAGCGGGTAGTTGGCGCGCAGCGTGCCGCCGGTGGTGGTCTGGTCGAACGAGGACTCGTCCTGCAGATCGGTCTCGCGCCGGAACAGATCGAAGCCCGCGGCCAGATCCCGATCGAGGAAATAAGGCTCGGTGAAGCTGAAATCGATCTGCTGGGTCCGGCCCGAGATCGTGAAGTTGGCGCGGATCGACTGGCCGGTGCCCAAGAGGTTGCGCTCGGTCAGGCGGACATCGGCGAGCGGCCCATCCGAGGTCGAATAGCCGGCGCCGAACGACAATTCGCCGGTCGAGCGCTCGGCGACCTCGACCTCGATCCGGGTCTTGTCCGGGCTCGAGCCCGGCAGCGTGCGCATGTCGACCTTGTCGAAATAGCCCAGAGCCTGGATCCGCTCGCGTGAGCGGCGCAGGAGCGCGGTGTTGAAGGCGTCACCTTCGGCCAGCCGGAACTCGCGCCGGATCACCTCGTCCAGCGTGCGGACATTGCCGATGATGTCGATCCGCTCGACATAGACCCGGGAGCCCTCGTTGATGATGTAGTCGAGGTCGATCGCCTGCGCCTCGGGCCGCTTGTTCGGGGTCGGCTGGATATCGACGAAGGCGTAGCCCAGCTCGCCGATCCGGTCGGTCAGCGCCACGATCGAGCGGTCGACCTCGTCGGCGTTGTAGATCTCGCCCGGCTGGGTCTCGAGCAGCGCCTTCAGCTGGTTCGGATCGAGATCCTTGAGGTTGCTCTCGATATCGACCTTGCCGATCCGGTACTGCTTGCCCTCCTCGATCGTGAAGGTGATCACGAACTGGCGGCCGCCCGGCGTCAGCTCGGCGATCGCGGAGCGGACATTGAAGTCGGCATAGCCGCGCGCGAGATAGTAGCGGCGCAGCAGCTCCTGGTCGAAGGCCAGCCGGTCGGGATCGTAGGTGTCGTCGCTGGTCAGGAAGCGCCACCAGGCGGCTTCCCGGGTCTGGATCACGCTGCGCAGGGTGTTGTCGCTGAACGCCTGGTTGCCGATGAAGGAGATCCGCTCGACGTCGGTCAGCGGCCCCTCATTGATCTCGAACACCAGGTCGACCCGGTTTTCGGGGAGCTGGATGACCTTGGGCTCGACGGTCGCGGCGTAGCGGCCGTTGCGGCGGTAGAGCTCGAGGATCCGGCCGACCGCGTTCTGCACGCGCGAGCGGGTGTAGACCACGCGCGGCCGCAGCTGCACCTCGCTCTCCAGGGCGTCGTCGGCCAGCCGATCGTTGCCCTCGAAGGCGATGCGGTTGATGATCGGGTTCTCGACCACCTGGACCTGCAGGGTCGAGCCGTCGCGGGCCAGGGCGACGTCGTCGAACAGGCCGGTCGCGAACAGGTTCTTCAAGGATTGGTCGAGCTGCGCCGGATCGAACGGATCGCCGACCTCGACCGCCAGATAGCTGCGCACCGTGGCCGCTTCGATCCGTTGATTGCCGGTGACCTCGATGGCGCTGATGGTCCCGCCGCTCTCGACCGCCTGGGCCTGCGCAAGGGCGGCGCGGCAAGGCAGCAGGGCGATGCCGACCAGCATCAACCCGACGAAGGCAACCACAGCAGGACGAAACGCCATCGAGTCTCCTCTCGCAGCTGGACGCGGCCGCTGGCTCAGCCGCCCGGCACCAGGCCCTTGAAAAAGTCGATCACGTTGAACTGCACCAGGTCGTTCCAGGTCGCGAACACCATCAAGCTCAACACCAAGGCGAGGCCGAAGCGGAACGCCATCTCCTGGCTGCGTTCGTTGATCGGTCGACCACGCACCAGCTCGATGGCGTAGAGCACCAGGTGGCCGCCGTCGAGCACTGGAATCGGGAACAGGTTGATCAAGCCCAAGTTGATGGACAGAAACGCCACAAATTGCATGATCTGGACCACGCCGTCCTTGGCGATCTCGCCGGACATGTAGCCGATCCGCAACGGTCCACCCAGCTCCTCCGTGGTCCGGCTGCCGACGATCATCTCGCCGATGCCTTCCAGCGTGGCCGTGATCAGGCCGAAGGTCTCGGTGGTTGCATCAACCAGGGCGAAAGCCGGATTGGAGCGCCGGAACTCGGTCGCCGCCCGGCTCCGGCTGACCCCGATCAGGCCGATCTTGTGGACCTGGCCGAACCGGTCCTCGAGCTCGCTGGCGCGCGGCGTGACCACGATCTCCTGCGGCACGCCGCCCCGCTCGAGCGCGAAGGTCAGGGCCACGCCGGGGCTGCCGCGCACGATGAACTGCAGCTCCTCGAAGCTCTCGACCGGCTGCTGATCGACCGCGGTGATCCGATCGCCCGGCTGCAGGCCGGCCACGGCGGCAGCGCTGTCCGGCTGCACCTCGCCGACCTCGGCCGGCGTGAACGGCCGCCCGACCGTCGCGAACAGGATCGCCATCGCGACGATCGCGAACAGGATGTTGGCCAGCGGCCCGGCGGCCACGATCGCCATGCGCTGCAAGGCGGATTTGGCCGGAAACGAGTCCGGATCCAGGGCCGCCTTGGCGTTCACGGTGGCGCTGGCGGCATCCGCATCGCCATGCATCCGGACATAGCCGCCCAGCGGCAAGGCGCTGACCTTCCAGCGGGTGCCGGCGCGGTCGGTGATGCCGAACAGCTCCGGGCCGAAGCCGATCGAGAAGACATCGACCCGAACCCCATTCCACCGGGCGACCAGATAGTGCCCGAGCTCATGCACGAACACCACGATCGACAGGATCAGGAGGAACGGGATCACATAGCTGACGAAGTTCATCACCAGGGTCATGGTTGTTCCTCAGGCCCGGCGGCTCAAAGGCGCCGGGCCGCGATGATCTCGGCCGCCTGCCGGCGGGCTTCGCCGTCGACCGCGACGATGGCGTCGAGCGCCTCGACCGGTCCCGGCTGGTAGGCCGCCAGCGTCGCCTCGACGACCGCGGCGATTGCCAGGAAACCCAGCTGCTCCGCCAGGAACGCCGCCACGGCCACTTCATTGGCGGCATTCAGCACGGTCGCGGCCATGCCGCCCGCGGCCAGCGCCGCCCGCGCCAGCTGCAGCGCTGGAAAGCGTATGGGATCGGGCGGCTCGAAGGTCAAGCGCCCGACCTCGACAAGGTCGAGGCGCGGCGTCGCGGCGCTGATCCGGTCGGGCCAGCCGAGCGCATGGGCGATCGGGATGCGCATGTCCGGCTGGCCCAGCTGCGCCAGCATCGAGCCGTCCTTGAAGGCGACCAGGCTGTGCACGATCGATTCAGGGTGGACCACGACCTCGAGCGCCGGCTCGGGCACGCCGAACAGATGGTGCGCCTCGATCAGCTCGAGGCCCTTGTTCATCATGGTGGCGCTGTCGACCGAGATCTTGGCACCCATCGACCAGTTGGGATGGGCGATCGCCGCCGCGGGCGTCGCGGCCGCCATGGTCGCGATCGAGGCCTGGCGAAACGGGCCGCCCGACGCGGTCAGGATCAGCCGCTCGACCGCGCTCACGGGCTCGTCGCGTAAGGCCTGGAAGATCGCATTGTGCTCGGAGTCGACCGGCAGCAGGACGGCGCCGCTGGCCCGCACCCGCTCCAGCATGACCGCGCCGGCGCAGACCAGGCACTCCTTGTTGGCGAGCGCCACCATGGCGCCGCGCTCGACCGCGGCCAGGGTCGGCCGCAGGCCGGCCGCGCCGACCACCGCCGCCATGACCCAATCGGCCGGCCGAGCGGCCGCTTCGACCAGGGCTGCAGGGCCAGCCGCCGCCTCGATGCCGGAGCCCGCCAGGGCCTCGACCAGCGCCCCATAGCCGGCCGGATCGGCCAGCACCGCGAGCCTGGCGCCATGCTGGCGTGCGGCTCGGGCCAGCGCCTCGACATTGTGCTGCGCGGTCAGCGCTTCGACCTGGTAGCGCTCCGGTGCTGCCGCGATCAAATCGAGCGTGCTCCGCCCGATCGAGCCGGTTGCACCCAGGATGGTGACCCGCCGCGGGGCCGAGCTCGGCTCGCCTAGCGCCAAGGCAGCGCACCGGGGCCGAGCAGCCAGCCCAGCAAAGCCAGCGCCGAGGCGGCCGCCAGCAGGCCATCAACCCGATCAAGCAGCCCGCCATGGCCGGGGATCAGCCGGCCGCTGTCCTTCAGCCCGGCCTGCCGCTTGAGCCTGGACTGGAGCAGGTCGCCGAGTTGCGCCACCACCGCGAGCAGCAGGCCAAGGCCGGCAGCCGGGAGCGCCTTGTCGGGCGCGCCGATCGCCGTGACCAGGCCGCCGCAGAGGCCGGCGCCGACCATCCCGCCCAGGAGGCCGGCCCAGGTCTTGCCGGGGCTGATCCGGGGCGCCAGCCGCGGGCCGCCGATGGTTCGGCCGGCAATGTACGCGCAGATGTCGGTCGCCCAGACCACCAGGAACAGCCAGACCAGGAGGCCAAGCCCGATCTCCGGCAAGGCGCGCAGCCAGGCGAGCGCTACAGTCGGCAGGCCCAGATAGAGCACGCCAAAGCCGATCCAGCGGGCGGCGCCGCCATGCAGGCTGGCGATCAAGGCGGCCCCGAGCGCGCCGACGCCGACCGTGGCCACGGCCGGCAGCCACTGGTCCGCGGCCGCGATCGCCAGCGCCGCCAGCCCGACCAGCGCGGCCGAGCCGCCGGCCAGATCGGCCCGGCCCGCCGCCCCGGCCTGGGCCGCGGTCAGGCGGGTCCATTCCCGGGCGAGCAGGAGCAGGCCGGCCACGAGCAGCAGCTCGAACCACCAGACCCCGAGCCCGATCAGGGCCAGCACGACCGGCGCCAGGATCAGCGCGGACAGGATCCGGGCCGGCAAGGCCGGGTCGGTGCGGACACCCGGGAGCTGCGCCAGCAGCCGGCGCAGCGGCAGGTCCGAAGAGCGGGGTCGGTTCGCCATGGGCTGGCCTAGGTCATGGCGCAATGCCATCGACCTAGGCACTCGAAGCCCCGTAGCGCCGGTCGCGGCGTCGATACTCGGCGATCGCCGCGGCGAAGTGCTCCTTGGTGAAGGCCGGCCAATTGATCGGCAGGAAGACCAGCTCGGTATAGGCCAGCTGCCAGAGCAGGAAGTTGCTGATCCGCTGCTCGCCGCTGGTCCGGATCAGCAGATCGGGATCGGGCAGCCCCAGCCGGTTCAGGGTCTGGCCGAAGCTGTCCTCGTCGATGCTGGCCGGGTCGAGCTCGCCCGCGGCCGCGCGTTCGGCCAGGCGGCGCGCCGCAAGCACGATCTCGCGCCGGCTGCCGTAGTTGAGCGCGATGGTCATGGTCAGCCCGACATTGGACTGGGTCTTGCGCTCGGCCTCGGCGGTCAGCTCGATGATGTCCGGCGCCAAGGTCTCGATCTCGCCCAGAAAGCGGATCCGGACGCCGTTGCGCGACAGTTCGGCGATCTCGCGGCGCAGGTAGAAGCGCAGCAAATTCATCAGCTCGCCGACCTCGCCCTCCGGCCGGCGCCAGTTCTCGGACGAGAAGGCGAACAGGGTCAGATAGGGGATCTGCCATTCCCGGCAGGCCTCGACCGTGCGCCGAACCGCCTCGGCGCCGCGCTGATGGCCGAACACCGGCGGCATGCTGCGCGCCCGGGCCCAGCGCCGGTTGCCATCCATGATGATGGCGACGTGCTCGAGGCCGGTCGCAACGCCGGGGCCCTCGAGCTTGGTCTCGACCCGCGCCGGGGCCCACTTGATCGACATCGCGCGACGATCCGCTTCCTCAGACAGTCATGATCTCGGCTTCTTTGGCCGCCAGAAGCTCGTTGATCTGCTTGATCTCGGCATCGGTCAGCTGCTGGACCTGCTCGGATGCCTTGTGATGGCCGTCCTTCGAGAGGTCGCCGTCCTTCTCCAGCTTCTTGAGCTGGTCCATGCCGTCGCGCCGGACGTTGCGGACCGCGACCCGCGCCGCCTCGGCGTAGCGCGCGGCGACCTTGACCATCTCGGCGCGCCGCTCCTCGCTCAGCTCCGGCACCGGCACCCTGAGCATGGTGCCCTCGGTCGCCGGATTGAGGCCGAGGCCGGCGCTGCGGATCGCCTTCTCGACCGCCGCCACCATGCCGCGATCCCAGACCTGGACCGTCAAAAGCCGCGCTTCCGGCACGCTCACGGTCGCGACCTGATTGAGCGGCAGCTCGCTGCCATAGGCCGGCACCGTGATCGGCTCGAGCAGGCTGACCGAAGCGCGGCCAGTGCGCAGCCCGGCAAATTCCTTGCGCAGCACGTCGATCGCGCCATGCATCCGCTTCTTGAGCCCGGCAATGTCAAACTCGCTCATGCCCAGTCCTCCCCGCCGGCTACTCGGTGATGATCGTATGCGGCCCCTCGCCGCGCAGCACCCGCGCGAAGGCGCCCGGCCGGTGCACCGAGAACACGATGATCGGAATGGCGCTCTCGCGCGCCAGCGCCACGGCCGAGGCGTCCATCACCTTGAGATCCTTGGCCAGCACGTCGTGATAGGTCAGCCGGTCGAGGCGCTCGGCCGAGGCATCCTTGCGCGGATCGGCGCTGTAGACGCCATCGACCTGGGTGCCCTTCAAGAGCGCGTCGCAGCCGAGCTCGGCCGCGCGCAAGGCGGCGGCCGTGTCGGTCGTGAAGAACGGATTGCCGGTGCCGGCGGCGCAGATCACCACCCGGCCCTTCTCCATGTGGCGGATCGCGCGGCGGCGGATATAGGGCTCGCAGACCGAGGACATCGGGATCGCCGAGAGCACGCGGGTCTGCAGGCCGACCTGCTCCAGCATGCTCTGCACCGCGAGCGCGTTGATCACGGTCGCCAGCATGCCCATGTAGTCGCCGTTGACGCGCTCGATGCCGCTGGCGCTGGCCTGCTCGCCGCGGATCATGTTGCCGCCGCCGATCACCATGCACTGCTCGACGCCCTGGGCGTGCACGGCGCGGACGTCCTCGGCCAGCCGGCGCAGGGTCGCCGGGTCGTGGCCATAGTCGCCCTCGCCCATCAGCGCCTCGCCGGACATCTTCAAAAGGACGCGCCGAAAGCGTGGCTGCTGGGATAGGTCGATCATTGGCGTCGCACCGCCCCGTCCGATTGAGTGCATCCGAAAGACTTCAAGGCCGGCGTCATGGCCCACGCGGCCGCCCCGCGGCCGAGCCGCCGATCGGCCGTCCGCCTAGACCTTGGCCAGCTGGGCCGCGACCTCTTCCGCCAGATTGCTGGTCTTGGCTTCCAGGCCCTCGCCGAGAGCCAGGCGCACGAACGAGGTGACGGTGATCGGGCTGCCGATCGCCTTGGCAGCATGCTCGACCGCGTCCTTCACCTTGAGATCGGTGTCGACCACGAACACCTGCTCGAGCAGCACCGATTCCTCATAGAACTTGCGCATCCGGCCGTCGACGATCTTCTCCAGCACGTTGTCCGGCTTGCCGGTCGCGCGCGCCTGCTCCTTGTAGATGTCGCGCTCGCGGGCGACCACGGCCGGATCGAGCTTGTCGACGCTGACCGATTGCGGCCGGGCGGCGGCAATATGCATGGCCAGCTGCTTGGCGAGCTTGTCGAGCGCCTCGCCGTGGCCGGCCGAGCGCACGCCGACCAGCACGCCGATCTTGCCGAGGCCGGGCGCCAGCGTGCTGTGCAGATAGCTGCCAACCACGCCTTGATCGACCGCCAGCGCGGCGCTGCGGCGCAGATTGATGTTCTCGCCGATCCGCGCCACCGCCTCGGTCACCTCCTCGGTGACCGTGCGGCCGGTGCCGGGCACCTGGGCCGCCTGCAGCCGCTCGAGATCGCCATCGGCCGCCAGCGCCAGGCCCGCGATCGTGCGCACCAGCTTCTGGAAGTCGTCGTTGCGGGCGACGAAATCGGTTTCGGAATTGACCTCGACCAGGGCCGCCTGGCGCGCCTCGGCGGCCAAGCCGATCAGGCCGTCGGAGGCCAGGCGCCCGGCCTTCTTGGCGGCCGCCGCCAGGCCCTTCTTGCGCAGCCAGTCGGTCGCCGTCTCGAGGTCGCCGCCGGCCTCGGTCAGCGCCGCCTTGCAGTCCATCATGCCGGCACCAGTCTGCTCGCGCAGCTGCTTGACCAGCGCCGCCGTCACTTCAGCCATCGGTCACTCTCATCGATAGATCGGTCCAGCCTAGCGCGCCGCCGCGGCCCGCCGGGTATCGACCATCGGCCCGCTCAGCTCGGCCTCGCTGGCCACGCCGCCAGCCGGCGCCTCGGTCTCGTCGGCCGGAGCAGCCTCGGGCGCAGGTCCTTCGACCTCGGCCGTCTCGGCCGCGGCCTCCTCGATCTCGGGCAGATTCTCGATCGCCCCGATATCGCCGCCAGACGCGCTGATCTCGGCCTGGATGCCGTCCAGCGCCGCGCCGACCATCAGGTCGCAATACAGGTTGATCGCGCGCGAGGCGTCGTCATTGCCAGGAATCGGGTAGGTCACGCCGGCCGGATCGGAGTTGCTGTCCAGCACCGCGATCACCGGAATGTTCAAGGTCCGCGCCTCGGCAACCGCGATCGCTTCCTTGTTGGTGTCGATGATGAACAGGATGTCCGGCAGCCCGCCCATGTCCTTGATGCCGCCCAGCGCCCGCTCCAGCTTGTCGCGCTCGCGGGTGAGCTGCAGCACCTCCTTCTTGGTCAGGCCGTGGACGCCTTCGGACAGGCGCGCCTCCAGCTCGCGCAGCCGACGGATCGACTGGGAGATGGTCCGCCAGTTGGTCAGCATGCCGCCCAACCAACGGTGGTTGATGTAATACTGGCCGCAGCGCTGGGCGGCGCTCGCCACCGGCTCCTGCGCCTGGCGCTTGGTGCCCACGAACAGGACGCGGCCGCCGCTCGCGACGACGTCGCGGGCAGCGCTCAGCGCCTGGTGGAGCAAGGGCACGGTCTGGGTCAGATCGACGATGTGGACCCCGTTGCGCGTCCCGAAAATATAGGACGACATCTTGGGATTCCAGCGCCGCGTCTGGTGGCCGAAATGCACGCCAGCCTCGAGCAGCTGACGCATGGTGAACGTTGGGATTGCCATGAAGCTCTTTCCTAGCCCCGGTTGTACCGCCGCAGGTCGAGGTCCGTCTTGCGGACACCGGAACAGAGGCCAAGCAACAGCTGGCCTGCTAGACCTGCGTGAGAGATGGGACGGTGTTTACTGCCTTGCCGCGGCTTTGGCAAGCCTCGGACAAGCCAACGCCTAGCGATCGGCCACCGCGAGCACGCCGGCTTGGCGCTCGATGTCGATGCGATGGGCGAGCGCCAGGCGATGCCGGGCGCCCAGCTCGATCGTCACCTCCCGGCCATCGAGCGGCAGAATCAACCGCACGGTGGCGCTGCCATCGCCATGGGGCCCCAGCAACGGGTGGATCGCCTTGGCGGCCGCCGCGTCGCTGAGCCGGATCTCGACCCGGCCGACGGACCGGCCGCCCTTCTTCGCCAAGGCATCGTCGACCGCCTGGAGGTCGGTCGCGATCACCTTGACCAAATCGCCATCCAGGCGGACGTCGCCCTCGACCAGGAGCGGCCGGCCGCCATCCAGCAGCTCGCGGCAGCGGCCGAGCAGCTCCGAGAACACCGTGATCTCGTAGCTGCCCTCGGGATCGGACAGCTGGACGAAGGCAAAGCGCGAGCGGGCGGTGCTGCGCTCCTGCTTGGCGAGCACGATGCCGGCCAGGCGCACCCGCTGGCCGCCGCAGCTGGCCAGCTGGCTGGCGCCGATCACGCCCATCCGGACGAGGCTGGCCCGGTAGCCGTCGAGCGGATGGGCCGAGAAATAGAAGCCCAGCACCGAAAACTCGTCCTGCAGGCGGTCCAGGACCGGCCGATCGGGCACCTCCGGCAGCTTGGGCTTGGGCAGGCTGGCCGGGCCAAGGCCGGCGCCGAACAGGCTGACCTGCTCGCTCGCGGCCTGCTCCGCCTGGGCCGCGCCATAGCGCAAGGCGAGATCGATGGCGCCCAGAAGCCGCTGCCGGTTGCCATCGAAGCCGTCCAAGGCACCCGCCTTGATCAGCGCCTCGAGCAGGCGCCGGTTGAGCACGCCCGAGCCGGCCCGCTGGGCCAGATCGAACAGATCGATGAACGGGCCGCTGCTGCGCGCCTCGACCAGCGCCTCGACCGCGTGGACGCCGACCCCCTTGATCGCCGCCAGGGCGTAGCGGATGCCGGCGCCCTCGGCCGTGTCCTCGACCGTGAAGCGGGCTTCGGAATGGTTGATGTCCGGCGGCAGCAGCCGGATGCCAGCCTTTTGAATCTCCTGGCGGAACAGGTTCAGCTTGTCCTGGTTGCCGCGATCCATGGTCATCGAGGCGGCGAAGAACTCGAGCGGATGGTTCGCGCGCAGATAGGCGGTGTGGTAGGCGAGCAGCGCGTAGGCCGCGGCGTGCGACTTGTTGAAGCCGTAGGAGGCGAACTTCGCGACCTGCTCGAAGATCGTGGTCGCCAGCTTCTTGGCGATGCCCCGCTGGGTCGCGCCGTCGATGAACACCTGGCGCTGGGCGTCCATCTCGGCCTTGATCTTCTTGCCCATGGCGCGGCGCAGCAGATCGGCGCCGCCCAGCGAGTAGCCGGCCAGCTCCTGGGCGATCTGCATCACCTGCTCCTGGTAGATGATGACGCCGTAGGTTTCCTTCAGGATCGGCTCGAGCAGCGGGTGCAGATATTCCGGCTGCTCGATGCCGTGCTTGCAGTTGATGTAGCGTGGGATGTTGTCCATCGGTCCCGGCCGGTACAGCGAGACCATGGCGATGATGTCCTCGAAGCAGTCCGGCTGGAGCTTGCGCAGCGCGTCGCGCATGCCGCTGGATTCCAGCTGGAACACGCCGGCACTTTCGCCGCGGCCGAGCAGCTCGTAGGTCGGCTGGTCGTCGAGCGGCAGCTTGGCGAGCTCCAGCGCCGTGCCGCGCGCGCGCACCAGCTGCTCGCCCAGCGTCAGCATGGTGAGCGTGGTCAGGCCCAGGAAGTCGAACTTGACCAGGCCGGCGTTCTCGACGTCCTTCATGTTGAACTGGGTGACCGGCATGGCCGCGCGCGGATCGCGGTAGAGCGGCACCAGCTCGTCGAGCGGCCGATCGCCGATCACCACGCCCGCGGCATGGGTCGAGGCGTGGCGCGGCAGGCCTTCCAGCTGCTTGGCGATCTCGATCAGCTGGCCGACCTGCTCGTCCTCGCGCCTCGCCTCGTCGAGCCGGGGCTCCAGGATCAGCGCCTGCTCCAGGGTCGGCGGGTTGGCCGGGTTGAACGGCACCAGCTTGGCCACCTTGTCGACCTGGCCGAACGGCATGCCGAGCGCCCGGCCGACATCGCGCAGCACCGCTCGCGCCTGCAGCTTGCCGAAGGTGATGATCGCCGCGACCCGGTCCGCGCCGTAGCGCGCCCGGACATAGCGGATCACCTCGTCGCGCCGGTCCTGGCAGAAATCGATGTCGAAATCCGGCATCGACACGCGCTCGGGATTGAGGAAGCGCTCGAACAGGAGGCCGAAGC
>CADEGR010000044.1:19606-30139 GCA_902826935.1 uncultured Alphaproteobacteria bacterium | reverse complement strand
TCAGCTGCAGAAGCTGATGGGGGATTCGGGCCTGGTCCGCGACTAGGGTTGAGACTCAATCAGTCCACCAAATGATGGTTGCAGCGATAGCGACAGCAGCGAGGAAGTTTCTCGCGAGCTGGTCGTTGCGGGTCGCGCTGCGGCGGAAGTCCGTGAGCCGGCCGAACCTGCGCTCGATCAGAGTGCGCTTGCGATCGGCGATGCGATCGAAGGGGATCGGCGCCTTGCGGGAGGCGGTGCTGGGGATGACCGCCAGGGTGCCGCGTTCTGCCAGCAGCTGGCGGAAGTGGTTGGCGTCGTAGCCTTTCGGCGATCAGCCGGGCACTCGGCGGCATGGCCTCGATCAGCATGGCCGCAACCCTAATGTCGGCCATGGTGCCGGGCGTCAGCGCCAGCCGCACGGGCCGGCCGCAACCGTCTGTCCGCGCACGGATTTTGGTCGTGCGGCCGCTTTGCTCCCGCCCGATGGCCTGCGCTTGCGCCCCCCTCAGGCCGCTCGCGGAACGGTGCGCCTTGCTCGCGGTGCGGTCGATCGAGCGGTCGGCGGGCAAGGCAGCCTGGGCCACCAGCGTCTCAAAAATCTTCGGCCAGAGCTTCTTCCGGCGCCAGCGGTCGAAGCGATTGTAGATCGTGGTCGGCGGGCCATGGACCGAAGGATAGTCCTGCACAGCGGCAGCCGCTGTGCAGCCCATGAATGATGCCGCTGATCACCCGGCGGTCATCAACGCGCCTTGCTCCCGGCTGGTTCGTCGGCAGCAAGATCTCAATCGACGCCCAGGTGCAATCCGACAGCCAGTACTCGCCCGACATGGCCAATGATCTCCGACAATGGCGACCAGCTGAATCTTGAATATAACACCAATGCAATATGTTAATTGGGTTGGAGCCTAGTACAGGAGGCGGACCAGCAGCAGCGAGAGCACCGGAAAGGCGGTCAGCAACGTCACCCGGATCAGGTCGCTCAGGATGAACGGCAAGACGCCCCGATAGGTCTGGCCGAGCGGCACCCAGCGGGCGAGCGCGTTGATCACGAACAGATTGAGCCCGACCGGCGGCGTGATCAGCCCGACCTCGACCACGATCAGGACCAGGATGCCGAACCAGATCGCGAACTCCTCGGCCGGCAGGCCGAAATCCAGCGCCGTCACGATCGGCAGGAAGATCGGCACGGTCAGCAGGATCATGGACAGGGAATCCATGATGCAGCCGAGGACCAGATAGAGGAGCAGGATCGCGATCAGCACATGCATCGGGCTGAAGCCCTGCGCCACGACCCAGCCGGCCGCGGCCTGCGGCAGCTGCGAGACCGCGAGGAAAGCGTTGAACACGGCAGCACCCAGCACGATGAAGTAGATCATCGCGGTCGCGACCGCGGTCTCCAGGATCGCCTCGGCGAAGGCTTGCCAGGTCATGGTCGGGCTGAAGGCGGCCAGCAGGCCGGTGCCGAAGGCGCCGACCGCGGCCCCTTCGGTCGGCGTGAAGATGCCGAGATAGATGCCGCCGATCACCGCGCCGAAGATCAGCAGGACCGGCCAGACGCCGAGCAGGCTCTGCCAGCGTGCCGGGTCCGGCGTCGGATCGTGCGGGCCGATGACCGCCGGCCGCAGACGGACATAGACGGCGATCGTGACCAGGTAGCCGGCGGTCGCGAGCAGGCCGGGCAGGATCGCCGCCACGAACAGCTTGGCGATGTTCTGCTCGGCCAGGATGGCGTAGACCACCAGCACGATCGAGGGCGGGATCAGGATGCCGAGCGTGCCGCCGGCGGCCAGGCACCCGGTCGCGAACGAGCCGGCATAGCCGATCCGGCGCAGCTCCGGCAGCGCCACCTGGCCCATGGTCGCGGCGGTGGCGAGCGACGAGCCGCAGATCGCGCCGAAGCCGGCGCAAGCGCCGATCGCGGCCATGGCGACCCCGCCCCGGCGATGGCCGACCCAGGCTCTGGCCGCCTGGAACAAGGCGCGCGACATGCCGCCCCGGCCGGCAAACTGGCCCATCAGCAGGAACAGCGGCAGGACCGAGAGCGAGTGGTTCGAGAAGGTGTCGTAGGTCAGCGTCTTCAGCTGGGCCAGGACCGGCAGCCAGCCATTGACCAGTATGCCGCCGCCGATGCCGCAGACCAGCATGGCGAGGCCGATCGGCAGCCGCAGGAAGATCAGGCCGAGCAGCACCGGGAACGACCAGCCGGCGATCGCAAGCGCGCTCATCCGCCGGCTTCGTCCGCGGCGTGCTCCGGCTCGCCGTCCTGCAGCAGCTCGTTGAGGCTGCGCCAGACCGTGAAGGCCGCGACCAGGACGAACAGGCCGGCGCCGAGCAGCCCCGCGGCATAGCCCCACCAGACCGGCATCAGCAGGATGAAGGTGGTTTCCTGGTAGCGCAGCTTGTCCTCGAGGCCGAGGCCGAGCTGCCAGGCGAGCAGGCCGGCCGCGAGGGTCATCACCAGATTGCCGATCAGCGCAGCGCCGGCCAGCCAGCGCCGCCCGAGCGGCTGGACCAGAAGGTCGACGGTGACATGGCCGCGCCGATACTGGCACCAGGGCAGGAACGCGAAGACCGCGAAGGCGCAGCCCATCTCGACCAGCTCGAAATCGCCCGGGATCGGTCGCAGGCCGAACCCGATCAGGCTGCGGCCGAGGATGCTCGCGATGGTCATCAGCACGAGCGCGCTCAGCGCCAGGCCGCCCAGCATCGCCAGGCCTCGGGCCAAGCCGCCGACGATCCGGCCGACCTGCCGCTCGGCGGCCGGCGCCAGGCCGCGTGGTGCCGGCCGGCTGAGATCCCGCGTCGCCATCGCCGCGTCGATCGCGCTAGCGGGCCGAGTATTTCGCGATCAGCGCCTTGGCGTCGGCGACCAGGGCGGCGCCATCGACGCCGCGGTCCTTCATCTCGGCGATCCAGGCCTCGACCACCGGCTGGGCCGCCGCCTCCCAGCGCTTGGTCTCGGCCTCGTCGAGCAGGATGATCTGATTGCCCCGCGCGCGCGCCGCCTGCTCGCCCTGGACATCGCCGCCGGCCATGGCCTCGCCCATCAGCGCAGCCACGGCCTGGCCGGAATTGGCGTCGATGATCTGGCGCAGATCCGCCGGCAGCGCCTCATATTTGGCCTTGTTCATGGCGAACACGAAGGTCGCGGTATAGAGCCCGTGGGCGCCGCTGAAGGTGGTATGGCTGTCGACCAGCTCGGCGATCTTGAGCGGTGTGGTCACCTCCCAGGGGATCACCGTGCCGTCGATCACGCCGGTGGTGAGCGCTTCCGGCACCGCCGGCACCGGCATGCCGACCGGCACCGCGCCCAGCCGCTCCAGCAGCATGTTGGTCACCCGGGTCGGCCCGCGCAGCTTCTTGCCCTGGAGGTCCTCGAGCCGGGTCACCGGGCTGCCCTTGATATGCAGCAAGCCCGGCCCGTGGACATGGACGCCGATCACCTTGACCTCGGCATATTCGTCCTGAAGATGTTGCTCGAAATATTCCTGGAAGGCTTGCGAGGTGGCGCGGGCGTTGGTCACCATGAACGGCAGCTCGAAGGCCTCGGTCTTGGGGAACCGGCCGGGCGTGTAGCCGGGCAAGGTCCAGGTCAGATCGATGATGCCGTCGCGCACCTGGTCGAACAGGCCGGGCGGCTTGCCGCCCAGCTGCATCGACGGGTAGAGCTCGAACTTGAGCCGGCCACCCGATTGCTCGGTCACCCGCTTGACCCAGGGCTCGATGAAGTCGTGCGGGATGGTCGCCTGCGCCGGCAGCATCTGGTGCACCTTGAGGACGAAGTCCTGGGCCTGCGTGAGGGGGCTGCCGGCGAGCAGGCTGACCAGCCCGATCAGCCATCCAAGGATGCGTGTTGGCATGCTGCCTGTCCCTATGCTGGTCAATGGCGCGCTTGGCCGAGGGGGCTGCCGGCCGGGTGGGTCGCAGGCTCGCTGGTCGGTCCGTCCTCCCTTGCGGCCGTGGCGCCTCAGGCCCAGACCTCGTCCGCGACCTCGACGATCCGGGCCAGCTTCGCCCATTGCTCGTCCTCGGTCAGCAGATTGCCCTCCTCGGTGCTGGCAAAGCCACATTGCGGGCTCAGGCAGAGCTGGTCCAGATCGAGATGGCGGCTGGCCGCCTCGATGCGCCGCTTGAGCTCGTCCTTGCTCTCGAGCGCGCCGGTCTTGGAGGTGACCAGGCCCAGCACCACGATCTTGTCCTTGGGCACCAGCCGCAAGGGCTCGAAGCCGCCGGCACGTTCGCTGTCATATTCCAGGAAGTAGCCATCGACGCCGATGGTGTTGAACAGCAGCTCGGCGACCGGCTCGTAGCCGCCCGTGCTGATCCAGCTGGAGCGGAAATTGCCGCGGCAGAGATGCATGGTGATGCGCATGTCGGCCGGGCGGCCGGCAATCGCGGCGTTGATCAGGCCGGCATAGATCGCCGGCAGGGCATCCGGGTCCTCGCCGCGCTGGGCGATCATCTGGCGCTGGGCCGGATCGCACAGATAGGCAAGGTTGGTCTCGTCCAGCTGAAGATAGCGGCAGCCGGCGGCGGCAAAGGCCTGCAAGGCCTGGTTGTAGGCCTGGCCCAGATCCGCATAGAACCCCGCCAGCTCCGGATAGACGCTCGCCGGCACCGCGTTGCGGCCGCCGCGGAAATGCAGGACGCTGGGCGACGGCAGCGTCATCTTGGCGACCAATGGCGTGCTGGCCCGCACGAACTTGAAATGCTCGAGCATCGGATGGCCGGCAAACCCGATCGGGCCGCAGACCCTCGCGGCTTCCGCCTTGGTCGTGACCCCGGCGAACTGGATGCCCTGCCCGGTCTCGACCCGCTCGACCCCCTGCAGGCCCCAGAGAAAGTCGAAATGCCACCAGGCGCGCCGGAACTCGCCATCGGTCGCCGCCTGCAGGCCAAGCGCCTGCTGCTTGGCCAGCGCCGCCAGAATCGCGCGGTCCTCGGCGGCCCGCAGCGCCTCGGGCGCCAGCCGGCCCGCGGCGCGCTCGGCCCGGGCCGCCCTGAGCGCCTTCGGCCGCAACAGGCTGCCGACATGATCGGCCCGAAACGGCGCCACGCTGCGCCGCATCACCGCACCGCCCGCGCTCGCACGGCGCCCAAACCCTCCGCCGCCACGCCGCCAGCGCCGGCCCTCGAGCAGTCGAACCCGCGGCGATGCGGCATGTCGACGAGCATCCTGGCGCCTCCCTTGGCCGGCCGCAGAAGACCTGACCATGGCGCCACGATGACACGAGCTGCCGACCACGCCTAGAGCGTTATCTGCCACCAGCGGGCCACGCCAGCAGACGGAGAGCTTCCACTTCCCGTGCAGGCGCCAACCGACGCCCGGCCACCTCCGCTTGCCCAAGGTTGGCCCTGCTCGGCCTGACCACGCTGGGCCCGCGTTGGCTTGGTTTGGTTTGGATGGCTCGGTCTGGCCAAGGTGGGCGTTGCTCGGTCAGCCTGGTTCGGCTTGGTTCGGCTCGGCTTGCTTCGGATCGGTTCCGTTCGACTCAAATCGGCATCGCTCGGTTAAGCTTGACTAGGGGTCGGCTGGCTCGAGGACGCCTCATGTCAGATCGACGGGTGTATGGCCATGAGGCAAGGGTCAAGCGAAGCAACGGCACGCTGGCCACCAAACAGCTGAGCAACGTCCGCATGGGCAGCTCGCGACCAACGATGCGGTCAGCGCTGGTGTTGCTGGTCGCAAGCGCCTCCCGATCCAACGCGCGCGCACGACGCCTCGCGGCCGGGAGCAGCCATCAGCCGGCGATGCCTACGCCTTTGGTTGCACGGCGCATGACCAATTCATGCCGCGCAGCCAAGTGGCAACAGCGCGTGAACTTGATCGCATGCCGGCAATGGGCGATCCACGGCTACCCTTGCCATCGCCCGGGCCGCCATTCGCAGCACCTGTCGACCGGGTTGGCGAAGGCCTTTGCGAACACCGTCGACGCAGGAGCAACCCAGGCGATGGTCCCTGTGCGATGCCGGCGAACGAGCTGATCGGCACCACGCGCGCAGCAATTCGCCCCTTGGCGTCGTTGCGAAGCCGTCAGCGGCCGGCAGCCTGTCCGGCGGCGCGATGCCACCGCTCATCCGGCTACCAGCGATCCGCCGATGGGGACAGCTCCAGCTGGTGATCCGAACCAGCGGCATCGGGCGCGGTCGGCCGCAGCCATGCGCCACCCAGGGCGATGCCACCGGCCGCGGCCGGCAGCCCCGTGCTTGCGCCATCGGCGCCGCCGTCGGCCCAGGGGGATTGTTCGGCCGGAGCACCTGCCAATGGCTGGCCGTCGTCGGCCGGCCATGCCTGGACCGCCCCGTGACTCTTGCCACCATCCTGTCCAACGCCCGCCTGGCGCTCGGCCGGCGCCGCAATGCCGCGGCCGATGACGCCAACCGGACCCAGCGGCACCGGTCCACGCGGCTGTGCCCGTGGCTCACCGCTGTCGGCTGGCTGGCGCTGCACGATGATGTCACGGTTTGTCCGCTTCGATCGAGCGTCGGCCCTAGGGTCGGACGGCATTGGATCGGCACGGTCGGCCGCCCCGAAAGGTCCCAGCGCGATCGGACCACGCGCCTGCGGCCATGGTCCGCGGCGGTCCGCGTCTGACGCGGCTGGGCCAGACCATCCGGCCGGCACCCGATCGGAGCCGGCGGCTGTTGCTGGCAGTCCTGGCTGAACCGGCCGTCGGGCTCGGGCCTCGTGCCCGCCGATCTCGGCAGGCCCGCCAGCCACCGCATTGCCAGCCTTGCGCCGATTGAGGTCAGCGGCAGCCATGGGCGCCGCCACGCTCGCTTCCGGATTTTCACGAGCCGCCGAGCGGTACGCGGTGCGGCTCGGGCTTGCCGCATGATCCTGGAGCCCGCCAGATTCGGCGGGTCGCCTGGGCGACAAAAGCCCCGCCGACTTGGCCGCCCGGACTCGGTTGGCGCCGGTGCCGACCAGCGCGGGATCAGCCGGGGCGGCGGCCGCGGCGGGCATCAGCGGGATTGGTCCGCGCACGGCGTCGACCGGGCGAGTGGCCGGAGCAGCCAAAGATCGCCGACCATGCGCCTGCGATCCGGCACCGCGGGACGTCATCGGCTGCTGGGGCGCCGCGCCTGCCACCTGGCCCAGCATGGCATCCTCGCCGGTGTCAGGTAGCTCAAGCGGCCTGCCCTCGAAACTGGCGAGTGGCGGGCCCGCTCGGTCGGACGGCCAGGCCGTCGCTGCGGCGCCGCTAGCTGAGGGCGCTGCCAGCTGGCCGGGATGGGGAGCGTCGATGGGGCCGCCAAGTTCCGCCCCGACGGCTTGGCTATCGCCAGGGCGGCTTGGCGTTTGGGCAGCGCTCGTCGATGCGATCGCGGGGCTCGGACTCTCATTCGGCGCGCTGCCAACGGCCGCGGGCGCATTCGGGGCTGGCGCGGTCGGCGCGGGTGCCGGCCATCGGCTGGACGATGCCACCGACGCCGCCGGCCGCATGGCCGGTAGGATCACCGGTTCGAGCGGCATGAATGGACCGCCGGCGAAATGGCGGAGGGCGAGCGGCGCTGCCGCCGTCGCATTGGCGCGGGCAGCCTGACCCGGCCGCAGGGTGATGGCGTGGTGGCCATCCGCGGACTGGATGCTGGCTTCGCCGCTCTCGACCTCGATATCGGTGCCCGCGGCGCCAATCTGGATGGCAAGCGTCGCCCGCGCCACCTGGACCGCGATCGTTGGCGTCGTGATCCGAACCGGCGCCGCCCCGGTGGCGACGCGGTAGCGCAACCAGCCGCTGGACTGCCGGATCTCTTTCGCCGCTGCCGGAGCGGCCAGGACGAAGGCGGAATCCGGTCCAGCTAGCAGCTGCACGCCATCCTCGGCCAGGAGCAGACGGCTGCCATGCCCGG
Source organism: uncultured Alphaproteobacteria bacterium (assembly GCA_902826935.1). Taxonomy (GTDB): domain Bacteria; phylum Pseudomonadota; class Alphaproteobacteria; order Geminicoccales; family Geminicoccaceae; genus CADEGR01. The sequence goes on along the minus strand of CADEGR010000044.1, from coordinate 22,303 downwards.
TCGCGAGCAGGCGCCCGAGCGGCGCCGCGTCGCCGGCCTCGAGCGGCGCCCAAGCGGCGGGATCGATCTGCTGACGCGCATCGCCCCAGCGTTCCACGACCCGCCAGCCGGGCACCGACGGTGCCAGCAGCGAAGGACGGCTTGGCATCTGACAGCTTGCCAGCCAGAACGCCACCAGCGCGCCAAGGGTCACCTGGCACAACCCCAAGCGCCGCGCTTCTCGTCCGGCCATGCCTTGCCTCCGTGGCACGCTTCCAACCAGCCAGCAGGAGACCCCAACAAGGTTAATCTTCGGTGAACTTGCCACCGCAGCAGGACGCCATGTCGCAGCGGCGCAACGCAGGGTCGCTACCACGTGGCTGTCGCGAAGCAGCGCGGGCGACACTGCCAGCAGCATGCAAGACGGCCCGCCGCCGCGACGTGGAGAAGCGGTCATGTATCATCCCCGGCTCATCGACGATCAGCCACCGGCGGCGCCCGCCGCGCGGCCGCTCAAGCAGCGGATCATGGAGCTGGTCGCCGATTGCTCGATCGAGGTGACGCCCAAGACCTGGGCCAAGCAGCCCGAGGTCAGCCAGCTGCTGCCGCGCGGGACCAGGGTCTACATCGCCTTCCTGCCGGGCGAGGCTTGGGCCGAGGTGGCGCGGACCGCGGCCGAGATCCGGGCGGCCGGGCTGACCCCGGTGCCCCACTGCCCGGCCCGCACGATCCTGGACGAGGCCGAGCTCGCGGCGTTCCTTGCGGCGCTGCAGGCGGTCGAGGTCGACCAGATCCTGGTGATCGGTGGCAGCGGCGAGCGGCCACGGGGCGCCTTTGCCGGCACGCTGGCCCTGCTTCGGACGGGCCTGCTCGAGGCGCACGGCATCCGCGTGATCAGCGTCGCCGGCCATCCCGAAGGCCAGCCAGCACCGCCGCCGCCGGCCGAGATGGCGCGCCACGACCAGAAATGGCAGGCCGCGACCGCACGCGGCGCCGCTGGTCGCCTGGTCACCCAGTTCCTGTTCGACCCGGCGGCGATCCTCGCTTGGGAACGGCGCTTGCGGGCCGAGGGCAACCCCTTGCCGATCCATGTCGGCATCGCCGGCCCGGCCAGCCTCAAGACGCTCTTGAACTACGGCCGTTTGTGCGGTGTCGGCAACTCGCTGCGCTTTCTCACCCGGCAGCCGGGCAGCCTGCTGCAGCTGACCCGGACGACCTACCCGGATGGCATGATCGCGGCCTTGGCGGCCGGGCTCGCGGCGGATCGTGACAGCCGGATCGAGCGGCTCCATGTCTTTCCCTTTGGCGGCCTGATGCGCACGGCCGGCTGGCTGGCGGCCGTGCGCGCCGGCCGCTTCACGCTGCAGCCGGATCGCCAGGGCTTCGCGGTCGATGAGGATTAGGGCTGGTCGGTCGCCCAGCGTCCTGCTCGGTCAGGTGATCGGCGCAGCCGGAGGTGGCGGCTGAAATAGCGGCGATCTGGCCCCTGGCGAGCCTGCGCTCGATCCGCTAGGTCTGCGCCGGCCATGGCTCAGACCCAATCCACGCCCGCCGATCCGCTCGGTCGCTATCAAGCGGCGGTCGCCGCTGGCACGCTGGAGCCGGACGCGGCCCAGCAGGCGGCGGTCGAACGGCTGCAGCAGCTGCATGGCTTGTTGGCGGAGGCGGAGCCCCCGTCTGCCCGGCCGCCGGGCCTGCTGGCCAAGCTCGGCCTCGGCGGCCGGCCGGCGCCGGCGCCCCGCCGCGGCTTGTACCTGCATGGACCGGTCGGGCGCGGCAAGTCGATGCTGATGGGCTGGCTGTTCGAGACGGCACCGCTGGCAGCCAAGCGCCGCGTGCACTTCCACGAGTTCATGCTCGAGGTCCATCGGCGCCTGGCGGAGCAGCGCCGGCAGACGGATGCCGGCAGCACCGCGATCGACAAGATCGCGGCCAGCATCGCCGCCGAAGCTCGCCTCCTCTGCTTCGACGAGCTCCAGGTCCAGAACATCGCCGACGCCATGATCCTGGGTCGCCTGCTTGAGGGCCTGTTCAAAGCCGGCGTGGTGATGGTCGCGACGTCCAACACCCCGCCAGGCCAGCTCTACGAGGGCGGCCTCAACCGGGAGCGGTTCCTGCCCACGATCGAGCTGATCCTGAAACATCTCGAGGTCGTCAGGGTGGCGGGGCCGCGGGACTACCGCATGGCCAGGCTGCGCGACCTGCCAGTCTACCATCAGCCGCTGGACGCGGACACCCAGGCTAAGCTGCAGCAGGCCTTTGCCTTGCTGACCGATGACAGCACCGGCGCGCCGGCCGAGCTGGCGGTGGGCACCCGCAAGCTGCCAGTGCCGAAGGCCGCCCATGGCGTGGCCTGGTTCGGCTTTGCCGAGCTGTGCGAGCAGCCATTGGGCGCTGCTGACTATCTGGCCCTGGCCGAGCGCTTCCATACGCTGATCATCGAGGGCGTGCCGCGCTTCGCCGCCGCCATGCGCAACGAGGCACGCCGCTTCATGACCTTGGTCGACGTGCTCTATGACTGCCGGATCAATCTGATCGTGAGCGCCGCCGTGCCGCCCGAGCAGCTCTATCCCGAGGGCGACGGCGCGTTCGAGTTCCAGCGCACGGTCAGCCGGCTGCACGAAATGCAAAGCAGCACCTATCGCGAGACAGCGCCGCAAGCGGGCGCTGCCCGCGACTTCCAGCCATTCGCCTTGACCAGCGATCTCAGCTAAAGCC
>CADEGR010000044.1:15979-19506 GCA_902826935.1 uncultured Alphaproteobacteria bacterium | reverse complement strand
ACGAGCTGGACCTGGACCTGGCGGCTTTCGTCCTTGCGCAGGCTGCGCTCGATCTGCAGCTTGCTGCTGCCGGAATGCTGCTCGAGCCAGGTCTTGACCCGGTCCATCCGGCGCTCGGCCAGCCACTGGTTGTAGCGGGCCGCCTCCTCGTTCGAAGGGGCGCCGCTGACCTGGTCGGCGCTGCCGACGCTGGCCACCAGGCGCAGCTGGTAGGTCGCCTCGGGCGCCAAGCCTTCGACCAGCTGCTGCAGGGCAGCACGGGTGCCGGGCGGGAAATAGCTGCTGTTGTTCGGGAACACGATGGTGACGCCAGCCTCGCCATGGGCGGCCACCGCGCCCGGCTCGGCTGGGGCATTGGCTGGCAGGATCACCGGCGCGTCAGCGGACGGCGCAGCGGCCGCGACGGGCGCCTTCGTCGGCGTGGCCTGGCTTGGCCCGGCGGGCACCAGGGTTGCGGATTGCACGGCCGGGCTCGGTGTGGCGGGCTTGGCCAGCGCCGGCGGTGCGACCGGCGCGCTTGGCCGGGCAGCCTGCCGGGGCGGCAAGGGCTGGGTCACGCTGGCACCGGAGCCGCTGGCCACCACGGCGGCCAGGGCCGCCTCCGGCGAAACCTTGCCGGTCGGGGCGGCGTCCACCATGGCTGCGGGCGCTGCCTCCCGGGCCGCCTTGGCGGTGGTCGAGGGTGTGGCGAGCGGCGTGGCCGGGGCCGCGGGCGGCGTCACCGGGGCCGGCGTGGCCGCGGCCACCTTGGCTGGCTTCGCCGTCACCGCTGGCGCGGGCGCTGCCGCCACGGCCGGCGCCGGCTTGGGCCGGGTGGCCGGCACCGGCTTGGTCGCAGGCTCGATCGCCGCGACCGGCGTATCGCCCGCGCCGGCCGGCTCCTCGCAATCCTCGCCCGGCGCCAGCCGGAACACCCAGACCGTGGCTTGCGCCGATTTCTGCAGGAACTTCCAGTCCCAGACGCTGGCGGTCGCCTCGGCATCCAGGCCGCCGGCGACCAGGGCCGCCTGCACCGCATCGGCGCGGGCGCGAGCCAGACGATGGGCGTCCAGGGTGGCGCGCGCGGCCGCCTCCTCGGCATCGACCTGGCCGATGACCTGGGCACTCAGGAAGCAATCGGTGGCGATCGCCTGGGTCAGCGCCTTGAGCTTGCTGGCGGCCGGGCCGGTCAGGCTGGCCGCGTCATGGCCGAACGGCACGACATGGACCGAAACCCGCGCCAGGCGACCATCCTTCAGGAACAAGGGGGTGGCCGGCAGCAGGACGTCCTGGCCCTCGCCCACTGCGGCCTGCAAGCCGGCGGGCGCCGTCAGGCACAAGCCGGCGGCCAGCAGCGCCGCACCGATGCAGCCGCGTGGGGCGCAGAGGCGGAACGACGACGACATGCACCTGTCTCCTTTCGGTCAAGCCAATCCAGGACCGCCGTGCCGCCGCACGCAGCGCGCGCAATCCCTCGCTGGCGCCGGTATTTATCCCCTTATGATGTAGATACAGTTAACACCTATCGCCTGCAAGGCGAATGACCGGACATCAAAAAAGGGCCGCAAGGGCCCTTCTTTGCAAGCGAATCCGCCGATCCTGGCTATTTGATCTTGGATTCCTTGAACTCGACATGCTTGCGCAGCTTCGGGTCGTATTTGCGCAGCACCAGCTTCTCGGTGCTTTTGCGCGGATTCTTCTTGGTGGTGTAGAACGTCCCGGTGCCGGCGGAGCTGACCAGCTTGATCAGCACGGTGGCGGGTTTGGCCATGGCTTGCATCCCTTGCGCGACTGGCGGTGAAGATAAGGAGGGCGGCGGCGCTGTCAAGGCTCGGCCGGCCGCGCCGGCCGCCAGGCCCTCGCAGCTGGTCCGGCTCAGCCTCGGCGCCGGTGCGGCCGATGGCTGGCGCGCGGCCGCATGGCCGGCCGGTGCAGCGCGACCGGTCCTGGTGTATGGCCGACCAGCCGGCCGGCGATCTGGCCGGTCGCCAGATCGACCTCGGTCAGCTCCAGCTCGACCCGATCGCCGATCGACCAGGCCCGGCCGTCGCGCCGATCGATCAGGCGATGGCCATCCGCGGTCAGCTCCAGCCGGCCGGCGCCGAGGCTGGAGGCCGGCACCAGCGCCTCGGCCAGGCTGTCGGTCAGCTGCACGAACAGGCCAAAGCGCTGCACGCTGGTGACCGTGGCCGGCATCACCGTCCCCACCCGATCGGCCAGCAGCAGCGCCACGAACCGGGCGCGCGCCTTGCGCTCGGCCTCCATCGCCCGGCGCTCGGCGCGCGAGAGCTGGCCGCCCAGATCATGCAGCGCCGCCTGGTCCTGCTGCTCGGGCAGGCCACCCTCGCCCAAGCGCAGCGCCCGAATCAGGGCGCGGTGCACCAGAAGATCGGCATAGCGCCGGATCGGCGAGGTGAAATGGGCGTAGCGGCCAAGATTGAGGCCGTAATGGCCGATATTGGCCGGGCTGTAGACCGCCTGGCTCTGGGCGCGCAGCAAGAGCGTGCTGACCACGTGGGCCAGCGGATGCTCGCGCAGCCGCTCCAGCAGGCGCATCAGGTCCTTGGGCTGGGCCAGGCGGCCCGGCCGCTCGACCAGCCCCAGCTGCTGCAGCAGCTGGCCCAGCCCCTCCAGCTTGACCGCGTCCGGCCGGTCGTGGATCCGGTACATGCAAGGGGTCGCCCGCTGCTCCAGGGTCTCCGCGGCGGCGACATTGGCGGCGATCATGAACTCCTCGATCAGCCGATGGGCGTCGAGGCGCGGCCGGCGGCGGACCGCCAGCGGCCGGCTATCGGGCGCCAGCTCCAGCTGCAGCTCGGGCAGATCGAGATCGAGCGTGCCGCGCTGCTGGCGGGCGCGCAGCAGCGCCTCGTAAGCGCCATAGAGCGGCTGGATGACCGGCGCCAGCAGGGGCCCGGTCAGCGCGTCCGGGGCCCCGTCCCGGGCGGCCTGGACCTGCTCGTAGGTCAGCCGCGCGGCCGAGCGCATCAGCGCCCGCTCGAAGTGGTGGTCGAGCTTCTGGCCCTGCCGGTCGAGCCGGATATGGACCGCCAGGCAGGCCCGCTCCTCGGCCGGCTTGAGCGAGCACAGGCCGTTCGAGAGCGCTTCCGGGAGCATCGGCAGCACGCGGTCGGGGAAATACACCGAATTGCCGCGCCGGCGCGCCTCCCGATCGAGTGGATCGCCCGGCCGGACGTAGTGCGCGACATCGGCGATCGCGACCGTGATCCGCCAGCCGCCGGGATTGCCGGGGTGCTCATCGGGGACGGCGAACACCGCATCGTCGAAGTCGCGGGCATCGGCGCCGTCGATCGTGACCAGCGGCAGGGCGCGCAGATCGGCGCGCTTGCCGAGGGGCGCCGGCCGGGCATCGGCCGCCTGCTCCTCGGCCTCGGCGGGAAACGCCAAAGGCAGGCCCTGGGCGTGGGCGACCAGGAGCGAAATCGCGGCCGGATCGTCCGGCCGCCCCAGCCGCTCGACCACCCGGACCTGGCCAGCCCCAAGGCTGGCCCCGGGCAGGCGCTCGACCAGGACCATCTCGCCGGGCT
>CADEGR010000044.1:11662-15879 GCA_902826935.1 uncultured Alphaproteobacteria bacterium | reverse complement strand
GGCCTTCGCAACCGGGGCCTTAGCACCCGGCGCCTTCGCAGCCGGCGCGCGGGCCGTGGTCTTGCCGGCCGCCTTGCCGCCCTTGGCGCCTTTGCGCGGCTTGCCGCCGCCATCCTTGGCCGCCTTGGCCGCCAGCATCGCGACCGCCTCGTCCAGGGTCAGGCTCTCGGCGGTCTGCGACTTGACCAGGCTGGCGTTGACCTTGCCATGCTTCACATAGGGACCATAGCGGCCCTGGTGCAAGGTCACCGGCTGGCCGTCGGCTGGGTGGGCGCCCAGATCACGCAAGGTGCGCACGGCGGGCCGGCCCTTGCTGCCGGCCTCGGCCAGGAGCGCGATCGCCCGGTTCATGCCGATCGTCAGCACGTCGTCGTCGGCGCCCAGGCGGACGAAGCGGTCATGCTTGATATAGGGGCCGTAGCGGTTGATCCCCGCCTCGATCACCTGGCCGGTCTCCGGATGCCTGCCGATCTCGCGCGGCAGCGCCAGGAGGGCCAGCGCCAGCTCCAGGGTCAGATCGTCCGGCTCCAGGCCCGGCGGCAAGGATGAGCGGCGGAGCGCCTCGCCCTGGCCGCGCTGGACATAGGGGCCATACGGCCCGCGCTTGAGAAAGACCTCTTCCTGGCTGGCCGGATCGATCCCGATCAGCCGCTCCTGCAGCTCGCCCTGGCCATTGGCCTCGGCCTTGACGTCGAGCTTGCGGGTGAAGCGGCACTCCGGGTAGTTCGAGCAGCCGATGAAGGCGCCGTAGCGGCCGAGCTTGAGGCTGATCCGGCCGGCCTGGCAGAGCGGGCAGAGCCTGGCATCGGCGCCATCGGGCCGCGGCGGAAACAGCTGCGGCCCGAGCAGCTCGTTCAGCGCGTCGATGACCTCGGCGACCCGGCGCTCCTTGACCTCGTCGACGACCCCGTTGAACGGCGGCCAGAACTCGCGCAGGACCTGCTTCCATTCCAGCGTGCCGGCCGCGACGTCGTCCAGCCGGCCCTCCAGCGCCGCGGTAAAGCCCGGCTGGACATAGCGGTCGAAGAACGCGACCAGGAAGCCGTTGACCAGCTTGCCGCGATCCTCCGGCACGAAGCGCCGGTTCTCCAGGCGGACATAGCTGCGGTCCTGCAGGACCGAGATGATGCTGGCATAGGTCGAGGGCCGGCCGATGCCCAGCTCTTCCAGCTGCTTGACCAGGCTCGCCTCGCTGAAGCGCGGCGGCGGCTCGGTGAAATGCTGGCGCGGCATGACCGCGCCGCGGGCGAGCGGATCGCCCGGCGCCATCACCGGCAGCATGCGATCGCCCTCGTCCTCGTCCTGGGCCGGATCGTCCCGGCCCTCCTGGTAGATCTTGAGGAAGCCCGGGAAGGTCACGGTCTGGCCGGTGGCCCGAAAGCCGACCGCATCGTCCGGCGCGGCGATGTCCACGACCACGCGGTCGAGCACGGCGCTCGCCATCTGGCTGGCCATGGTCCGCTTCCAGATCAGCTCGTAGAGCCGGCGCTGATCGTCGTCGAGGAAGCGCGCGACCCGGTCCGGCGTGCGGCCGAGATCGGTCGGCCGGATCGCCTCGTGGGCTTCCTGGGCATTCTTGGTCTTGGTCTTGTACAAGCGCGGATTGGCCGGCAGGAAGCGCTCGCCATACATGCCAGCGATCTGCTTGCGGCAGGCGGCCAGCGCCTCGCTCGACAGCTGCACGCTGTCGGTCCGCATATAGGTGATCAGGCCGACGGTCTCGCCATCGACGTTGGCGCCCTCGAACAGGCGCTGGGCGGTGCGCATGGTGCGCGATGCGCCAAAGCCCAGCTTGCGCGAGGCCTCCTGCTGCAGGGTCGAGGTCGCGAACGGCGGCGCCGGGTTGCGCTGGACCTGCTTCTTCTCGAGGTTCTCGACCGCGAACTCGCGGCTCTCGATCAGGTCGAGGGCGCGCTTGGCGGCGGCTTCGTTGGCGAGATCGAAGCGGTCCAGCTTCTTGCCGTCGAGCCGGGCAAGGCGGGCCGTGAAGGTTTCGTCGCGCGGCGTCGTGAAGGCCGCCTCGATGCTCCAATATTCGCGCGGCAGGAAGGCGTCGATCTCGGCTTCGCGCTCGCAGATCAGGCGCAGCGCCACCGATTGGACCCGGCCGGCCGAGCGCGAGCCCTGGAGCTTGCGCCACAGCACCGGCGAGAGCGTGAAGCCGACCAGGTAGTCGAGCGCCCGGCGCGCCTGGTAGGCGTCGATCAGGCCGACATCGAGGTCGCGCGGATGCTGCATCGCCTCCAGAACTGCGCGCTTGGTGATCTCGTGGAACACCACCCGCTTGACGTCGACGCCCTTGATCACGCCCTGATCCTTGAGCGCCGCCAGCAAATGCCAGGAGATCGCCTCGCCTTCGCGATCCGGGTCGGTGGCGAGGTAGAGATGATCGGCCGCGCGCAGCGCCTTGGCGATGTCGGCGATCCGCTGCCGCTTGTCGGCGAGCGGCTCGTAGATCATCCGGAAGTCCTCGTCCGGCAGGACCGAGCCGTCCTTCTCCGGCAGGTCGCGGACATGGCCGTAGCTCGACAGCACGGTGTAGCCCGACCCCAAGTACTTGTTGATGGTCTTGGCCTTGGTCGGCGATTCGACGACAACTACATCCATGCGACTATGACGATCCTGCCCGTTGGTGCGCCCACAAGGCCAGCCACGCTCGGCGTCCACTGATATGTGACCGCATCAGCCGCATGCAAGCGAAACCCGGTTGCCGGGATGGCGCTCCAGCCGGCCCGCCAGCTCCAGCTCCAGCAATGCCGCCTGCAACGCGGACCCGGTTGCATGGCACTGCCGGACCAGTTCGTCAACCAGCAGCGGTTCCGGCCCGAGGCGCTCGCACAGCCAGCTTTGCAGGTCCGAGGCGCTCGGCATGGACATGGCCGCTGGCGGCGCGGCGGCCGGCGGCCCCGCCCTCGGGGTAGGCCGGCTGGCGGTCGGCCTGGCCTTGACCGGCACCGCCGGCCGAGCCTTGGCTGCCGCATTCAGGTTCAGCGCCTGCAGGATATCCTCGGCGGTCTCGACCAGGGTGGCACCATCGCGGAGCAGCTGGTTGGTGCCGCGATGGCGCGGGTCGAGCGGGCTGCCCGGCACCGCCATGACCTCGCGGCCCTGCTCGGCCGCCAGGCGCGCCGTGATCAGCGAGCCCGATTGCGGGGCCGCCTCGATCACCACCACGCCCAGGCTCAAGCCGGAGATCAGCCGGTTGCGGCGCGGGAAATGGCGGGCCTGGGGCACGGCGGCGAGCGGCCGCTCGGTCACGACCGCGCCGGTGGCCGCGATCCGCGCCATCAGCTCGCCATTCTCGCTCGGATAGGCGATGTCGATGCCGGCCGCGATCACCGCCACCGTGGCGCCGCCGGCGGCGAGCGCGCCTTCATGGGCCGCGGTGTCGATCCCGCGGGCCAGGCCCGAGACCACCACCAGCCCCTGCCCCGCCAGCGACTTCGCCAGCGCATGGGCCAGGCTGCGGCCATTGCCGCTGGCATTGCGGGCGCCGATCAGGGCGATCGCCGGCTGGCTGAGCAGGGCCGGATCACCCTCGACCGTGAGCAGCGGCGGCGCATCGCCGATCGCCGCCAGCTGGCTGGGGTAGGCAGGCTCGCCATGCACGATCAGGCTCGCCCCGCGCGCCGCCAGCCCGGCCAGCTCGGCGGCCGCCGAGGGACGCGGCCAGGCCCGGAAGCCGTCCGCCCGCCCGGCCCGCGCCGCCAGCTGCGGCAAGGCCGCGAGCGCCGCCGCCGCCGAGCCATGGCGCGCGACCAGCTCCAGGCAGCTGCGCGGCCCAATGCCATGGGTCCGCGCCAGCTGCAGCCAATCCAGCCGCTCCGCCTCGCTCAAGCCGCGCGTCATCGCGCTTTAGTCCTCATGATCAACGACATAAACAACTATTACGGGAAAAGCCGCGGACGGCAAGCCGCCATCGGCCAGCCGCCGCTGCCACAGCCCCGGTCAGGCGCTGGCGCCGGCCGGCAGGGTGGCCCTGGCCGTCAGGGCTTCGCGGCGGCGCGCGGCAGGCTGACGGCGACCAGCGCCCGGCCCGCGGCGTCCACCCGATACTCGACGCCGGCCTGCAAGGTATCCGCATCGACGACGAGCGCCTGCAGGCCCTCGCCGACGTCGATCTTCCGCCTGGCGAACTCGGAGCGCGCAAGCTGCAAGGCGCGTGCTGCGAGGTCCGGGTCGGCGGGCGGCTCGTCGGCGCCGAAGGTGATGGCGTG
>CADEGR010000044.1:6012-11562 GCA_902826935.1 uncultured Alphaproteobacteria bacterium | reverse complement strand
GGTCACCGGCATGTGCATGAATGCTGCCCTGCAGCCAACGCAGCCGGCATGAGCATGCTGGCGCCAAGTCGTCCCTGGTCCTGCCAAGGACCGTCCTTCAAGGACCGTACCAGGCGTCATGCGCGCCACGCCTGACGCACCAAGCCGCCTCCCGGTCGCCCGGCAGCGGCTAAGGTGGCTAAGGCAATCGTCACCAATGCCTGCGATCCTGACCATGGTCCGGGCGAGCCTGGCAATCCGCCGGTCGGTCACAGCCCAGTTGCCGGGCCGGATTCCCAGGGTCGCATGGACCAGGGTCAGGCTCGCAGGCGCAGATGAACAATCGGTTGACGTGACCTAAGGTTGGGCAAGACTGGTTCAATTCAGCCAAGAAACGGCGCGCGCGATCGCTGCGTCGGCGCGCTTGGCTCGGCCGCCCGACCGTGCCTTGGCCGACGGCCTGGCCGTGACGATCGTGGCTCGCGGGCGCTGGCCACGCCGGCGCGCCCTTGCCGGCCCTGCGGAGCCGCGGTCGGAGCCAAGCGACGACGCAGCAACCTCGGAGAGGCGAGCTCGCGCACCATTGCTGCGTTGGCGCGCTCGGCTCTGCCGTCCTCGACCGTGCCATGGCCGATTTCCCCGGCCAGGACTATCGTGGCTGGCAGGAGCCAGCGCCGATGGTGCGCCCCTGCCGGGCGTGCGGAGCTTCGGTCGAGGCCGAGGCAACGTCGCGGCACCTCGAAGCGGCGAGCTTGCGCGTCCTTGCATGGTCCGAATTGCCGCTGCGCACGGTCCTGATTCTGACGGCCAAGGCTGTCTCGCTGCCGGTCTGCAGCACGGGCGACGGCAGCGATTGGGGCGGTGGCCATGGCAGTTCCAACAGCAGCGGCGCCGGCAGCGGTGGCTGAGGCCGCGCAAAGCGCCAGCGTGCGCGCCGGCCGCCGGCGTCCCTTGCGACCGATTGGCGCCCGGCTCACCGCGCCCCTAGCTTCGCCTCGCGGCCGGCCAGCAGGCGGCGGATATTGCCGTGGTGCTTGGCGATGATGATCAGGGCCAAGGCGACATACAGCTCGGCCGCCTGGACCTGGCCCAGGCCGTAGGCGGCGGGCGCGGCGGCGCAGGCGGCCAGGATCGAGCCCAGCGAGACATAGCGGGTCAGCGCCACGGCCAGCGCGAACACCGCCAAGGCGGCGAGGCCGGCGAGCGGCGTCAGGGTCAGGACCACGCCGGCCGCGGTCGCGACCCCCTTGCCGCCCTGGAACTTGAGCCAGACCGGAAAGCAATGGCCGAGCACCGCGCCAAGGCCAGCGACCACCGCCATGTCCGGACCGAACCATTGATAGGCGAGCGCCACCGGCAGCGCGCCCTTGAGGGCGTCGGCCAGCAAGGTCAGGAGCGCGAGGCCGCGCCGGCCGGTGCGCAGCACGTTGGTGGCGCCGATATTGCCGGAGCCGATCTGGCGCAAATCGCCGGCGCCGGCGAGGCGGGTCAGGAGCACGCCGAACGGGATCGAGCCGACCAGGTAGCCGACGCCGAAGCCGACCACGAACGGCCACCAATAGGCGGGTCCTCCGAGCGGTTCGATCATGGCTGCCTCGCCTGCTGCTGGTCGGTTGGGCCAAGGCATAGCACCGTGGAGGGCTCGGGCCCAAACCCGATCGGGTCCTGCGACCGGTCGGCAGTTGCGAACCTTCGCCGCAGTCATCGCCGGCGCTGCGTTCGACGGCGCTGCGAAGCGTTTCTCAAGGTCTTGGCCCGATGCTGACGCAGCGTTCCCGGTCCATGCGACCCTGGGTATCCGCCCACAGGGCGCGTCGAATGATCGGCGCACAGATTCCCAGGATCGCATGGACCACGGACAGGATCGGCGATCCCGCTGAAGATTGGGTTAACATGGGGCGCGGCCCTGCCGCGAGCGGGTCTTGTGACCGGCAGGAAGCGGTGCATGTGGTTGAAGTAGCGCAGCCCTGGCGCGAGCGGGTCTTGTTCCCCAAGGCCCAAACCCGATCAGCTCCGCAGCTGGCCAGCCGGCCCACCGGCCGCCGCGGTCATCGCCAGCCGCGCTGGTCGGCGCTGCGAACGGTCTCTTAACGTCTCGGCCCAATGCTGGCGCAGCCATCCTGGTCCATGCGACCCTGGGAATCCGCCCCATCGGCAAGTCGACTGGTCGGCGCGCGGACTCCCAGGGTCGCATGGACCATGGGCAGGATCGCTGCCTTGGCTGAAGATTGGGTTGATCAGGCCCTTCGCGGTTCGCCGGACCGAGCTTGCCCTTGGGCAGCTCTGGACCAGCCGGCAGCCTGGGCGACCAAGCTCCCCGGGGCGCCCCGCTCAGATCGGCCGCTGGCGGCCGGCGTCGTAGATGATGCGGCCGTCGACCATGGTCCAGAGCACCCGGCCCTGGCACGGCCGCCCCTCGAAGGCCGTGTTGCGGGAGAGGCTGTGCAGATCCTCCGGGCGGATCCGGCCGGGCTGGTCGGGGTCGAACAGGACCAGGTCGGCGGCGGCACCCGGCCGCAGCTGGCCGGCCGGCAGGCCCAACAGCTCCGCCGGCTTCCGGCTCAGCCGGTCGAGCAGCTGCAGGAGCGTGAGATGGCCGCGATGGACCAGCTCCAGGCTGATCGCCAGCAGGGTCTCGACGCCGACCACGCCGAACTCGGCCTGGGCGAAGGGCAGCCGCTTGCTGTCCTGATCCTGCGGCCGGTGATCGGAGGCGATCGCATCGATCGTGCCATCCGCCAGCCCTTCGACGATCGCCTGGCGATCCAGCTCGGAGCGCAAGGGCGGCGAGACCTTGGCGAAGGTGCGGTAGCCTTCGACCTCGAGCTCGTTCAAGGCGAAATAGTGGGGCGCGGTATCGCAGCTGACCGGCAGGCCGCGCGCCTTGGCCTGGCGCAACGCTGCCACCGCGGCCGCGGTCGAGACATGGGCGGCGTGGTACAAGGCGCCGGTCGCCTCGGCCAGGCGCAGATCGCGCTCGACCATGATCACCTCGGCCTCGGCCGGAATGCCCGCGAGACCAAGCCGGGCCGCGATCGCGCCGTCGTTCATGACCCCGCCGCGGGCCAATGCCGGATCCTCGGGATGCTGGATCAGGCGGCAGCCGAGCATGCTGGCATAGGCCATGGCCCGGCGCATCACCAGGCTGTCCGCGATCGCCCGGTCGCCATCGGTGAAGCCGACCGCACCGGCCTCGCGCAGCAGCGCAAGCTCGGCCAGCTGGCGGCCGTCGCAGCCCTTGGTCAGGGCGCCATAGGGGTAGACCTTGACCCGGCGCGCCTGGCGGGCACGGCGCGCGATGAACTCGACCATCGCCGGGTCGTCGATGCAGGGCTGGGTGTTGGGCAGGCAGGCGAGGCTGGTGACGCCCCCGGCGGCGGCCGCCAGCGTGCCGCTCTCGAAGGTCTCCTTGTGCTCGGCGCCCGGCTCGCCGAACAGCACCCGCATGTCGACCAGCCCGGCGGTCAGGCAGCGGCCCCGCGCGTCCAGGACCAGGGCATCGGCCGGCGGCCCGTCGGCGAACAGCCGCGGCCCGCAGTCGGCGATCTTGCCCTGCTCCACGAGCACGCCGCCGGTCGTGTCCAGCCCGCTCGCCGGATCAAGCAGGCGCGCGCCGATGATCGCGGCGCGCTCGCTCATGGCGCGCTCCGCAAGCTGCGGGTCAGGATGTCGAGGCAGGCCATGCGCACCGCGACGCCGAGCTCGACCTGGTCGAGGATGGCGCTGCGATGGATGTCGTCGGCGACCCGGCCGTCGATCTCGACGCCGCGGTTCATCGGCCCGGGATGCATGATCAGCGCATCCGGCTTGGCCCGCGCCAGCTTCTCGTAGGTCAGGCCATAGAGATGGAAGTATTCGCGCACCGACGGCACGAAGCTGCCCTGCATGCGCTCGGTCTGCAGCCGCAGCATCATCACGATGTCGGCACCGTCCAGCCCTTGCTCCATGTCCTGGCAAAGCTCGGCGCCGTAGCTCGCAAGCGTCGCCGGCAAGAGCGTCTTGGGCGCCACCAGGCGCACCCTGGCACCCATCGCGGTCATCAGGAGGATGTTCGAGCGCGCCACCCGGCTGTGCAGGATGTCGCCGCAGATGACCACCAGCAGGCCCTCGATCCGGCCGCGCCGGCGGCGGATGGTCAAGGCGTCCAGGAGCGCCTGGGTCGGATGCTCGTGGCTGCCGTCGCCGCCATTGATCACCGCGCAGTTCACGTGTCGGGCAAGCAGCGCCACGGCGCCGCTGTCGGGGTGGCGGACCACCAGCACGTCCGGCCGCATCGCGTTCAGGGTCAAGGCCGTGTCGATCAGGGTCTCGCCCTTCTTGATCGCCGAATTGCTGACCGACATGTTGACCACGTCGGCGCCCAGGCGCTTGCCGGCCAGCTCGAACGAGGTCCGGGTCCGGGTCGAGCTCTCGAAGAACAGGTTGATCTGGGTCAGGCCGCGCAGATGGCCGAGCTTCTTGTCGGTGCGCCGGCCATGCTCGACGAAGTCATCCGCGAGATCGAGCAGCAGGTTGATCTCGGGCGGCGTCAGGCTCTCGATGCCGAGCAGATGGTGGTGCGGAAAGCGGGCAGGAGGAAGGGTGGCGGCCATGAGCGCGGACTATGTCGGGTTCTCGTCATGGTTGCAAGTTGCATCCACCGCGGCCGCCCAGGCTTAACCAAGTCTTAAGGATCCGGGGCCATGATCCTGGCAGTGGCTGCTGCAAGGGGAAGCCGAGATGACGTGGCAAGCGATGGTGCCGATGCTGAACGTGCCGGACGTGGAGCGGACGATCGAGTGGTATGATCGCCTGGGCTTCAAGGTCGCCAAGGCCACCCGCGGCGCTGGCCTCGAGCGGCGCGCGAACTGGGCCTGGCTCACGCGCGGCGATGTCCACCTCATGGTCAATGCCGGCGACACCACCGCGGCCGGCCAGCGCCAGGAAGTGCAGCTCTACATCCTGACCGAGGATGTCGACGCCGAGTACGAGCAGCTCAAGGACAAGGTCACGATCCTCGCCAATCTCGCCGAGACGTTCTACGGCATGAAGGAATTCATCGTCGAGGACATCAACGGCTTCAGCATCTGCTTTGGCCAGCGCCTGCACGCCGAATCGCGCGCCGCCTGAGCGGGTGGGCCGGCGCAGGCACTGGCAAAAGTCCGGCCGGCGCAACCCCGCGGACAAGCGATCTTTGCTGCGCCGCACCCCATGGCGATCGGGCGCCGTGGCTGGCTGCCGCGGCGCCACGCTCACGGCGATTGTCCGCTCGTCCGGCGGCAACCTCTTGCTTGCGCAGATTTTCGTGGTTGCGAAGCCTTTGCGGGATTTCTTGGAGAATCCTCTAGCCAACCGGCTTCAGCGCGCTATATACTGCACTGCAGCATAAGACTGATCGTTCCGGTTGGTCGGATGCTGCAGCAGGGTTGGGTTCGTCCCGCCTTGCGCCTCGGGCGCGATGCCTGAGGTTCTTGAGGGTCTTTGGCCCTCACGTCTCCCAGACGTTAAAGCCTCCCTGATGAACTCCGCCGGGTCGAAAGACCCGGCTTTTTTTTGGCCCGATCAGGTGCCGGAGGCCGGCGCCGTCTGGCC
>CADEGR010000044.1:0-5912 GCA_902826935.1 uncultured Alphaproteobacteria bacterium | reverse complement strand
GCATCCTCGACGCGGCGGAAGCCGGCGAACGGCGAGAACAGCATGTCCCAGAGGAACAGGACGAGCAGATAGAGGAAGTACGGCCGGAGCGGATCACGCCAGGCGACCAGGTTGCCGATCGCCCGCAGCGTCATCACCAGGACGCCGAGCCAGAAGATGGCGCCGCCGATGCCGGCTTCGACCCAGGCGCCCAGGAGGTGGGAATGGGTCGGGATCAGGTCGGTCGGCGCCAGGGTGTAGCGATGGTCGATGCCCAGGCGCCAGAGCGACAAAGCATGGGCCTGGACATAGGTCGGATTGGTCGGCCATGAGCCGTGCCCCAGCCACGGGCGATCCTGGATCGCGGGCAGCGAGGCCAGCCATTCGTTGCGGCCGCCCAGGAGCAGGCCGAGATCGCCGAAGGCCGCCTGGTCCTCATACTTGGTCTTGGCCTTCTCGCCGAGCCAGCCGGCGTCGGCGAAGTGGGCATAGACCTTGAGCGAGCCGGCGGTGATCACGGCCATCAGGCCGAGCAGCGGCAGCAAGGCCCGCCACGGCAAGGGGCGTGGCTCGAAGCCGAGCTTGCGCATCAGGCTGGGCAGCGCCACCAGCACGGCGGTCAGCGTCAGAATGCCGCTGAGCGAGCGGAAGTCGAGCGCGAGATTGAGGCCGGCCAGAAGCAGGAGGGCAATCGGCAGGACCAGCCGGCGGGTGGCCGCCGCCATGGGCAGCATCGCCAGCAGGAGGATGACCGAAACCGTGACCGGCTTGGCAAAGCCCGTTTTCCAGCCGAATTCGGCCTCCGGACCGACGAACTGGTAGAGCAGGCCGCCCAGGACCGATGCCCAGGCAAACGCCAGGAGGCGGCCGCGCTCGAGGCCCACGAGCAGGTAGAAGACCAGGAAGTTGGCCGCGAACAGCAGGATCCGCGACCAGCCGCGCGCCAGCTCGTTGAACGCGGTCTGCCGGACGACATCGGTCAGCACCTGGGCGGTGAAATAGAGCGCCAGCAGGCCCAGCACCAGCCAGAGCGAGCGGTCGCGCAGCCGGCTGCCGCGCAAGGCCAGCATGATCGGCAAGAGACCCAGCACCACCAGCTCGCCCAGAAAGATGATGCCGATCAGGTTGAGCTCGAAGGCCATGAGGATCGGCAGGAGGCCGATCAGCGTCAACTCGATCATCGCGGGCGTCGTCCCCCATGCTGCCGGCGCGCAAGCCGCGGCTCATGGCGCTGTTAGACCGCCAACGGCTATAAAACTCAAGGTTGTTTCAACCTCAACCGACTCGACCATGCCGTGCACCATACCAAATCGCGCCGCGCCCGCCGCTTCTGCTAGACTGGAATCGCAGCGATGGAGGGATCGATGCTCAGGCAAGCGCGCGCAGCGGCCCTGTCGGGCATGGCCTATCTCGGCCTGGCGAGCGGCGCGCTGGCCGATGCCATCGACGGCGACTGGTGCTTCGCGGATGGCCGCCACTTCTCGATCCGCGGCCAGCGCATCACCACCCCGGCCGGCACGACCACCGAAGGCGACTACAGCCGCCATGCCTTCCGCTACGTCATCCCGGACGCGGATCCTGGCGCCGGCACCACGGTCACGATGCAGCTGCTGGACGAGCTCACCGTTCGCCTGCAGCCCCGCGCCGACGCCGCGCCCGAGCTCTGGCAACGGTGCGAGCTGGAGGTCAGCATGGCGGTCGCGCCGGCGACGGCCGCACCGCTCAAGGGGGACTGAAGCCACCCAGCCCTGGCAGCCGCTAACCGCTCGATGCGTGACCGCAATCCGGCGCGCCTCTAGCCACGTGCGCCGCTGCGCCAGGCAGTCTGCCCGACCCGGCGCCACAGCGACCGGCTCGTTCTCCCTGGCCACGCCACCGCGGCCGGGGATTCCCTTTAATCTCTGCCATGATTCAAAATGTGGGCTGGCGAAGGATGTCAGCCTGCATGCCGAGACCTCGTTCGATGGACCGGCAGTCGGGGGCGGGCTGTCGCGGCGCTCGGCGGCGAAGCCTTTCACCGTGGCGGCCGCGCCGGCGAGCAAAGGGGTTGGCCGGAAGCGCGTCTGCTCGATCGCCACGACATCGACGCGCAACACAGCCGCGCCCGCCCCAAGAGCCAAGCCTCGGCAGCAGCGGCCTGACCTGCGTCGCCCGCGGCCGGCCTGGGTCGACGCCCAGATCGAGCTCGAGCCGGAACGGCTGGTGCTTATCAATGCAGCCGGGGCGTCGACCAAGATGGCCAGGCGTGATGGTCGGGCTCCGCGCGGCGAACGCTGCCGGGCAGCCGTGCCGCACGGCCACTGGAAGACCCCGACCTTGGTCGGCGCCCTTCGGCTGCAGACCGCGCCGATGATCCGGGAGGGCGCCATGCCCGGCGCCGCTTGCCTCGCCTCGGTCGAACCGGTCCTGGCGCCCACCCTCTCGCCCGGCGACATCGTGGTGATGGACAATCTGCCGGCTCACCAGCCCGGCGCCGTCCGCCAGGCAATCGAGCGTGCCCTGCCGCCCTGCAGCCCGGCCTTCAACCCGAGCGACCTTGCCCTCGCGAAGCTCAAAGCATTCCTGAACAAGATCGCCGCACGCACCGTCGACGACCTCTGGAGCGCCATCGACCTCCTCACGCCAGCCGAATGCGAACACTACTTCGCCGCTGCCGCGCATGATCGGAACATGCTCTAGCCAAAAGATTGGCCATGCCAGCCCGACGCCAGCTCTTTCAGTGATTGCCTGCCCATGCGGTTCAGCGGCGCCAGTTGAACCGCTGGCGATCCAAGGCACGGGGCCGCCATCACGCGACCAAGGCGCCGTCAGCGCAAGGTCGACCGTGCCAGTCGGAGGCCGGCGACCGGTCGAAGATCGCCGGCGGCGGTGACCCACGGGCGCGGACGCCGCGATGGCGCCGAAGGACGCCTAGCCAGCGTGCAACGACCGTACCGATGGGCATGCGGCGCATGGTCGCCCCATCGGCTCACGACGGTGGCGGCGAGCCATGCGCGAACCAGCGATGCTGCGGTGCCGAGGACGATGCGCCTCGGCGTGGCCAGCTCTGGCCGCGATGCTCGACCGGCCGCTGGCGGGGCTGCGACGCCGGCGCCTCGGTCCCTGCGGGTGACGCAGGTTGCGGCGATGACCTCGACCCGCGGGCCCCACGGATTGCGCCGAGCAGCCGACGGGGATCGAACCAGCTCCGTCGAGGACGCCCCTGGCGCAAAGCGCCTCGGACCGCGGCAGCCAACCCGCAAAGCAGCCAGGAGCTGCGACCGATCCGGCGCCCTGCTGCAGCAGGGCAATGCGGCCAGCAGCGCGCCCGCCGGTCGACCTGGCCGACGATCGCCGGCCAGCGGCCATACCAGCTGGCGATGGCAGGCAGCCGAGCGTCTGACCGTGGCTCGGCTCGAGATGAGATCCGGCGACCGCGCGGCCGCGGGTGCAGGGGCGGATCCGAGCAAGCTCCGGCGGCCAGCGCTCATCCCGACACCGGGCAGCGCGCTGTCGGATGCTGCCCAGCTCTGTGCGACGTTGGGCCGGCTCGGGCCTAGCCCCAACGACCGCCGCTATGGGCGCTGCCGGTAGGGTGACCAGCACATCACGCGAGGCCCGTGCCGCCCGCCAGCCGCACCCTGCCCGGCGCGCGGCTGCGTCGAGCGGCTCGGCGCATGCTCGGGACAATTCAGCTGGTCACTCCGCGGCCAGGGCAGTTGCCTGGCCGGTGCGGGGCAGGCGGTTCCAGGCGTCCAGGGCGGCGATCTTGTAGGCTTCGGCGAGCGTCGGGTAGTTGAAGGTGTTCTCGACGAAATAGTCGAGGGTGCCGCCCAGATTGAGCACGGCCTGGCCGATATGGATCAGCTCGGTCGCGCCTTCGCCTACGATATGGACGCCCAGGAGGCGCCGGCTGTCGGCCGCGAACACCAGCTTCATGAAGCCGGCATGCAGGCCCATGATGTGGCCGCGCGAAGTCTCGCGCAGCCGGGCGATGCCGCATTCATAGGCGATCCCTTGCGCCTGCACCTCCTCCTCGGTCAGGCCGACCAGCGAGATCTCGGGCACGGCGTAGATGCCATAGGGGAAGAATTGCGGCGGCGGATGGGCGCTCGTGCCGAAGGCATGGCAGGCGGCGATCCGGCCCTGCTCCATCGAGGTCGAGGCGAGGCTCGGAAAGCCGATCACGTCGCCCGCGGCATAGATATGCGGCACCGCCGTCTGGCAGCTGCTCTTGTCGACCGTGAGCCGGCCGCGGTGATCGGCGGTCAGGCCGCAGCGAGCCAGGTCCAGCTGGTCGGTCGCGCCCATCCGGCCAGCGGCGAACAGCACCATGTCGGCATGCACGCTGCGGCCATTGGCGAGCGTGATCGTGCAGTCGGCCGGGCCGTGCCGCTCGATCCGCAGGACCGGGCTGCCGAAGCGCAAGGCCATGCCGCGATCGCGCAGATCATGCATGAACTCGCCGACCAGCTCGCGATCGACGAAATCCAGCATGGTCGCGCGCGGCTCGATCAGGGTGACCTGGACGTCGAGCGCGCTGAAGATGGTGGCATATTCGATGCCGATCACGCCGGCGCCGATCACCGCCAGCTGGCGCGGCAGGCGCGGCAGATCCAGGATCTCGTCGCTATCCAGCACGGTGTCGCCATCGAACGGCACGTCGGCCGGGCGGAACGGCTTGGTGCCGCAGGCGATCAGGATGCGCTCGCCGGCATGGCTGGTGGTGGTGCCATCCTCGGCCGTGACCTCGAGCTGATGCGGGCCGGCGAACCGCGCCCGGCCACGGACCGTCGCCACCCGGTTGCGCGTGAACTGGTGCTCCAGCACGTCGACCTCGTGCTCGAGCGTCTTGTGCAGCCGGACCAGAAGATCGGCCGCCGAGATCTGCGCCTTGACCCGATAGGCGCGGCCATAGAAGCTGCGCTCGCGCCAGCCGGACAGGTTCAGCACGGTTTCCCGCAAGGTCTTGCTCGGGATCGTGCCGGTGTGGACCGACACCCCGCCGACCCGCCGCCCCTGCTCGATCACCAGCACCGATTTCTTGAACTTCGCCGCCTGGATCGCGCCGCGCCGGCCAGCTGGACCGCTGCCGATCACGATCAGGTCCCAGTGCTCCATGCCGTGCCGCCCTCGCGCCCGCCCGTCTCGCCCCACTTGCTAGCAGGGCTTGATGAAGGTTTGGTTAACCAAGGTGCGGCCTGGCCTGGCTCCAGGCGCGCTGCCGCGACCTTATGCTGCAGCGCAGCTATTGTATGTTGCAACGCACAACTTGTGTCAATAAGGTGCCGGTGGTAGATCTGCGCAGCCTCGGTTCGCCTGCCGGCGAACCCTTCCGCATGATCGACTGCTGGACCTGAGCATCTTGGCCGAATCAAGCCCGCCCAAAGCGTTCGAAATCGTCCCGATCGAGGAGGAGATGCAACGCTCCTACCTCGATTACGCCATGAGCGTGATCGTGTCGCGCGCGTTGCCGGATGTCCGGGACGGCCTCAAGCCGGTCCATCGGCGCATCCTCTACGCCATGGGCGAGGGCGGCTACGACTGGAACCGGCCGACCCGCAAAAGCGCGCGCATCGTCGGCGACGTCATGGGCAAGTACCATCCCCATGGCAACGCGCCGATCTACGACGCCCTGGTGCGCATGGCCCAGGATTTCTCGATGCGCCTGGTGCTGATCGACGGCCAGGGCAATTTCGGCTCGATGGACGGCGATCCGCCGGCGGCCGAGCGCTACACCGAGGCCCGGCTGCGCCAGGTCGCCTCCGAGGGCCTGCTCGGCGACATCGACAAGGACACGGTCGACTTCCGCCCAAACTACGACGAGAGCGACCGCGAGCCGACCGTCCTGCCGGCGCAGTTCCCGAACCTGCTGGTCAACGGCGCCGGCGGCATCGCGGTCGGCATGGCGACCAACATCCCGCCGCATAATCTGGGCGAGGTGATCGACGCCT
>CADEGR010000043.1:27236-30269 GCA_902826935.1 uncultured Alphaproteobacteria bacterium | reverse complement strand
GCTGCCGCCGCGGAACTCGATCGACGACAGATGGCCCTCGCCCACCGCCCGCAGGCTCATGATGAACCGCACCGCGTCCGCCGGCACACCCGCCTGGTCGGGATGCGGAACGATCGACGGATTGAACAAGGCCGATTGCAGACTGTATTCGCTCATGAAATAGGCGCCAATCAGCAGGGATTGGCCGTGGGATGGTGGCGCGGTCGGCAGGAGGTGGCTGAGCTGGCGGCAGCGATCGATGAAGACAGCATCGATGTCCGCGTGCTCGTGGCTGAAATGCGCCATCACGCGGCGCAGCTCGACCTCCGCCGCGGACTCGGGCATGGCCAGGATCCGCTGGATCGTGTCCCGGGCAGGCTGGTCGCTGCCGGGATGAAACGGCCGGAGCAGCATGCGGGAGTTGTCAGGGCGCCAATATGACCCTGAGCGGCGGACGGGAAACCTGCCGTCCACGTCGGCTCCGACGGTGTCGCCGGAAGCGGGATCCATGGGGATTGGTTTTAGCCTTATGACGGTATGAGTTCGAAATTCATGCTTGGATCGGTCGATCCGTCTGGTCGATCCGATCCTAAAGCATCGAGCGCATCGCTCGATGCCTGCAGCGTCGTCATTTCTACTAGCGAAAGTAGAAAGCCAATGTGGATTCTGCGCCTTGGTTGAAGTTGACCCGATCGAAATGCAGGCCGTCATAGCAGCCACCTGACGATGGATTGTAGAGCGGCTGATCGAGGTCGTTACGGCCGAGAAACCACTCGAAGGCGCGGCGTGCCTCGTCGCGCCAGAACGGATCGTGGGTCGCCTCGAAGGCTTCGATGCGGGCCGAGACGGTGGACTGCGCCTCGATCGGCTGCTGGTCGAAGCGGGCCCGTGCGCCACCCTGCCGAAAAAAGCCATTGGAGCCAATCGGCGCGATGCGGCCATCCCGGGTCTGTTCCGCGACCAGCCAGCGCAGCGTCTTCAGGCCGAGCTGGAGCGCTCGCTGCCGCTGGCCGCCGCCGCGCCGCCCGCTGGCGATCAATGCGTGCGGCAGCTTCGCGTTGTCGTAGCTCAACACCGGCTCGAACCACGGCCAATCGGCCGCGCTCTGCCGCTCGTAGAGGTCGATCAACCTTGCTGCGAGCGCGTCATTGGCGGTGCTGACCTGGCGATCGCCGCCCGCCTGGTCGAGATACTCGTGCACCCCGAGCAGCCCGAAGGCCCAGGTCCGCGGCGACTGCGTCGCCTCCAGCTCGGGCAGCGCCTGCAGGAGCAAGCCGGCCGCCCATTGCTGGAAGCTGCGATGCTTCGAGCGTCCGAGGCAGACGCCCAGCACCCAAAGACAGCGGCCGAAGCAGTCCTCGGAGCCCACCTCGTCCCGCCAGCGCCGATCGAAGCCCATGAAGTTGCGAAAGCGCCGACCCTCGAGGTCGAAGGCGTGCTGCACGAACGCGGCATAGCGGGTCGCGAGCTGCCGGCGGATCGGCGTGTCCGGCTCTGATCCCTCCATCAGCACCATCAACAGGAGCGCCCGCGCATTGTCGTCGGTGCAGTAGCCCTCGGCATAGTCGGGCATGGCGTAGACCGCATGCTGAAAGATGCCGACGGAATCGGTCAGCTGCTCGACATGGTCCAACCTGAGGTCAGGCAGCTCGATCGGCCGGTGGGCCAGCGTCTTGAGCGCGAACCGCGGACCAAGATGACGCCTCTGGCCGGCGCGCGCCTTGCGGAACGATTCCGCATATTGCTGGGCCGTTCGGTTCGAGATCATCTCGCGGCCCAGCTCGTAGGCCCGTGCCGCCATCGCCTTGAGCCGCACCTCGTTGTTCAGGAGGCCGGTCACGGCGCCGGCAATCGCGTCGCTGTCCTTGAACGGCACGGGCACGCCGCGCTCTTTGGCCAGCAGCTCCTCGGCGTGCCAGTAAGGCGTCGAGACCACGGCCTTGCCGCAGCCGAAGGCATAGCAGAGCGTGCCGGAGGTCGCCTACGCCTTGCCGGAGAAGCGTGCGGTCGCGCTCGGTCATCACGACCAGCCGGTCGGAGCGCCTGACAATCTCCTCCATCACCCGGCGCTGTTCGGCGCAAGGTTCATCGAGGATCGTATGCAGGGTCGTCACCACGGGCAGGTCGGCGTGGTGCAGCAGGGTCAGAATGTGGCTGCCCGACTTGCCCCCATAGATCCCGAACTCATGCTGGAGGGAGACCACGTCGAAGCTGTTGAATCGGAGGAAGTTCGCCGCCTCCTGATAGTCGCGCAGACGCTGCTCCTGGATCTCGAACCGCACCTCCGGCGGATAGGCGTAGCCTTCGGGCAGGTCATTGACCGCCACCACGTTGCATTCCGTCGCCGGGTCGCGGGCAGCGACGGCGTGGCGCAGATCGTTGGTGAAGGTCGCAATGCCGCATTTGCGCGGCAGATAATCGGCCACGAAGGCAATCTTGGCAGGATGGCCTTGCTCATTCATGGTCTTGATGGTGCTCCTCCATGTTTTTTTTTGCTTCTTCCAGTGCGAAGATCGTCGCTTGGACCCGCTCATAAGCGGCGACCATGGTGTCGATGGAGAAGCATGCCTCGACCCGCCGGCGGCAGGCGCGCCGGTCGATTTCGGGCAGCCTGCCGAGCGCCCGGACCGCCTGGTCGGCATCATCCACCAGGAAGCCGGTCAGCCCATCCTGGATAACCTCCCGGCAGGCGCCGACCGCTCTTGCGAGCGACCTCGATGGCGAGGTGGACGCCCTTGTCCGGGTGGATGCGGCTGAGAAGGACGAGGTCGTCCCCGGCCTGCTCCTGGAACGGATAGAGCGCCAGATCGATCCCGTTGTAGACCGTCGCCAGGTAGCGCAGCCCGGGCGCGCGGTCGGCATCGCTGATCGAGACGTAGTAGCCGTCCCGATATTTCTCATAGGCCGGCATGATCTTGGGTGACGAAAAGCCGTGGATGGTGGTCAGGAGCGGGGTACGGACCAGCCGGCTGTAGCAGAGCGCCATGAAATCGTAGTGGCTGTGGATGAGGTCGAAGGCGCTCGCGTGCTCGAAGACCTCGGCGATGTGGAGAT
>CADEGR010000043.1:12482-27136 GCA_902826935.1 uncultured Alphaproteobacteria bacterium | reverse complement strand
CTCCTGGCACGCTCGCTCATGGGATCCGGCGCGGTCGGGGCTGGCTCAGTGTCATCCGGCCTGGCACGGCCAGCTGGCGCCAGCTGGCCATGCCGCACCGAGTTGCCGCCCTTGAGGATGGCCTCGATCAAGGTCGCGGCTTGGTCATGGGCCGCGCCATCCGTGGCCAGCGCCATGGCATTGCGATGGGCCAGGGCGGCATCAGTCAGGATCGACCTGGCTTCGGCATCGTCGATGACGTTGTTGTCGGTGAGCGACAGCAGCATCGATTCGCAGATGGCGAGGGCTGCATGTCCAGCCGCATCAGAAACACTGCTCATGGTCTAGGGTCCTTCTGTCAGCGGATTTGGCGAATTGGAAATCATCGCGGCCTCGCTGATGGCGGCAAGGACTTGCAGACTATGCGTTTGAGGGTGGCACCGGACTAATCTAGAGTAGCGCCACAAGCCGCGTTGCGCCTTTTTCGCAATTCATGGTCGCGGGCTCACGGTCTCTGCCGCATCTTGTCGAGGACGACGCGCCAGCGCAGCGACCCCAAGCGCCCTGGTCCAAAAGCTGAACCAATTCCTGACGTTGAGCCAGGGCGAGCTGGCAAGCTTGGCCAGAATCGAGGCGCGGCACCGCGCGATCCCGGCGCAGACCGAAATCGTCCACGAGCGCCAGGAGGGGCACCATGCGTTCATCCTGCAAAAGGGCTGGGCCTGCGCCTACAAGATGCTGCCCGATGGTGGGCGGCAGGTGATCAACTTCTCGATTCCCGGCGACATCATGGCCCGCGCAGCGTGCTCCTGCGCACCTCGGACCATGCCTTCGCCGCCGTCAGCGACATTGTCGTCGCCGAGGTTTCGGCGGCCACGATGACCGACACCTTTCAGCAGCTGCCGCGCTTGGGCGCGGCGATCCTCTGGCGGTTGAGCATCTGGTCAACATCGGCCGCCGCAGCGCGCTGGTGGGCACCGCGCATCTCCTGCTCGAGCTGGGTTTGCGCCTGCAGCTGGCGGGGCTCGCCTCCGAGGGCGGCTATGCTTGCCCGCTGAACCAGTACCTGCTGGCCGATGCGCTCGGGCTGACCGCACTTCACCTGAACCGCGTCCTGCGCCAGCTGCGTGAGCGCGCCCTGGTCACCTTCCGGGATGGCCGCGTCGAGTTCCACGATATCGCCGGCTTGTGCACCCTCGCCGACTATCACGGCGGCTATCTCGATCAGAACCAGGGCACAAACCTGACGATCGGCCGAAAAAGGTCATGCACTGATCCACTTTAGTGGGACGAAGCGCGGCAGCGCGCACACTGCTCATCGGTCATGATTGCACCGGAGGGTTTCCAAAGTCGCCTCGACCTTGGGTCTGATCGCCGATCTCTTGATCACCCATGCCTTCGTCCACGCCTTTCCGCCTGGCCAGATCGATGCTGCCTTCACGGTCGATGACGAGGCCTGGACGCTCACGATCGATGACAGCGGCGAGCCGATCCAGACGCTTGCCGAACAGCGTTGCGATGGCGTGACGATGGCGCGGCGGCTGATCGCGCGCCATGACGGCTGGCTGGTGCGGTCCGGCGTGATTGGCGGCACGAGCTGGGTCGTCAAGCTGCCGCGGTCAATGCGAGCAACCTTTCACAGCCTCGGCTCCGCAGCCTCGGCGACCCCGGCGCCAGATTGGCCGGATCAGCCCAAGCTCATCGAGGCTTTGGCCAAGTGGCCATGGACCAAGCCTGTTCTCGGCTAGGCGCCACCCTCTGCGAGTGCCATCGGCCCGAGCTGGCAGACCAAGGCGCGCGCTCATGCTGGCTCCGGAAGTAGCAGAGAAAAAGTAGAACGGCGCTGATCAAGATTAGCAGCCTCGGACTGCCTGCGGCCTAAGCTGATCTCCGCTTAGCTCCCGGCAATGCCACGACGGTTCGATGTAAAGCGTGGCTGGCCATCAAGTCGATGGTGGAGCCAGCAAGGGATCTGCTTCAGCGAGAGGCGGACCAATCCGGAGATCAGCATGGCACAGCAGGATCAGTCTTTGATGCAGCGCTTCCAACAGTATCAAGCGAGCAAGACGGTGCTGGTTTGGGCCTGCGCGGGCTGCGCGATCGCCGCCACCATCGTCGGCTTCACCTGGGGCGGATGGGTGACCGGTGGCAGCGCCCAGAAGATGGCGGCGACCTCAGCCGCCGAAGCACGCCAGGAAATGGCCTCGGTCGTCTGCGTCGATCGGTTCATGGCCGCCCAGAATGCCGGCGTTCAGCTCGCCGCGCTGAAGGAGATCACCAGCTCCTACGGCCAGACCAAGTTCGTCGAAGAAGGCGGCTGGGCTGTCGTCATGCCGGCCACCGATCCCGTCGACCGGAAGGCCAGCGCCAATGACCACAAGGCGGCCTCGCTCTGCGCCGAGGACCTCATGAAGCGCGAGGCGCCGCCCGCCGGCAATGCGGTCCAGGTCAATGACGGCGCTTCGGTCGTGCAGTAGGCGGCGGCGCCACCTGCGAGACGGCGGAGCGGCGACGCTCCAGCCTCGGTTTTGACGCGGCGCAGCTTGCCGGCCCGCTAGCCCATGCCATGACGATCCGTACGATCCGCCAGACCGTGACCTTCGCAAAACCGTTCACGCTTGCCAATTGGGACGAGGCGCAGCCGGCCGGCACCTATGAGATCGAGATCGACGAGGAGCTTCTGGATGGTTTTTCGTTTTCGGCCTACCGGCGGGTGCAGACTTTGCTCCATCTGCATCCGACGAGGCGCAATCCCGGCCTGCGTCAGACCATCCTGATCAGTGCGGGTGAGCAGGAGGCGGCGCTGCAGCGACCGGGCGCCCGCACCCGGCGCAGCCGGCCAGATGCAGGACCGCCAAAAGACGCCGAATGGGGGAGTGAAGGCAGGCTGGGCGGACGCTGACCGCCCAGCCACGGAACGGGGCGAAGACGACGGCATGATCCTTCGGTTCGCGCCGACCAAGGGCCAGCAGCGCCCCGAATGACATCGCCTCGCCGCACCCGGCATCGCGCCCCTGATCGCCGACAACACCACCTTGGTGCTCTCCACGGACGACGATCTGTTCAAGTTTTCGAGGGCATGGGCCCGGAGGCCAGTCCGATTCCGGTTCCGCCGGGAAATCGTGACGCTGCCGCCCGATGACCAGACCTGGCCAATCGGACGATCGTAGGAAAGGTGGGCGAGCATGAGCGACCAGCCGGTCGAGCTGGACGAGCGCCGCAGCATGGCCGCGCAAAAAGCGACAGAACTGCGCCGTGAGCGCCTGACGGAGTTTCAGGCCGAGCGGATCGCGCTGCAGCGGCAGCAGGAAGAGCTGGAACGGCTGCCCCTGGCGGCACCGGCGGAAACCTGGCCCGAGGCTGCCGCCAAGGCGCAGCATCTGATCGAGCTGTTCGCCGCCACGGCCCATGGTCAGAGCGTGCGCTGCCAGGAACTCATCGCGCACACCCTCGATGATCTGAACCGGCTGTGCAAGCGCGCGGCGGAGCTGCCATGACCGAACCCATGCCCACGGATCCGCCGCGCCAGCCGCCGAGCTGGGACGTGCCCAAGCTGCGTCAATGCTTGCGGTGCGAAGCGACCTGCCACAGCGATTGGTCGGGCGAGCGCATTTGCGCCCGCTGCAAGGGCACCGCTGCGTGGCGATCGGGCGTGCCACGGCAGGCCGCGCCGCCCGGTCGGCGCGGATAGCAGGCAGGGCGCAGTCCGCGCTAGCGCGCGGCTGTCGCTATTTCGGCGACTTGGCGGGCTTCTTTCCGGCAGCCCCACCCTGCAAGAGCGACGGCGCCGAACTCGTCGCGGCCGGCTTGGGCTTGGCTGCCTTGGGCTTCTTGGCTTCTCGATTGCTACGCTTTTGGCTCTTGGCCATGGGATCCTCTTCGATCAGGGGGTAAGCAGCTCCAATGCAGAGGTATTGCCAAATACGATATGTACAATCTTTCCGACACGTATGCGAGCATTTGAGTATCAAGTGATAGCAGACCTGAGTACAATCAAGGTGTTATTTGCGGTCATTACATGCTACGGGACCGACTATCCGGCCAGCGCTCCACGCTAGTCAGGACGCCGCAGCCGCAGCAAGCATGCTGCTCGACCATCGCCCGCGCGCGGAATGGCAGCAAGGCAAGCCGCCTGTCAGAGATGCGCCCGCGCCGATCAGCACGGCCATAGGCTGTGACCGCGCCGCTTTTGAGGACGCTTGGCAACGCAATTTGCTGAAAGCGGCGACGGCAACAGTCGCATCGTCAGACTGTGGTCGACGCTGTCGACGAGCGCCCCGCGATCCTTGTGCACGACGCCCGTGACGATCTAGCGAAGGCCTTTGATTTTATTGGTGGGCGCACAAGGACTCGAACCTTGGACCCGCTGATTAAGAGTCAGCTGCTCTACCAACTGAGCTATGCGCCCTCAAGAACCCGTCTAGCTAAGCCGGTTTGCGGCGGGCGTCAAGCAAGCGCGGCGGGTGGGGTGGCTGGCAATTCCTGCCAGCGGTGGCAGGCGATGCTGTGGCCGAAGCGGACTGGCTCGATCCGGGGGATCTGCTCGGCGCAGATCGGGCGGGCATGGGGGCAGCGGGTGCGGAACACGCAGCCGGACGGCGGGTCGAGCGGCGAGGGCAGCTCGCCGGTCAGCACGATCCGGCGCTTGCGGCGCTCGCGCGCCGGGTCGGGAATCGGCACGGCCGAGATCAGGGCCTGGGTGTAGGGGTGGCGAGGGGCTGCCAGGAGATCGTGACACTCGGCCAGCTCCATGAGACGGCCGAGATAGAGCACCAGAATCCGATGGCTGACATGGCGGACCACCGCCAGATCGTGGCTGATGAACAGCATCGCCAGGCCGTGGCTCGCCTGCAGCCGCATCAGGAGATTGACGATCTGGGCCTGGATCGAGACGTCGAGCGCCGAGACCGGCTCGTCGCAGACGATCAGCTTCGGCTGCAGGATCATGGCGCGGGCGATGCCGACCCGCTGGCACTGGCCGCCCGAGAATTCGTGCGGGTAGCGGTTGATCAGCTGCGGCAGAAGGCCGGTCTCGGCCATGATCGCTTCCACCCGCGCCCGGATCGCGGCCCTGCCTAGCGCTGGCTCGTGGGTCACCAGGGGCTCGGCGATGATCTCGCCGATGGTCATGCGCGGATCGAGCGCCGCCAGCGGATCCTGGAACACGATCTGCAGATCGCGCCGGAGGCCGCGCAGCGCGTCCGCGGCGAGCGCGCCCAAGGGCTGACCCTGCCAGACCACCCGGCCGGCGGTCGGCTCGATCAGGCGCAAGATCGCCCGGCCCAGGGTCGACTTGCCGCAGCCGGATTCGCCGACGATGCCAAGCGTCTCGCCGGCCGCGAGCGTGAAGCTCACGCCATCCACCGCCTTCAACGGCCGATGGCCGCCCAGAAAACCCGTCGGCAGCGCGAAATGCACTGACAGATCTTCAACCCTGAGCAGCTGCTCGCTCATGGCCGCGCCACCGGGCGGCTAGCCAGCCGCGGTTCAGGTCTCGGCGCTAGCACCGGCAAGGCTCGCAGGCCAGGCCGCGCTGCCGGCGGCTCACGGCAGGTGCTCCAGGTGGCAGGCTTTGCGGCGGTCCGGCAGCATGGCGCGCAAATCCGGGCGCTCGCTCCGGCAGCGCTCGAAGGCGAAGGTGCAGCGCGGGCGGTAGACGCAGCCGGCGGGCAGGGCCTGCAGGTTCGGCGGCTGGCCCGGGATGGCCGCCAGCTCGCCCGGCTGGGCCAGGTCGAGCCGCGGCATCGAGCCCAGAAGGCCCCGGCTGTAGGGATGGGCCGGGGCGGCGAACAGGGCGTCGATCGGCGCTTCCTCGACGATCCGGCCGCCATACATCACGGCGACCCGCTCGCAGGCGCCGGCGATCACGCCGAGATCATGGGTGATCAGGAGGAGCGCCATGCCGAGCTCGGCGCGCAGGCGGGCCAGCAGATCCAGGATCTGGGCCTGGACCGTGACGTCGAGGGCGGTGGTCGGCTCGTCGGCGATCAGGAGATCGGGCTGACAGAGCAGCGCGATCGCGATCATCACCCGCTGGCGCATGCCGCCCGAGAACTCGTGCGGATACAGCTCGATCCGGCGCGCGGCGTCGGGGATGCCGACCTGCTCCAGCAGCGCGATGCAGCGGGCGCGCGCGGCCGGCTCGTCCAGGCCGCGGTGGGCGACCAGGACCTCGGTCATCTGCCGGCGGATCTTGAGATAGGGGTTGAGCGAGGTCATCGGGTCCTGGAAGATCATCGCGATCTTGACGCCGCGCACCCGGTTCAGCGCAGCTGCTGGCAGGTTCAGGATCTCCTCGCCCTGGAAGCGGACGCTGCCGGTGGCGCGGCCGTTCTTGGCGAGCAGGCCCAGCATGGCCAGGACCAGCTGGGTCTTGCCGGAGCCGGATTCGCCCACGATCCCGAGGCTCTCGCCGGCGGCCAGGGTCAGATCGACTTGGTCGGCCGCGACCACCTCGCCGTCGGGCGTGGCAAAGCGGATGCCCAGGCCTTGAACGGCGAGCAGCGGCGGCATGCTCAGCGGTCCTTCGGGTCGAGCGCGTCGCGCAGGCCGTCGCCCAGGAAGTTGAAGCAGAACAGGGTGACCGCGAGGAAGCTCGCTGGGAAGATCAGCATCCAGGGGGCGGATTCCATCTGCTGCGCGCCTTCCGCGATCAGCACGCCCCAGCTGGTCAAGGGCTCCTGCACACCAAGGCCGAGGAAGGACAGGAAGCTCTCGGTCAGGATGACCTGCGGGATGGTCAGGGTCATGTAGACGATCACCGGCCCGAGCACGTTGGGGATGATGTGCCGGGTGATGATCTTGCGCTTGCGCACGCCGGCGGCATGGGCGGCCTCGATGAAGTCGCGGCGCTTCACGGAGAGCGTCTGGCCGCGCACGATCCGCGCCATGGTCAGCCACTCGACCGCGCCGAGCGCCACGAAGATCAGGAAGATGTTGCGGCCGAACACGACCATCAGGAGGATCACGAAGAACATGAACGGCATCGAGTACATGAAGTCGACGAAGCGCATCATCAGGCTGTCGATCCGGCCGCCGAGGAAGCCCGCGGTGGCGCCGTAGAGCACGCCGATCAGGAGGCTGACGCCGGTCGCCAGGATGCCGACCATGAGCGAGACCCGGGCACCGTAGAGCGTCCGCACGAACAGGTCGCGGCCATTGCCGTCGGTGCCGAACCAGTGCTGGTTGGCGAAATCGGGCGGCGCCTGGATGCGCTCCCAATAGATCTCGTCATAGGGATGCGGGCTGAGCCAGGGGGCCAGGACCGCCATGGCGGCGATGATCGCGAGCAGGATCATGGCGACGATCGCCGCCTTGTTGCGCAGCAGGCGGCGCCAAGCGTCCTGCCAGAGCGAGCGGCCCTCGATGGCGAGCAGCTGCTCGGAGCCGTCGGGCAGGGCCAGGCTCATCGCTGCTGCACCTTGGGGTCGAGCAGGTTGTAGAGCAGGTCGACCAGGAGATTGAGCAGCAGGATCAGGACCGCGTAGACCACGACCGTGCCCATGACCATGGTGTAGTCGCGGTTCAAGGCGCTCTGGACGAAGTAGCGGCCGATCCCGGGGATGCCGAAGATGGTCTCGATCACGACCGAGCCGGTCACCAGATTGGCGGTGGTCGGGCCGAGATAGGACACGACCGGCAAAAGCGCCCCTTTCAGCGCATGGCGGCCGATCACGATCCGCTCGGCCAAGCCCTTGGCACGCGCGGTGCGGATGTAGTTGGCGTTCAGCACCTCGATCATGCTGCCGCGGGTCAGGCGCGCGATGTAGGCGATCTGCGGCAAGGCCAGCGCGACCACCGGCAGCAGCAGGTGGCGCCAGCCGCCCTCGCCCCAGCCGGCGACCGGCAGCCAGGCGAGGTAGATGCCGAAGATCAGGGTCAAGAGCGGCGCCATGACGAAGGTCGGGATCGTGATGCCGGTCATGGCGAGCGTCATGACGGCGTAGTCGCGCCCGGTGTTCTGGTAGAGGGCGCCCATCGCCCCCAGGCTCACGCCGATCACGATCGCCAGCAGCAGCGCCAGGCTGCCCAGCTTGACGCTGGCCGGAAAGCCCGCCCGGAGCAGCTCGCCGACGGTGAAGTCGTGATATTTGTAGGATGGGCCGAAGTCGCCCTGCAGGACGCCGGTCAGATAGCGGCCATATTGGGTCAGCAGCGGCTGATCGAGATCATAGGCCTTGAGCAGGTTGCGCTCGACCTCCGGCGTCACCGCGCGTTCCTTGTCGAACGGCCCGCCGGGCGCCAGCCGGATCATGAAGAACGCCACGGTGATGATCACCAAGAGCGTCGGGATCCCGACCAGCAGGCGGCGGAGCAGGAGATCGAGCAAGGCAGGGCCGCTCGAGCGCGGGCCGCCGCGCCTGCCTAGCCCTCGATCGACAAGTAGCGCACCCGGTGCAGGTTCTTGGCGTTGTCGACCCAGCCCTTGACCCGGGGCGAGACCAGATATTCCGAGACATAGTGGTAGATCGGCGCATAGGGCAGGTCCTGCATGACCATGGCTTCGGCCTGGCCCAGGACCTTGGCGCGCGCCTCGAGGTCGGTGAGCTGGCTGGCCTCGTCCATCAGCTTGTCGTAGGCCGGGTTGTTGTAGCCGGCGTAGTTCAGCTTCTTGGTCCGCGAATCCAGGAGGAACAGGAAGTTATGTGGATCGTTGTAGTCGGCGAGCCAGGCCGCCCGCGCCACCTCGAAGTTGCCTTCCTGCAGATCATTGTAGTGGACCTTGACCTCGCTGTTGAACAGCTCGGTCTGGACGCCGATCTGACGCCACATCGCGGCGATCGCGACCGCGATCTTCTTGTGATCCTCGGAGGTGTTGTACTTCAGCTGGAACTTGAGCGGGTTGTCCGGGCCGAAGCCGGCGCCGGCCAGGAGCTCCTTGGCCTTGGCCACGCGCTCGGCTTGCGGCATGCCATGCCAGGCGACCAGCGCCGGCTCGCCGTAATTGGCGATGCCGGGCGGCAGCATGTTGTAGGCCGGGATCTCGCCGGTCTTGAGGACCTTGGCGCACAAGATCTCCCGGTCGATCGCCATGGCCAGCGCCTCGCGCACCGCGAGCTGATCGAAGGGCTTCTTGCGCAAGTTGAAGACGTAATAGTAGTAGCCCAGCTCCGGCGAGATATGGACCGCTTCCGGCATGTTCTCGCGCAGCCAGTCGATCTGGTCGCCCGGGAATTCGTAGCTGACGTCCAGCTCGCCCGCCCGGAAGCGCTTGAGCGCGGTCGAGCGATCCTCGTCCGGCGTGTAGTAGACCGTGTCGATCGCGACCTTGGCGGCATCGTAGAACTTCGGGTTCTTGACCAGCTTGATCTGGGTATTGGGGGTCCACTCGCTCAGCACATAGGCGCCGTTGGAGACCATGTTGCCGGGCTTGACCCAGTCGTCGCCGAGCGCCTCGACCTTGTGCTTGGGCAGCACGAAGGCCGAGTGATGGGTCATCAGTTCCAGGAAGTAGGGGGCCGGCGAGGCCAGCGTGAACTCGACCGTCTTGGGATCGAGCGCCCTGACGCCGATCTTGGCTGGATCGTCGATCGCGCCGGTGTTGTAGGCCTCGGCATTGGTGACAGCGTAGAGCACCGAGGCATATTCGGAGGCGGTCTCGGGATTGAGCACGCGCTGGATCGAGAACACCACGTCGTCGGCGGTGACCGGCTGGCCATCCGACCAGGTGTGATCGCGCAATTTGAAGGTGTAGACCTTGCCGTCGTCGCTGATCGTCCAGCTCTCGGCGGCGCCCGCCGTGGCCTTGCCATCGGCGTCCTCGGTCAGGAGGCCCATCATCATGTCGCCGATGATGTTGTTCTCCCAGATCCCGGTGGCCTTGTGCGGATCCAGGGTATCCGGCTCGCCGGCATTGCCGCGGCGCAGCACGGTCTCGGCCGAGGCCAGGCCCGAAAGCGCCAGCGTGCTTGCCAGGGCAATGCCGAGGGCGAGGGCTCGGATGGCGGCGCGATGGGGCTTCATGATGGACCTCCCTGACCTGGCTCACATGCCTCGCAGGAAGGGTATCACTTCACACCGTCGCCTCAACCGAAAACGGCGGCGGCGCCTGACGCGGTGCCCGTCCGGCGGCACCGCGCCAGGCTTGGCCGATGGGCCCGGAGCTAGGCCGCCAGCACGCCCTTCTGCTTGGCGACGTGGGTCGAGATCGCATCCATCAGCGGCGGCGACAGGCAGTCATAGGGCTCGAGCCCGAGCTCGCGCAGCCGGGACCGGATCGCGCCCATCTGGTCGGGCTTGGTGCCGGTCTCGATGATCGACGACACGAAGGCGGCGAATTCCGGCGGCGCCCAGCCCTGGTCGCTCGACAGCTCGGTGTGGAAGAAGTCGAAGCCGTAGAACGGATGGTTCTGGTTCTCGATCCGGCCATACATGTGGACGCCGCAGCCGGTGCAGGCATAGCGCTGGATGGCCGCGCTCGGATCGACGATCTTGAGCTTGTCGCCATTCTCGACGACGTGGACCTTGTCGCGAGGCGCCACGGCGACCATCGAGAACAAGGCGCCATCGGGCTTCCAGCATTTGCTGCAGCCGCAGACATGGTTGAACGCCGCCTGGGCGTCGATCCTGACCTTGACCGGATTGGTCGCGCAGTGGCAGGTCAAGGTGCCGCCCGTGAAATCCGACCGACCCTGCTTGAGGCCATGGTCGACGGCTGGATGCAGATGAAGCTCGCTCATGCCTGTATCGCCTCCGTGGTTGAGGGACTCCTGAGCGTCGCGCGCCGACTGGCGGGCCACGCCGCCCTTTTCCTTGTTGCTTGTGCGGGAACTTTACCGGCAAGTCGGGGCCGGCGCCACCACGTTGAGGGGTCGCGCGCCCGAGTGCGGCCCATGCCGAACCTTGGAATCGGACCGTCATGACCGACGAGCGCACAGCCAACCGACCGCCCGCCTGGCCGAGCCTCGGCGCAGCGCTGCTCCTGGCGCTCGGGCTGATGGCGGCCGGCCTGGCGGTTGGCGAAGGCTTCCGCGCCAGCCGGAGCGCGGAGCGGTACGTCACGGTTAAGGGCCTGGCAGAGCAGATGGTGGCGGCCGATCTGGCGCTCTGGTCCTTGCGCACCACCGCCACCGGCAATGATCTGGAGCAGGTGCAAGGCAAGATCGACGGCGATCTTGCGGCGATCACCAGCTTCCTCAAAAGCCAGGGTTTCGACGACGAGGAGATCCGGCCGCAGCGGGTCGAGGTCACCGATCTGCTGGCCCAGGCCTACCGGACCGAAGGGGTCGGCGACAACCGCTACATCATCGCCCAGAACATCCTGGTGCGCAGCGCCCAGGTCGAGCGGGTGGCCGGCTTGAGCCGGGCGACCGGCGCCCTGGTCAAGCAGGGCGTGGTCCTTGTGGACAGCGGCGGGCCCACCTATCTGTTCACCAAGCTGAATGACATCAAGCCGGCCATGCTGGCGGCGGCGAGCAGCAATGCCCGCATGGCGGCCGAGCAGTTCGCGCAGCAGGTCGCCAGTCGGATCGGTGGCATTCGCCGCGCGAGCCAGGGTGTGTTTGAAATATTGCCGGGCGATCCGGCCCCCGATCTCTTGGAGACCAGCCAGGTGGACAAGAAGATCAGGGTGGTCGCGACCATCGAGTATCTGCTCGAGGATTGAGGCCGGCCGAGGGTCGATTGGCTGGCCATTGAAAAGCACGGTCTGGTTCCCGACATAACCAAAGTCCGACCGGGTGCCGAGCACCGGCGGTAGTGCAATCCCGTTGGCAAGAGGGCGATCATGCGGTCACGCCAGCCCAAGACCTTTCTTTGGGACGAGGCCTTCGAGCTGTTCGAGCAGGCCGAGCGGCTGCATCGCCAGTTCTTCAAGCCGGCCCAGCGGCGCGCCCAATGTCCGGTCTGGGAGCCGCCGGTCGACATGCTGGAAACCGAGACCGAGCTGTGGATCCTGGTAGCGCTGCCGGGCGTCGAGCCGGACCGGCTCGAGGTCCTGATCCAGGACGGCAGCCTGGTCGTCGCCGGCGAGCGGCCGATGCCGGGCCGCGGCCGGCCGCTCCAGATTCATCGCATCGAGATACCCTACGGCCGCTTCGAGCGGCAGATCGCATTGCCGGCTGGCCGCTACGAGATCGGTCATCGCGAGCTCTTGAACGGCTGCCTGGTGCTTAGCCTGCGGAAGGTGCCATGACGATCACCCCTCCGACCGAATCCGCCACCCGGGCGCCCGGCGAAGGCGAGCGCAGCGGCATGGCCGCGGCGCCGACCAGCACGAACCAGGGCGCCGGGCTGCCCCCGAGCTTGCCGGCCGATGCGTTGATCATCGTGCCGGTGCGCAATGTCGTGCTCTATCCGGGCGGCGTAACGCCGCTCAGCCTCGGCCGGCGCAAGACCATCGCGGCCGCCCAGGAGGCCGCGCGCAGCGATCAGCCGCTCGGGATGCTGCTGCAGCGCGACCCCGAGCTCGAGGACCCGAGCCCGGATCAGCTCTACCGGATCGGCACCGTGGCCGGCATCCTGCGCTATGTCACCAGCCCCGATGGCAGCCATCAGGTCGCGGTGCAAGGGCAGGAGCGCTTCCGGGTCATCGAGTTCCTGCCCGGCTATCCGTTTCTGGTGGCGCGGGTCGAGCGGCTGGCCGACGAGAACGGTCGGAGCGCGGCGGCCGAGGCCCGCCTGCATGTGCTGAAAGGGCGGGCGCTCGAGGCGCTGCAGCTGCTGCCGAATGCGCCGGCCGAGCTGGCAGGCGCGATCCAGGCGCTGACCGCGCCGGGGCAGGGCGCGGACCTGGTCGCGAGCGTCATGGACCTGAAGCCGGAGGAGCGCCAGGAGCTCCTGGAGCTGACCGACGTGCAGGCCAGGCTCGACCGGATCCTGGCGCTTTTGGCCCATCGCATCGAGGTCCTCAGGATCTCGCGCGATCTCGGCCAGCAGACCAAGGAGGCGATGGACAGCCAGCAGCGGGACTATGTCCTGCGCCAGCAGCTCAAGACGATCCAGAAGGAGCTGGGCGAGGACGACGGCAAGGCCGAGATCGAGCAGCTGGCCGAGGCGATTGCCAAGGCAGGCATGCCCGAGGAGGCCGAAGCCCATGCCCGCAAGGAGCTGAAGCGGCTCGAGCGCATGCCCGAGGCGGCCGGCGAGTACTCCATGGTCCGGACCTATCTGGACTGGCTGGTCGAGCTGCCGTGGTCGATCAGCTCGGACGATGCGATCGACATCGCCAAGGCGCGCGCCGTGCTCGATGCCGACCATTTCGGCCTCGACAAGATCAAGCGGCGGATCCTCGAATATCTGGCGGTGCGCAAGCTCAACCCGGCCGGCAAGAGCCCGATCTTGTGCTTCGTCGGCCCGCCCGGCGTCGGCAAGACCTCGCTCGGCCAGAGCATCGCCAAGGCGATGGGCCGCAAGTTCGTGCGCTCGAGCCTGGGCGGCCTGCATGACGAGGCCGAGATCCGCGGCCATCGGCGGACCTATATCGGCGCCCTGCCCGGCAACATCATCCAGGGCATCCGCAAGGCCGGCACGCGCAATCCCGTCTTCATGCTGGACGAGATGGACAAGCTCGGCGCCGGCTTCCACGGCGATCCGTCCTCGGCGCTGCTGGAGGTCCTGGACCCGGAGCAGAACAACAGCTTCCGCGACAACTATCTGGCGGTGCCGTTCGATCTGAGCCAGGTGATGTTCATCGGCACCGCCAATGTCCTGGATGCGATTCCCGGACCCTTGCGCGATCGCATGGAGATCATCGAGCTGCCGTCCTACACCGAGGACGAGAAGCTGCAGATCGCCGAGCGCTATCTGGTTGCCCGCCAGCTGGCCGCGAATGGCCTGACGGCGGCGCAGGCGGGCTTGCCCGAGGCGACCTTGCGCCAGATCGTGCGCGACTACACCCGCGAGGCGGGCGTGCGCAATCTGGAGCGGCTGGTGGGTGCGGTGCTGCGTAGCGTCGCGATGCGAATCGCCGAAGGCACCGCGACCCAGGTCACGGTCCGGCCGGAGGATCTGCATGGCATTCTGGGCGCGCGGCGGGTG
Source organism: uncultured Alphaproteobacteria bacterium (assembly GCA_902826935.1). GTDB lineage: Bacteria > Pseudomonadota > Alphaproteobacteria > Geminicoccales > Geminicoccaceae > CADEGR01. Next base: position 13,180 of record CADEGR010000043.1, on the reverse strand, counting down.
GAGCCGGAGATCGCGATGCGGACCTCGGTGCCGGGCGTCGCAACGGGCCTCGCCTGGACCCCGGTCGGCGGCGACATCCTGTTCGTCGAGGCGACCCGGATTCCCGGCAAGGGCCAGCTGATCCTGACCGGCCAGCTGGGCGAGGTCATGCGCGAGAGCGTCCAGGCCGCGCTCAGCCTGGTCAAGTCGCGCGCCCGCGAGCTGGGGATCGAGGCGCGGCTGTTCGAGACCTCGGACATCCACGTCCACGTGCCGGCGGGCGCGATCCCGAAGGACGGCCCCTCGGCGGGCGTGGCGATGTTCACCGCGCTGGTCTCGCTGCTGACCGACCAGACCGTGCAGAGCGACACCGCGATGACCGGCGAGATCAGCCTGCGCGGCCTGGTGCTGCCGGTCGGCGGCATCAAGGAGAAGGTTCTGGCGGCCCATCGGGCCGGCATCAGGCGGGTGCTGCTGCCGGCGCGCAACCGGAAGGACTTCGAGGACATTCCGGAAAGCGCCCGGAAGGACCTCGAGTTCGTCTGGCTCGAGCGGGTCGATGACGCGATCGCCGCGGCCATGGCCGACAGCGCCGGCGGTGCCACCGCGCCGACCCGCGCCGCCGAGCCGGTTCACGCCTGAGCCATTGGCCGGCGGCGAAGCGGCGGATCGGTCCGAACAGGCGGTTTAGGCTTCGGATGTCTCGATGGGTGCGAGGC
>CADEGR010000043.1:10795-12382 GCA_902826935.1 uncultured Alphaproteobacteria bacterium | reverse complement strand
GCGGATCGGTCCGAACAGGCGGTTTAGGCTTCGGATGTCTCGATGGGTGCGAGGCCGATTATGGCCCGTGCTCGGCGATCCGTCGTGGTATGGTGCGGTCTCAAGGAGCTCGGGCGGTCGGCTCAGGTGGTCGGCGGCGGCCAAAGGTGCGTGGTCAGCCGTCCCCGTTCAAGGCCTTTGAACCTGGGCTTGCGCGGCCCGGCAATGGCCTTGATCCGGCTGAACGCCGCCGCGATCAACTTGCGCCGGCGCTGGCTGACCCCGTAGCCAGCGGGCCAGGTGGTCCGCGAGCTGTCTTCGCGACGTAGCGGCGCTGGGCAAGGTGCGGCGAGGCGCCAAGCGCCCGCAGGCCGGCAGGAAAGCCCTTGGACATCATCGTCCTTGGCCTGCCGACCGTGATCCGATTCCGACCATTCAGGGTTCCGACTGATCCACGGCAGCGCGGTCCCCGTGCCCCACACCAGGGCGAGCCCGGCATCCATTCGCCATGACGCCTAGCCTGGAGGGTAGTGGCGCGGACGACAAGATCCATGGTTGAGGAGATGGCCGGGGCGGCGGGCCGGATCAGCCATCACCCTTGCGGTGGAGCCGCTGATCGGGGATGAGCCCCGCCATCGGTGGTCGAAGCGTGGCGATCGGTCTTGAGGCGCTGGCCGCGGACGCTGCTGTCCGGATTTCGGCCACCGCCGGCGTAGTGGTCGCGCGGCCGGAAGGTCTTCGTCGACGCATAGGCTTGATCACCTTGTGCGGGTGGGGCGCGGCGGCATGAGCTGGTTGCCGATCTCCTCTTCAAGTGGCTGCGCGCGGCTGGTCATGGCTAGCCTGCCAGGCTGCGAGACGATCGTCCGGGCGCCGATGCCTTCCTTGCCGAGCGTGGCCTGCCGGGGCCGAAGGTGGTCGCCCATATCCTGGTCGCCAACGATTGCGACCATCGGCCGTTGCACCGGTAAAGCGTGATCGATGAGCGTGTCGGGGTTGAACTCGCCGGTTCGGTCATGGTCGGCGAGATGGCCTGGATCCGCTGGTCGAGGCGATCAGTCGGCATGTCTGAGCTGGCACCAGCCTGCATGCCGACGCACGCCGGTGCCTGTCCTGTCGCCAGGGCCTGGGCCGGACCAGACCGGCCGATTTTGGGTGGTGGTGCGCGACGAGCGCCCTTGGGGCTTGACCGCACCGCCGGCAGCCGGCTCCGACCGCGGCAGCCAGCGGGCAGCTGCCATGGCCACAATCATCAAACCGGCGAAAATGAAAGGCCTCGAACCCGAAGCCTATTTGGCAGATTTCCTCGACCGCATCGCCAGAACGTCCGATCAACCGCGTCGATGCTCTGCTGCCACGGCAATGGCAGCCACAGCAACCCGCCCACGCCGCGGTTGCCACCTTACGCTTGCGGCGCACCCTGGGCCCGCTTTAGCACTTCGGCGATGAACCGTGTGGCGACATCGCGATCCCAGACCGGATCGTCGATGTCGGGGGCCGATGAACCAGCGGAACAGCAGGTCGAAATCAAGCCGCTCCGAACGGATCGAGTGGAGCGCCCGGAGCAGAAGGGCGCGGAGCAGCTTCTCGGGTGGCACGCTCGTCGAG
>CADEGR010000043.1:0-10695 GCA_902826935.1 uncultured Alphaproteobacteria bacterium | reverse complement strand
TGCCCGTCCCGACCCAGCATCAGCGCGGCTCTGCGCATCGCCGATCAACTGCGATCTTGCGACCGTCCACTCTGGCTTCAAAGCGGTGCACTCCGCGCCCATGGCTCAGCACGCAACACCGATCGATCGCAAGCCTTCCTCCGAGACTTGGGCAATGATTAGTGCCCTTACATAAAGCACAAGTCAGTCATGTTAATTAACAACAGAAGCTAACTGTTGAATGGACTTAAGTGGGCAAGCCTGAACAATACGGCTAGGTTGCAGCGTCGATGATCGTCGTTGCCAAGAACCAGGGGCCAAGGTCTTGATCGGCATGGTGGGGCTCGTCCGTTTTGCTGTTGTCGGCCGTAGGGCAGGGCTTTGTCCAGGGTCAAGGGTGATGGTGCGGCGCTGCTGGTGGCTGCGCGGACCGCTCAGGCGGAGGCGGCGCTCGGTTTTTGCTGACGCTGATCGCGCTCCAGCCATTGGCTGGCCAGGAGCGGCTCAAGATCGCCTGCGGCATGGGGCCGGCTGATCAGGTAGCCTTGCACCTCGTCGCAGCCGAGATCCTCCAGGCAGGCCAGCTGATGCTCGGTCTCAACCCCTTCCGCCACCACCTTCATGTTCAGGCTGTGCGCCATGGCGATGATGGCGCCGATGATCGGCGAGGATTGCTTGGCATTGTCGATCGGTTGCACGAAGCTGCGGTCGATCTTGATCTGGTCGATCGGGAAGCGCTGCAGGTAGCTCAAGGACGAGTAGCCGGTGCCGAAATCGTCAAGGGTGATGGTGAGGCCTAGGGCACGCAGCGCCTCCAGGGTCGCCAGCACCTGCTCGGTGTGGCGCAGCAAGATGCTCTCGGTGATCTCAAGCTCGAGATAGCGCGACTCCAGCCGGCTTTCCTCGAGCGCGCCCGTGATCATCTCGACCACGTCCTGGCGGCCGAACTGCACGGCCGACAGATTGACCGCGATCCGCTGCGGCCGGCCGCTGTCGAGCCAGGCTCGAGCCTGGCGGCAGGCGGTGCGCACCGCGAACTCGCCGATCGGCACGATCAGCCCGCTGTCCTCGGCGACCGGAATGAACTCGCCCGGCGAAATCCAGCCGCGTTGCGGATGCTGCCAGCGTAGCAGCGCTTCCAGCCCGTGGATCCGGCGGTCGCGCAGGGACAGCTTGGGCTGGTAGTGCAAGGACAAGGTCGCCTGCTGCACAGCCTGGCGCAGATCATTCTGCAGCGCCTGGCGATGCATGATCTGATGGGTCATGTCCTCGATGAAGAAGCGATGCGTGTTACGCCCGGCATTCTTGGCTTCGTACAAGGCAAGATCGGCGGCTTTCAGCAGATCGTCGGCATGCTCGCCGTCATAGGGCCACAAAGCGACCCCGATGCTCGCCCGCACGACCAGCTCATGGCCCTCGATCTGAAATGGCTGGGTCAGCGCCGCGGTCAGCTTCTCGGCCAAGAGGCGCGCGTCCTGCGGCCCCGGCAGGCCGCTTTGGATCAAGGCGAACTCGTCGCCGCCCAGCCGCGCGATGATGTCCGACTGACGGGTCGCGGCGCGCAGGCGGTCGGCGACCGCGACCAGCAAGGCGTCGCCAATCGCATGGCCCAGGGTGTCATTGACGTCCTTGAAATGATCCAGGTCGACGCAGTGCACGGCCATCATCTTGGCCTGGCGCCGGCCGAGCGAGATCAGCCGCTCGAGATGCTCGCGGAACAGCAGCCGGTTGGGCAGGTCGGTCAAGCCGTCATGGTGGGCGAGATGCCGGATCTTGGCCTCGGCCAGCTTGCGCTCGGTGATGTCGAGCGACACCGTGACCAGCTTGCTGACCTGCTGCTCGGGGCTCAGCACCGGCACCCGGGTGGTCAGCCAGGTCCGCTCGAGGCCCCAGCGATCGACCGTCTGCTCCTCGAAGCTGACCGTGTCGGTGCGACCACCTTCGAGCCAGGGCGCGACCCCTTCGGCATCCTCGGCGATGCCCAGGTCGCGCGGCGTGCGGCCGATGCTGGCCACGGCTTCCAGCCCGTGACTTTCGGCGTGGAACCGATTGACGAAGATGTAGCGCGCCAGGCGGTCGACCGCGCTGATCCGCGCCGGCACCGCGTCGATCACGGCGCGCAGCTGAGCGCTGGCCTCCTTGCTCATCGCATCGGCGACGCGGGCCCGGCGGATCTGCCAGAACAGGAAGCCGATGAAGGTGACGGTGCTGGCCAGGATGCCGATCTGGTAGTGCAGATGCTCGGAATAGAGCCGGTCCATCGCGGATTCCCGGGCAATGAACCGATCCCGGTTGGCATGGTGGATCTGCACGAAGATGTCGTGCAGCGGCTCCCCGACCGCGACCAGCTCGGCGCGGATCGCGTCATAGTCCGCTGGTTCCGCCGGACGCAGCGCCATCAGCTTGGGCTCGAGCGCCTGGAGCCGGCCGATCAGCGCCGGCACCACCGTCCGTGCGTTGGTCGTGGCAAGCAGGCCCTGGCCCTGCTCGCCATCGATCAGGACCGGCAGCCGGCTCCAGAACAGGTCGAACCGCTCCAGGAGGTCGTCACGCGAGACCTGGCCCGGCGTCAGCACATAGCGGTCGAGCGCGTTGATCAGCCGCTGCAGCTCGTAGTCGGCCTGGGATGCGGTCCAGAAATTGGAGGCCGTCGCCTTGACCTCGGTTTCATGGGCATCCTTGATCCGATCGAGGCTCATCAGCAGCGAGGCGAAGAACAGCACCAGCGCCACGGTCAAGATGCCGTAGGTGGCGACGTCCTTCGCACGCTGGCTGAACACGGCGGTGACCAAGCTCTGACCGGCTACTGGACGTGCAGCGCCTTGAGCTGCCAGACCGAATGGGGATGGGTGCCGTTATTGTCGATCTCGGGATGCTCGGCCCAGGGATAGATGATCCACAAGGGGCCCTTGTCGCGCAGCCGCAGCCGCTCGCCGTTCATGCTCATCGCCAGGATCGCGGGATAGCGGCGGACCTCGTCGAGCGGGATCTCGACCGCATAGTCATTGGCCGCGACGGCCTTCAGCTGGGTGCCCTTGGCGCCGATCGCATCCAGCAGCTGGTCGAGCCGGACGCCGGTGAAGCGGACCTCGCCCTCGGTCCAGGGCGTGTGGGTGACGATCTCGGTGGTCCCGAGCTGCTCCAGCATCGCCCGATCGAACACCGCCGACTGCTCGCCATTGGTCTCGGCGATGTTGCCGGTGACGGTCAGGATCACGGCGTCGCTCGGCCGGGCAAGCTTGACCAGAGCGCCGGCGGTGCCCGGCAGGCTCAAGGTCGTGGCCAAGCCCAGCATGGCCACGATGCGACGAAAACGGTTCATTGCGGTCTCCCCAATCGGTCGCTCTTGGCGGCACACTCGATTCGGTGGCCATCATGGCCAGCGGCTGCCGCCAAGGCAACAAGGCGTGGTCGAACTCCCGCATAGTCCGACCAAAGCACCAAGATTTCCTTAACGACGATGCGATCTTCGCTCGGCCGGGCCGCTTCAGCCGAGCTTGGCCGTGCCGCCGACCGTCAAGCCCTCGATCAGCAAGGTCGGCTGGCCGACGCCCACCGGCACCCACTGGCCGTCCTTGCCGCAGGTGCCAATGCCATGGTCGAGCGCCAGATCATTGCCGATCGCCCGCACCTTGGTCAGGCAATCCGGGCCATTGCCGATCAGCGTCGCCCCTTTGACCGGGGCGCCCAGGCGGCCATGCTCGATCAGATAGGCTTCGGACGCGCTGAACACGAACTTGCCCGAGGTGATGTCGACCTGGCCGCCGCCGAAGCTGGCCGCGAACAGGCCGTGCTTGACGCCGGCCAGGATCTCGGCCGGATCGCGATCGCCGGCCAGCATGTAGGTGTTGGTCATGCGCGGCATGACCTGGTGGGCGTAGCTCTGCCGGCGGCCATTGCCGGTCGGCTTGGCGCCCATCAGCCGGGCGTTCTGGCGATCCTGCATGTAGCCGACCAGGATGCCGTCCTCGATCAGCACATTGCAGGCCGAAGGCGTGCCTTCGTCGTCGATGGTGAGCGAGCCGCGCCGCCGGTCGAGCGTGCCGTCATCGACCACGGTGACGCCGGGCACCGCGACTCTTTGGCCGAGCAGCCCGGCGAAGGCCGAGGTGCCCTTGCGGTTGAAGTCGCCCTCGAGGCCATGGCCGACCGCCTCATGGAGGAGGATGCCCGGCCAGCCCGGTCCCAGCACCACGGTCATCTCGCCAGCCGGCGCCGGCTGCGCGTCGAGCTTCACCAGGGCCTGGCGGAGCGCCTCGTCGACCATGCCCTGCCAGCGCTCGGGCTGCAGCCATTCGTCGAAGCCGACCCGGCCGCCGCCGCCGAAGCTGCCGGTCTCAACCCGGTCGCCGACACCGACCACGAGGCTGACATTGAGCCGGACCAGCGGCCGCACGTCCCGGCTGCGCGAGCCGTCCGGCCGCAGGATGTCGACCGCCTGCCAGCTGCCCGCCAGGCTGGCGCTGACCTGGCGGACCCGCGGATCCTGGTCGCGAGCATAGCGATCCAGCTGCTCGAGCATGGCGACCTTGGCCGCCTGGTCGGCCGCCGCGATCGGATTTTGCGGCCCGTAGCGCTGCTGGTTGGTGCCGACGGGCGGCAGTGCCAGGCTGCCTTGGTAGCCGGCCCGGACCGCGCCGATCGCCGCCAACGCCCGGCGCAACGCGGCGGCATCAAGCTCCGGGCTGTGGGCGTAGCCGACCGCCTCGCCGGCGACCGCGCGCAGGCCGAAACCCTGCGCGCGGTCGAACGAGGCAGCCTTCAGGCGGCCGTCGTCCAGGCTGAAGCTCTCGCTTTCTCGGTATTCGACGAACAGCTCGCCATCATCGACGCCGACCAAGCCGTCGGCCAGCTGGCGGGCCAGCTCGTCAGGCGAGAGATCGAAGCGCTCGATCGGCATCAAGGGCGGGTGAGCGGGCTCAGCCATGGCTCGGTTCCATCATCCTTCCGCGGACGCTGCTGCGGATGCGCCAGCCAGCTGGAGCGCCGCGTCGCCCGCTGGCATCTGCCTAACATAAGGCGGCCCGGCTGGGCGACCGTGCGCGACCCTCCGGCTGCGGCATCTTGCGACAAACTGTCGCCAGAACCAGCCCCTCCAATGGATAAGTTCTCTTCGGAATTTACCCTCATACCCACATGGTGTAGCTAGCTTGTTGATGCGAGGCTGGCGTAAACCGACCCACCCGTAGTGCGAGAGGCGCCCGATGCCGTTGCTGCTAGGTTTGTGGTTCATGCTGCTGGGCGCTGCTCCAGCCTCGGCCGAAACTGGCCCGGTGCCGTGGCAGCTCGGTCTGCAGGCTGCCGCGTCGCCGGTCATGGAGCGCCTGACCTCGTTCCACGATCTGCTGCTGTGGATCTGCGTCCTGATCTCGTTGTTCGTGCTGGGGCTGCTGGTCTACGTGTCGGTGACCTTCCGGGCCGACAAGCATCCGACGCCGTCCAAGCGCACCCACCACACCATGATTGAGGTCGCCTGGACCGCGATTCCAGTGCTGATTCTGGTCGTGATCGCGATCCCGTCCTTCAAGCTCCTGTACTACGCGGATGTGGTCGAGGAGCCGCAGATGACGATCAAGGCGATCGGCCATCAGTGGTACTGGAGCTACGAATATCCGGATAACGGCAATTTCACCTTCGATGCCAACATGATCGCCGACGAGGACCTGCAGCCCGGCCAGAAGCGGCTGCTCGAGACCGACAATCGCCTGGTCCTGCCCGCCGGCGTCGCCATCCGGCTGCAGACCACGGCCACCGACGTGCTCCATTCCTGGGCCATGCCGCCTCTGGCCGTGAAGATGGACGCGATTCCGGGCCGGCTCAACGAGACCTGGTTCAAGATCGAGGAGCCCGGAATCTATTACGGCCAGTGCTCGGAGCTGTGCGGCGACCTACATGGCTTCATGCCGATCACGATCGAGGCGCTGCCGCCGGCGGACTTCGAGGCCTGGACCAAAAAGGCGCAGGAAGAGTTCGCACGCGTCGACGGCGCGCCTGGCGTCGATCTCGCCAACCGCTGATTGCACTAGGAAACAGGGAGAGCCCGATGGCTCATGGTGCCATCCTGACCGACGAGCACGGCGCGCCCAAGAGCTTCCTGGTGCGCTGGGCCTATTCGACCAACCACAAGGACATCGGCACGCTGTACCTGATCTCGGCCTTCGTCGCCGGCATCATCGGCACGCTGCTGTCGGTCGGCTTCCGGCTCGAGCTGGCCGAGCCGGGCATGCAGTATTTCGGCGACGACTATCACCTCTACAACATGTTCGTCACCGCGCACGGCCTGATCATGGTGTTCTTCTTCATCATGCCGGCCCTGATCGGTGGCTTCGGCAACTGGTTCGTGCCGCTGATGATCGGGGCGCCCGACATGGCGTTCCCGCGCATGAACAACATCAGCTTCTGGCTCCTGGTGCCGGCGCTGGGCCTTCTGGTCGGCTCGATGTTCGTGGGCGGTGCGGGCACCGGCTGGACGATCTACCCGCCCTTGTCCTCGGCCATCGGCCATCCCTCGCCCGCGGTCGACATGGCGATCTTTTCGCTGCATCTGGCCGGCGCCTCGTCGCTGCTGGGTGCGATCAACTTCATCACCACCATCTTCAACATGCGCGCGCCCGGCATGACGCTGCACAAGATGCCGCTCTATGGCTGGGCGATCCTGGTCACGGCGTTCCTGCTGCTGCTGGCCGTGCCGGTGCTGGCCGGCGCCATCACCATGCTGCTGACCGACCGTAATTTCGGCACCAGCTTCTTCTCGCCGGAAGGCGGTGGCGATCCGGTCCTGTTCCAGCACCTGTTCTGGTTCTTCGGCCATCCCGAGGTCTACATCATGATCATCCCGGGCTTCGGGATCATCAGCCATGTGATCTCGACCTTCTCCAAGAAGCCGGTGTTCGGCTATCTCGGCATGGCCTACGCCATGGTCGCGATCGGCTTCATCGGGTTCGTGGTCTGGGCCCACCACATGTTCACGGTCGGCATGGGCGTCGACGTGAAGGCCTACTTCGTCGCCGCGACCATGGTCATCGCGGTCCCGACCGGCGTGAAGATCTTCAGCTGGATCGCGACCATGTGGGGCGGCTCGATCAGCTTCCCGACCCCGATGCTCTGGGCCGTGGGCTTCATCTTCCTGTTCACGGTCGGCGGCGTCACCGGCGTGGTCCTGGCCAATGCCGGCGTGGATGTGGTGCTGCACGACACCTACTACGTGGTGGCGCACTTCCACTACGTGCTGTCGCTGGGCGCGATGTTCACGATCTTCTGCGGGTTCTACTACTGGATCGGCAAGATGTCCGGCTACCAGTACCCGGAGTTCTGGGGCAAGGTGCATTTCTGGACCACCTTCGTCGGCGTCAACATCACCTTCTTCCCGATGCACTTCCTGGGCCTGGCCGGCATGCCGCGCCGGATTCCGGACTATCCGGACGCCTTTGCTGGCTGGAACATGGTGGCTTCGTTCGGCGCGCTGATCTCGCTCGCCAGCGTCGTGGTGTTCTTCTACGTCCTGTTCCGGACCTTCACCGACAGGGTGCCGGCACCTGCCAATCCCTGGGGCGAAGGGGCGACCACGCTGGAGTGGACAGTGTCCTCGCCGCCGCCGTTCCATACCTTCAACGAGCTGCCGCAGGTCCGCTAGCCGATCATGAGCTCCCAGCCGACCGCTTATCTGGCCGAGGTCGCGGACGTTTCGGACGTCCGCGACTTCTGGCGCCTGCTCAAGCCCAACGTGATGACCTTGGTGCTGTACTCGGCCGCGGTCGGGCTGGTGCTGGCGCCGGGCGGCATGCACCCGGTCATGGCGCTGGTGGCGCTTTTGTGCATTGCGGTCGCGGCCGGCGCCGCGGCGGCGATCAACAACAGCTACGACGCCGATATCGACCTGATCATGCCGCGCACCCAGCGCCGGCCGACCGCGGCGGGCCGGATCGCGCCGGCCGATGCCCTGGCCTTCGGGGTGATCCTGGCGCTGCTCTCGATCATGGTCATGGGGCTCGCGGTCAACTGGGTGGCAGCCTTGCTGCTGGCCCTGACCATCGGCTTCTATGTGTTCGTCTACACCATGTGGTTGAAGCGGCGGACGCCGCAGAACATCGTGATCGGCGGGGCGGCCGGGGCGCTGCCGCCGATGGTTGGCTGGGCGGCTGCGACCGGCGAGGTTGGCTGGCCGTCGATCGTGATGTTCCTGATCATCTTCTTCTGGACGCCGCCGCATTTCTGGGCGCTCGCCTTGTTCCGGACCGAGGACTATGCCAGGGCCGGCGTGCCGATGCTGCCGGTGGTGGCGGGTGCCGAGGCGACCCGCCGGCATGTCCTGGGCTATAGCGTGCTGCTGGTCGTGGTCAGCCTGCTGCCGACCCTGCTTGGCCAGGCAGGCCTGCTATACGGCCTGGCGGCGCTGGTGCTGGGCGGCAATTTCGTGCGCCATGCCTGGCAGCTTTGGCAGGACCGCACCCAGCGCACCGCCAATCGCACCTTCCGTTTCTCGATTGTCTACCTGTTCGCCCTGTTCGGGGCCATGGTGGTCGACCATATGGTGACCGGGCCGCTCGCCGCCTGGATGGCCGGGCTGGGCTGGTCGGGGGGGCTGCCGTGGTGATGGCGCAGGATCTCGAGAAGCGGCGGCGCCAGAAAAATATCGCGCTAGCGCTGGTGCTGCTGGCCCTGGTGGCGCTGTTCTACCTGATCACGGTGATCAAGATCAGCGGGAACCTGGCGTCGTGAGCCGGCCGGTGCGCGGCACCCGGCTGACCGCGTCGGGCGGAGTCCTGATCATCGCGGCGATGATCGGGCTGACCGCGGCCTCGGTGCCGCTCTACCGCCTGTTCTGCCAGGTCACCGGCTATGGCGGCACCACCCAGCTGGCGACCGGGCCGGCCACGCAGATCAGCGAGCGGACCATCAAGGTGCGTTTCGACGCCGGCATCGGCGACGATCTGCCCTGGCGCTTTGCGCCGGCGTCACGCGAGGTCACGGTCCGGCTGGGCGAGCAGACCCTGGCCTTCTTCCGGGCCGAGAACCTGACCGACCAGCCGATCGTCGGGCAAGCGGTGTTCAATGTCACGCCGCATAAGGTTGGCGCCTATTTCGACAAGATCGCCTGCTTCTGCTTCGAGGAGCAGACCTTGCAGCCGCATCAGGCGGTCGAGATGCCAGTCTCGTTCTACGTCGATCCCGCGATTGCCGACGATCCGAACACGCAAGAGCTGCCAACCATCACCTTGTCCTATACCTTCTACAAGCGCGACGCCGAACCCCAGGCCCGGCCCGGGGGGCCGGCCGCGGCGTCCTGATCGGCGGGCGGCCAACGCGATGCCCCTCGTCGACATGATGACGCCCGTTCGTGGATCCAGGAGAGCAGAGGATGGCCACCCAGGCTGAAGCAGGCGCCGCCCCGCACGACCACCACCACGAGGTCCACCACGACTACCATCTGGTCAATCCGAGCCCGTGGCCGCTGGTCGGCTCGGCTTCGGCGCTGGTGCTGGTGGTCGGCCTGCTGTTCTACATGCGCAGCGTGCCGTTCGGACTCCTGGTCCTGCTGTTCGGCTTCCTCGGCATCGTCTTCACCATGTACCAGTGGTGGCGGGACGTCGTGCAGGAGAGCCGCCATGGGGATCACACCGCGGTCGTGGGCAAGGGCCTGCGGCTCGGCATGGCGCTGTTCATCACCTCCGAGGTGCTGTTCTTCTTCGCCTTTTTCTGGGCGTTTTTCTGGGGAGCCCTGGTCCATCCCGATCCGGGCACGGTCGAGGGCTATAGCTGGCTGCCGCCCGGCGCCCACCCGGTCGAGGCCTGGGACATTCCCTTCCTCAACACCATGATCCTGCTGCTCTCTGGCTGCACGGTGACCTGGGCGCATCATGCCGTCCGCGAGAACGACAATCAGACGGCGACCCGCGCGCTGCTGCTGACGGTCGGGCTGGGCCTGATCTTCACGGCGTTCCAGGCCTATGAATATGTCCACACCATCTACAACGCCCAAGGCTTCACCATCGCCAGCCAGATCTTCGGCTCGACCTTCTACATGGCGACCGGCTTCCACGGCGCCCATGTGATCATCGGCACCACCTTCCTGATCGTCTGCACGATGCGGGCCTGGTATGCCCATTTCAAGCCGGACAAGCATATCGGCTTCGAGGCGGCTGCCTGGTACTGGCACTTCGTCGACGTGGTCTGGCTGTTCCTGTTCTTTTGCGTCTATGTTTGGGGTGGCTCGCTGGCGCTGAGCGGGGCGGCTGCCCATGCCGGCTAGGCGGGACGGGGCGGCTGGCTGAACAGCCGCCGTCGCCTTTCATGGCCGGGCTGCGCTGCCGCTGCCCGGCCTGCGGCCGGGCACGCCTGTTCAACGGATTCCTCGCCGTTCGGGAAAAGTGTCCGGCCTGCGGCGCCGACCTGTCCGGCCAGGACAGCGGCGACGGCCCGGCCGCGTTCATCATCCTGATCGTCGGCGCGATCGTGGTCGGCCTGGCCCTGATCGTCGAGGTCAAATACCAGCCGCCGGTCTGGCTGCACCTGGTGCTGTGGCTGCCGCTCGCCGTGCTCCTGACCGGCCTCCTGATGCGCCCGGCCAAGGCCCTGATGATCGCCCTGCAGTACCGGCACCGGCGCCAGGATTTCGGGCGGTAGGCGACGCCAGCTGAGGCGCTCGGCGGCGTTTTCTGCGTCGCTAGAGCATTTTCCTATTGCGTGGAATCGATCCCTGTGATTCGACACTATCGG
>CADEGR010000042.1:27311-32085 GCA_902826935.1 uncultured Alphaproteobacteria bacterium | reverse complement strand
GCCGTCGAGGCCAAGGCAGCGCTGATCGCGCGCGGCGCGCCGCCGCCCTTCGTGACCCTGCGGGGCCGGCGCGGCGGCAGCGCCATGGCGGCCGCCGCGGTCAACGCCCTGCTGGCGCCGCCGCCATGAGCGTCACGCAGCCAGAGCCTTGGCTGACCGTGGTCGGCATCGGCGCCGACGGCCTCGCCGCGCTCAGCCCGGCGGCGCGCGCCGCGATCGACGCGGGCGAGCTCCTGGTCGGCGGCGAGCGGCATCTGGCGCTGGTGCCGGAGGGACCAGCCGAGCGGCTCGCCTGGCGCCAGCCGCTGGCGGCGACCCTGCCGGCGATCGCCGCACGACGCGGCCGGCCGGTGGTGGTGCTCGCGAGCGGCGACCCGATGTGCTTCGGCGTCGGCACCCTGCTCAGCCAAAGCTTCGAGTGGGCCGAGCTGCGCATCCTGCCCGCACCCTCGGCGATCAGCCTCGCCTGCGCCCGGCTCGGCTGGTCGCTCCAGGACGTCGACCTGGTCAGCCTGCATGGCCGGCCGCTCGCCCAGCTCCGCCGCTATCTGGCGCCCGGCGCCCGGCTCTTGGTGCTGAGCGCGGACCGACGCACGCCCGGCCAGATCGCCGCCCTGCTCACCGCCGAGGGCTGGGGGCCCAGCGAGCTGTGCGTGCTCGAGCAGCTGGGCGGCCCGGAGGAGCGCTGTCTCACGGGCAGCGCGGCGGCGTGGGCCGACCCGCCGCTCGCCGATCTCAATCTGGTGGCGCTGACCTGCCGGGCGGCGCCCGGCTGCCGGCCGCGCAGCCTCGTGCCGGGTCTCCCCGACGAGCTGTTCGAGCATGACGGCATGCTGACCAAGCGCGAGATCCGCGCGGCCAGCCTCGCCCGCCTGGTGCCGCTGCCTGGCCAGTGCTTGTGGGATGTCGGCGCCGGCAGCGGCGCGATCGCGATCGAGTGGCTGCGGGCCGCACCGCGCACCACGGCGGTCGCGATCGAGCGGCTGCCGGCGCGGGCCGAGCGGATCGGGCGCAACGCGGCGGCGCTGGGCACGCCGGAGCTGCGGGTGGTGACCGGCGAGGCGCCGGCTTGCCTGGCCGACCTGCCGCCGCCGGACGCGGTCTTCCTGGGCGGCGGCATCACCCAGCCCGGCTTGCTCGAGCGGTGCTGGCAGGCCCTCAAGCCGGGCGGCCGGCTGGTCGCCAATGTGGTCACTTTGGAAGGGGAGCGCATGATCGCGGCATGGCATGCAAGCCACGGCGGCGAGCTGATCCGCCTGGCGGTATCCCGGCTCGAGCCGGTCGGTCCCTATCACGGCTGGCGGCCGCTGATGCCGGTCACCCAGCTGGCCGCGATCCGGCCATGATCACCGGCCGCCTGTTCGGCGTCGGCGTCGGGCCCGGCGATCCGGAGCTCCTGACCTACAAGGCGGTCCGCCTGATCCGGGCCGCCCCGGTGATCGCCTATGTCTCGGCCAGCGGCCGGCCCAGCATCGCCCGCCAGATCGTGGCCGGGCAGCTCCAGCCGGGCCAGCGTGAGGTCAAGCTGACCTTGCCGATGCATCCCTCGCCCGAGATCGCCGCCTCGGCCTATGACGAGGGCAGCGCCCGGATCAGCATGGAGCTGGAGCAGGGCCGCGACGTGGTCGTGCTGTGCGAAGGCGATCCGTTGTTCTATGGCTCGTTCGGCCATCTGTATCAGCGCCTGGGCGGACGCTATCCGACCGAGATCGTGCCGGGCGTGCCCTCGGTCATGGCGGCCGCAGCCGCGGCGCGCCGGCCGCTGGTGATGTACAGCGACACCATCGTGGTGCTGCCGGCGACTCTGCCGGAAGAGCGCCTGGCCGAGCGGCTGCAGCTGGTCGAGGCGGCCGCGATCATGAAGCTCGGCCGGCATCTGGCCAAGGTGCGCCGGGTGCTCGAGCAGGAGGGGCTGCTGGAGCAGGCGGTCTATGTCGAGCGGGTCAGCACGCCGGACGAGCGGGTCGTGCCGATGGTCGACCTGGAGGACACCGAGGCGCCCTATTTCGCTTTGATCCTGGTCGGCCGCAACCATCGATGACCGGCCGGCCGGCGATCCTCTTGCTGGGGCCCGGCGGCCTGGCAACCGGGCGCCGGATCGCGGCCTTGCTGCCGGATGCCGAGCTCTGCCTGCCGGCCAGCCACCAAGCCCTGCTGCCCGCGGCCACCGCCTTCGCCGAGGTCGGCTCGCAGCTGCAGCAGCTGTTCCGGGCCGGCCGCCCGATCATCGGCCTGTGCGCCAGCGGCATTCTGATCCGGCTCCTGGCGCCGCTCCTGGCCGACAAGCGCGCTGAGCCGCCGGTGCTGGCGGTGGCCGAGGATGGCAGCGCGGTCGTGCCGCTCCTGGGCGGCCATCACGGCGCCAACCGGCTGGCCCAGACCGTGGCGGCAGCGCTCGGCGGCCAGGCGGCGATCACCACCGCCGGCGAGCTGCGCCTGGGCGTGGCGCTGGATGCGCCACCGCCCGGCTGGGTCTTGGCCAATCCCGATGATGCCAAGCCGTTCATGGCGGCCCTGCTCGCCGGCGCGCCCGTCGAGATCCAGCTTGACGCCGGGCCGGCGCCCTGGCTGGCCGAGGGCCGCTGGCCGAGCGCGTCCGCGTCCGGGGCGGCGCATCGCATCCTGGTGACCGAGCGGCCGGTGGCAGGCGATGCCCGGTGCCTGGTGTTCCATCCGCAGCGCCTCGCGCTCGGCGTCGGCTGCGAACGCGACACCGATCCCGCCGAGCTGAGCACGCTGGCCCAGGACGTGCTGGCGGCCGCCGGCGTCAGCCCGCGCGCGGTCGCTTGCGTGGTGTCTCTCGATCTGAAGGCGGCTGAGCCCGCGGTCCATGCGCTGGCGGCGGCGCTCGGCGTCCCGGCGCGCTTTTGCCCGGCCGAGCGGCTGGCGGCCGAAGAGCATCGCCTGGCGACGCCCTCGGCGCTGGTGTTCCAGGCGACCGGTTGCCACGGTGTCGCCGAAGGTGCGGCTTTGGCGGCGGTCGGCCCGGCGGGCGCGCTGGTGGTCGCCAAGCAGAAGTCGGCGCGCGCCACCTGCGCGCTGGCGCGGGCGCTGGCACCGCTCGAGCCCGACCGGATCGGCCAGGGCCGCGGCCAGCTGGCGCTGGTGGGCCTGGGGCCGGGCCTGGCCGACTGGCGCTCGCCCGAGGCCGAGCATTGGCTGGCAGCGGCCGATGATTGGGTCGGCTATGGCGGCTATCTCGATCTGGTCGCGGCCTTGGCCAGGCCGGGCCAGAGCCAGCACCGCTTCGCGCTTGGCGAGGAGGAGGCCCGGGTCCGCCAGGCTCTGACGCTGGCGGCCGCCGGCCGGCGGGTCGCCCTGGTCTGCTCCGGCGATCCCGGCATCTACGCCATGGCGTCCTTGACCTTCGAGCTGATCGAGGCGGCGGCGGTGCCGGCCTGGCAGCTGATCGAGCTCGTGGTCTGCCCCGGCATCTCGGCCCTGCAGGCCGCCGCCGCCCGCGCTGGTGCGCCGCTCGGCCATGATTTCTGCGCGATCTCGCTCTCGGACCTGATGACGCCTTGGCCGGTGATCGAGCAGCGCCTCCAGGCCGCCGCCGCCGGTGACTTCGTGACCGCTCTCTACAACCCCGCTTCGCTGCGCCGCCGCCAGGGATTGACCAGGGCGCTCGCCATCCTGCGCGCGGCGCGGCCGGGCGGCACGCCGGTGATCCTCGCCCGCAATCTCGGCCGGCCGGGCGAGCAGGTGACGCTGCATCGGCTTGATGACTTCGACGAGCGCGCCGTCGACATGCTGAGCCTGGTCATGGTGGGCGCCGCCCAGACCCGGCTGCTCGAGGGTCGGCATGGCCAGCGCTGGGTCTATACGCCGCGCGGCTACCAGACGGCGCAGGCGGCCTCGGCATGACCGTGCACTTCATCGGCGCCGGCCCGGGCGCCCCCGATCTGATCACGCTGCGCGGCCTGCGCCTGATCCGGGCCTGCCCGGTCGTGCTCTATGCCGGCTCGCTGGTGCCGGCCGAGGTGGTCGCCGAGGCCGGGCGCGACGCGGATCGGCCGGCGCGCGTGGTCGACACCGCACCCTTGGATCTGGCCGCGATCATCGCCGAGATCGTGGCGGCCGAGGCGGCCGGGCTCGATGTCGCCCGGGTCCATTCCGGCGATCCGTCGCTGTATGGCGCGATCGGCGAGCAGATCCGGCGGCTGCAGGCGCTCGGCATCGCCTATGACGTGACGCCCGGCGTGCCCGCCTTCGCCGCCTGTGCCGCCCTGCTCGGCCAGGAGCTGACCCTGCCCGACGTCAGCCAGTCGGTGGTCCTGACCCGGACCGCGGTGCGCGCCTCGGACATGCCCAAGGGCGAGCAGCTGGCGGCGTTTGCCGCGACCGGTGCGACCTTGGCGATCCATCTCTCGATCAACAACCTGGTCCGGGTGGCGCGCGAGCTGCTGCCGCATTACGGCTCGGCCTGCCCGGTGGTGGTGGTCTACCGTGCCACCTGGCCGGACCAGCAGGTGATCCGCGGCCCGCTCGCCGAGATCGCCCAGCTGGTCAAGGGCCGCGGCATCACCCGCACCGCGCTGATCCTGGTCGGGCCGGTGCTGGCGGCGGACGGCTTCACGGACAGTCGCCTCTACGCCGCCGACCATCACCATGTGCTGCGACCGCGCCAGCCGAAGACCGGATAGGTTCGTAGGCGCCTGAGCGCGAGGCTTATGAGCCGGCGAGGAGGACGGCGGCCGTCTCCGACGGCTGGATTCGATCGGCGGCGCGCTGCTCGGCAGCGCTGCGGGCGATGCGATCGCCAGCCGTTCGG
>CADEGR010000042.1:2298-27211 GCA_902826935.1 uncultured Alphaproteobacteria bacterium | reverse complement strand
ATCGGCGGCGCGCTGCTCGGCAGCGCTGCGGGCGATGCGATCGCCAGCCGTTCGGACGATCCGTCCGGATGACCGGCGCGACCGGTCGATAATTGGTGGCGCAGGCGCTCAGGCGGCGCGCGCAGGCAGGGCTTGCGCGGCCAGCAGCGCCAGCACGCACTCCCGCAGAGCTCGCACTTCGGCCGCAGCCGCCGCGCCATGGGCGCAGTCGCCGACCCAGCGGCCGCTATCGAAGGCGCTGACATAGGCTGCCCGCTGGCGGAGCGCCGGCCCGACCTTGAGTCCCAGCCGCTCCAGCACCTGGTCGATCTGCCGGCCCAGATTGGTGCGGCGGTCGACCCGGCTCGGCACCAGCAGGCAGGCGGGCTTGGTCGAGCGGCGCACGGCGCGGGCGCGCCGCAGCAGATCGAGGGCGCGACCGGTGGCCCGCAGATCGATGCCGGAGGGGGTGACCGGGATCACGAACAGATCGGCCAGCAGCAGCGCCGAGGCGATGCCCGAGCCGACCTGCGGCGGCAGGTCGACCACGATCTGATCGACCTGGGGCTTGCAGGCCAGGATCTGGGCGATCCAGGCTCCGGCGTCGCGGTCGCTGGCCAGCGGCAGGCTGGTCAGCCCGACCGGCAGGCGGCCCATGCCGTGCCAATCGGTGGCGGTGCCCTGGCCATCGGCATCGACGAGCAGCACCTTCTGACCCAGCTCGGCGCAAGCGCAGGCCAAGTTCACGGCGATCGTGCTTTTGCCGGTGCCGCCCTTGAGATTGCCGACCGCGATCAGATTGCCCATCCCGCTTGCTCCAGAAAAGCCGTTGCCACCGCCCAGGCCGACCGGCCGCGGCCGGTCCAAGCCAGCCACGCTAGAGCATTAAGGTTAAGGCAAGGTTAAACGGGCGTGGTCGGCACGCCGTCGCGCATCAGGCCAAGGCCATGGCCATCCAGCTCGATGGCCGAGCGCGCGGCGAGGTCGGCGACAACCGCCGGCGGCTCGGTCTCCTCGGGCGTCATGAACCAGCCCCGGCGCCGGGCCGCGGCGCCCGCGCTCGGCTGGCTCAGCCAGACCGCCATCGGCACCGCCACCAGCATGCCGGCCAGCACCGGCGTCATCCAGATCAGGAAATCGGGTGCAAGCAGATAGGCGACCCCGCCCCAGACCGCCCCCAACAGGGTGATCGCACCGTAGTTGACCACGGCGTCGCCCCAGCTCTCGACGCCGTCGCCGCGCCGCTGCGCCTTCCAGGTGACCCGCCGGCCGAGCAGCGTATTGAGCACCGCCTGGGTCTGCTGGAACATCATGACTGGGGCAAGCAGGACCGAGATCACGATCTCGATCAGGCTGCTGACGATCAGCCGGCCGAAGCCGCCGAAGGCGCGGCGGCGCTTGCGCTCACCCAGCGTCAGCAGCACCGCCAGTAGCTTGGGCAGCAGCAGCATGCCCATGGTGATGCTATAAAGACCCAGCATCTCGAAGGTCTTGGACACCGGCCAGACCGGGAACAAGGCGCCGGCATCGGGGAAGTAGACCCAGTTCGAGGCCTCGAGCCGGGCGGCCTCGAAGGTCGCGATCAGCAGCAGCACCAGCCAGAACAGCGAGGCTAGGTAGGACATGGCGCCGGCGAGCAGGTGGGCCCGATTGACGGCCAACAGGCCCTTGAAGGTCAGGAGCCTGAGATGCTGCAGATTGCCCTGGCACCAGCGCTGGTCGCGCTGGGCGTAGTCGGCCAAGGTCGGCGGCAATTCCTCGTAGCTGCCGCCCAGCTCCGGCACCAGCCAGACCGACCAGCCGGCGCGGGCGAGCAGGGCCGCCTCGACGAAGTCATGGCTCAGAATCTCACCGCCCAAGGGCGCCTTGCCCGGCAGGACCGGCAGATCGGCGCTCTGCATGAAGGCCTTGGTGCGGATGATCGCGTTGTGGCCCCAATAATTGCAGCGGCCGGGATACCAAAAGGCGGTGCCGGCCGCGAAGATCGGGCTGTACAGCGCGGAGGCAAATTGCTGGAGGCGGGCGAACAGGCTGACCGCGCGGATCGGCTGGGGCGTGGTCTGGATCAGGCCCGCGGTCGGGTTGGCCTCCATCAGCCGGACCATGGCTTCCAGCGTGTCGGCGCTCATCAAGCTGTCGGCGTCAAGGCATACGAAATAGCGGTAGCGGCCGCCCCAGCGGCGGCAGAACTCGGCGATGTTGCCGGCCTTGCGGCCGACATTGTCAGTGCGATTGCGGTAGAACAGCCGGCCCTTGGCGCCCAGCTCGACGCAGAGCCGCGTCCACATCATGCCTTCCTCGCGGATCGTCTCCGGATCGCGGCTGTCGCTCAAGATGAACAGATCGAAGCTGTCGAGCAGCTTGGCCCGCTCCAGCGAGCGATAGATCGCCGCCAGGCGAGCGCCCACCGCCAGCGGATCTTCGTGATAGACCGGCATGACCAGCGCGGTGCGGCCGCCGATCGGCCCTGGCGCCGCCGGCGCCAGCATGCCGCCATGCGCCCAGCCCGGCGCCCGGAACAAGGTCAGGAAAAAGCCGGCCAGCGCCGTCCAAAAGGCCAGCGAGATCCAGCCGAAGGTCAAGGTGAACAGCGTCAGGATCACCACTTCGGCCAAGGATAGGCCGTCGACCGCGAGCACGCTGGCCAAGAGGCGGCTGGCCGCGGCGGTGCCCAGGAGCACCAGGACGACCAGCAACACCCGACGCAAGGGGCCGACGTCCCGGTTTTCCACAGGCTTAGCTCATTCGCGTTAAGAGGCCGAATTCAGGTCGCGCGGCGCGACGCCGACCAGCTCCCGCTGCTCCCGCCGCGCCGGCACCATCAACCATAATAGATCGCGCATCGACCAGCGGCGATAGGGCTGATCGACCATGGTCTCGGGCGCTTCCGGCGGCGTGACCTGAGGGGCCGCCTCGCGCAGGGCCGTGACGAACTCGGCGGGCAGATGGTCGACGTCCACCAGCAGCAGATCCGCCCAGCGCTCCTGGCCCCGGCAGGCCAGGAACGCGGCGCGGCCGACCAGCAGCGCCGCCTGATCGGGGCAAGGCGGCAGGGCCAGGACCGCGGCGAACCAGCTGCCCAGGCGATGGACCGCCTCGGCTTCGGCCAGCGTCACCAGATCCAGGCCCGGATGCTGGCGCCAGAGGTCGTGAGCGGTGCCCACCAGCTGCTCGCACAAGGCGTCCTGCTGCTGACCGGCCAGCAGGCCGAAACTCTCGAGCAGGCGACAGACGCGGGCGCGCGCCGCGCGCAGCGAGAGCGTTTCCGACGCACCGAGTTGGCCAGTGGTCTGATTGGGCGGGTTCATGCCGGGGTCCACCGATAAGTCCAAATTTCTGTTACCAGCTCGTCGCCGAGCTGCAAAAAGGCCCGGATCTCGCACAGCGGTTCTTCCGCGGGATCCAGGTCAAACGCCAGCCGCCATCCTTCGATATCGCGGTCGTAACGCAGATTGATGGCATTGGTTCCACCTTGATAGGCCTTCACCATCGGCTGCAGCGGCGCATCGGCCGCGATCTCGGCCAGGCGCCCGCCGCTGAAGTCGATGTAGAACCGCCGGCCCACACCCGACTGGCTGGGGCCGATCCGGGTGGCTTCAGCCCGACCGAGCGGCGGGCGCCGCGGCTGGTCAAGCTGGGAATGCAAACGGTATGCCTGCGCGATCGGCTTGCCGGGCTCGGCCGGCGCATCCGCCACCCAAAACGCGACGACATTGTCGTTGTCGGGGTGCTCACTCGGGATCTCGATCAGCTCAACATGGCCAGCACCCCAGCCCGAGGTCGGCTCGACCCACATGCTCGGGCGCCGCTGATAGCGGTGATCCAGATCCTCATAGCTGCTAAATCTTAAATCTCTCTGAAACAGCCCGAAGCCGCGCGGATCAGAATCGACGAAGGCGCTGACCTGCAGGGTTGCGTGGTTGACCAGGGGTCGCCAGATCCATTCGCCGCGGCCATTGTTCATCAGCAAGCCGTCGGAATCATGCAGCTCGGGCCGAAAATCGTCGAACATCCGGCCGCGATTCTCGCCGTACATGAACATGCTGGTGAGCGGCGCGATGCCGAGCTTGCCGATGCCGTGGCGCGGAAACAGCACGGAGTTGATCTCGGTCACCGCGACCACGCCCGGCCGCAGCACGAACTGGTAGGCGCCGGTGATCGCGGGGCTGTCGAGCAGCGCCAGCATGGTCAGCTCGGCAGCACCCGGCGCCGGCTTGAACAGCCAGAACTCCCGGAAGAACGGGAATTCCTCGCCATTGGGCAAGGCGGTGTCGATCGCCAGGCCGCGCGCCGACAGACCATATTGCTGGCTGCTGCCGAGCACCCGGAAGTAGGAGGCGCCGTGGAAGCTCGCGACTTCCGGAAAGTCGGCGGGGTCCTCCTCGGCGTAATGCACCGTGAATCCGGAGAAGCCCAGATCCGGCGGCAGATCGGCGCCCAGGCCTTCCGCGCCGAACTCGAACAGATCCGGCCGGTAGGCGATCGGCGTAATCTGACCGTGATCGACCACGTTGATCTTGGCCGGGCGGAGGTAGAACGAGCCAATATGCCGGAACACCACGCGAAAGCGCGTATTGTCGTTGCGCCAGAGCTCGTTCTCGTCGCGATACCGGATCTTTTGATAGTCGGCGGGCGTCAGCTCGCGCAGCTTGTCAGGCACCGCGACCACGGTGGCGTCGTGCGGCGCCTGGGCGAGCTTCTCGGCGAGGGCGCGAACCTCGGCAAAGCCGAAGGCGGGTGGCGGCGCAGGCGTGGCCGGTGCGGGTGCCGGAGCGGCGGCGTCCTGAGCCAACAGGGTCTGCGGCGCCGCACCCAAGGCGGCGGACGCGCTCACTGCGAGAAATTGCCGTCGATGCAGCCCCATTGCGGCCCTTGCATCCATACCAAAAATTTGCCCGCGCGGACGACCCCGCGCCGCCTCCGAACCTGATTGCGTCAGAGCCCGCCAAGCCCGCCGATGGCAATCGGGGATGCTCGGCAAGCAATGCTGGCGAGCGGCTGGCAGCCGCCGACCTGCTCCGTGTCCGTCACCTCGCGCGCTTGGTAAACGGTTGCAACGCCGTTTATTTCCATCCCATCGCACCACGACACTAAACTGGTTAGCGCGAGCCGACTAGTTCAACCTGACGGAAAGGGCTTCGGACCCAGATATCAGCCGCAGATATAAATGCTGCAGGCGGCTCGTCAAGTCATCACCCAGCCCGTTTTTGTGGTTCTATTGCGGCCAACCTCGCTTCTGGCCGCTCGCGTCAGCTGGCTTGGATGTTGGGTGCGCTAGGTCGCCCTGCAAGACGCGCCAACCGGACATTTTGCCGCACTGCAGCAAAGGGATTACGGAACTCTGCTCAGCGAGCGTGCACGAGCTTGCCTAAACGGTAGGCACCGAGGCGGCCAAGGCCGCTGTCCGGGCGGCCCACGAACCTCATTCAACGCTTGCGCCGGGGTAGATTTGTCTTGACGCGGCTCTCGCGCGGGACATGATCGCAGCACGATCGCGCGCCCGGCGACGGGTCGGCGCGAGGCCGGAGCGGATCGCCGATGATGTTGCACGCAGGTAGCGCGTTTCGCCAGCCCGGCTGGGGCCTGTTCGGTCCCCTGCTGGCGGCCGGCCTGGGCTGGGCCGCCACCGCGGCCGATGCAGCGGGCCCGCAAGCGGCACCGGCCGAGGCGCCGGGCAATGCGGCCGAGGGCACCCCGCCGGCAGCCGCCGAAGCCGCCCCGTTCTCGGATTTGAACGATGCGCTGGCCGCCGCGCGGGTCAAGCTGCAGAGCCTGACCGAAGCCGCCGCCGTGGCAAAGGGCGCTGCCGAGCTGCGCCAGCAGCTGACCGCGGCGAGCGCCGAGAACGAGCAGCTCAAGCAGACCCTGGCGGCCCTGCAGGCCCAGCTCGCGAGCTTGCTGGAGGACAAGCAGGCAACCGAGGGCCGTCTGGCGGTCAGCAGCCAGGCCGCCGAGGAGGCGAACGCCGAGGCGCGCCGGATCGATGAGGAGCTGGTCGCCATGCGCTGGCAGAACAGCCAGCTGGTCGCCGGCCTGAACGAAGCGCGGGCGGCGCGCGCGCAAGCCGAGGCCGCCGGCAGCAAGAGCACCGCCGAGCTGGAGGCGCAGATCGAGGCGCTGACCGCGGCGACGGAGCAATCGGCGGGCGAGCTCAGCCGGCTGCGGGCGGAGCAGCAAGATGCCCGGCGCGAGCTGGAGACGGCGGCCCGCGCCAAGGCGGAGATCCAGGCCCAGCTGGTCAAGCTGCGTGACCAGCAGAAGACTGCCGGCGGCGAGACCGCGCGCCTGACCAAGGCGCTGGCGGCGAGCCAGCAGGAATTGGCTGAGGCGCGCTCGGTCGCGGCCGCCAACGGCCAGGCCGTGGCGGCGGCCAAGGACGCCGCCGCCCTGCTGCGCCAGCAGGTCGCCCAGGCGCATGAGGGCAGCCAGGCGGCCCAGCAGGAGCTGGCGGCGGCGCTGGGCGAGCTGGCCGACATGCGGGCGCGCAACGACGCTCTGGCGGCCGAGGTCGCGGTGCTGCGCGACGCCGCCGGCGATGCGACCGCGGCCGCGCGCCAGAACCTGGTGGCGTTCGAGAGCAAGCTCGCCGAGCTGAACGACGCGCTGGCCGGGGTGGCCGGCGCTGCTCCGCCGGTCGCAACGGACGGCCAGCCGAGTGCCGATCTCGTGCCCGCCGCGGCACCGGTCGCGGCCAGCGCGGTGCCGGCCAGCTTCATTCCCAAGCCGCCGCCAGCCCGGGCGGCCCGGCAGGCGGTGCCGGCCGCGGTCAGCCTGGCCGGGCTCAAGGCGCCGCCGCCGGTCGGGCCGAGCGATGTCCGCCCCGCTGGGCAGGCGGTGGCGGCGCTGGCCGATCCCCTGCCCGAGGAGCAGCAGCTCCAGGTCGAGGCGCTGCTGGCCGATCTGAAGGTCATCAAGGATCAGCGCGGGCTCAAGATGAGCGTCCCGGGCGCCGAGCTGTTCGCGGTCAATAGCGAGCGGATCGAGCCTGCCGCCCATGCTGCGCTGGCGCGCGTGGCCGAGCTGGTCAACCTCTACAAGGGCCACAAGGTGATGGTCATCGGCCACACCGACGCGGTCGGCGATGCCGCCTACAATCAGCGCCTGGGCGAGCGTCGGGCCAAGCTGGTCAAGGACTTCTTCGTCACGAACTTCGATGTCGCGCCGAGCCGGCTGGTGGTCAAGGGTGTGGGCGAGGCCGAGCCGATCGCGTCCAACGACACGCTGGACGGCCGCACGGCGAACCGCCGGGTTGAAGTTCTGATCCTGAACTGAGCCCGCTCGCGCGCGGGCTCGCCTGTCCCAAGTTGCTGTCGATCTGGCCGGTCGCCACAGTTGTGGCGTGCCGCAATATTGCTTGTTAACACAAGTAATTTTCATCAACTGAAAATCTAAAGAAACAATAGACGATTAACTGGCGATCCTAGTAGATCGCGAGATGTTGCGGCCGGTTTGGTCACAATATTGTTGAAATTTTGCCAGCATTTTTGAAACTAAAAATATCCGGGGCGGATGCGTCGCCAATCCGGGGGATCGTTTCTTTTTGCGAGGGAGAGGCAGTGATGGCTGTCAATCGGGCACATTTGCCGCAAGCCGGCACCGCATTCATGCGCGATGCCTCGGGCCAAGCGGCGCTCGAGCGCCTGGCATGGCGCCGCCAGCCGGAGCCGGACGGCGCCGGGGCGGCCCTTGGCCGATGTGCGGGCACCCAGCTCAATCTACCGCTGCTGGCCGATGTCTGCGACGAGTTCACGATCAGCTTCGAGGCCGACACCGGCAGCCTGTGGTGCTTCCACCGGCACCGCGAGCGGCCCTGCTACCGCCAGCCGGTGCTCGACCAGATCTCGCTGATCCAGCGGCATCTGCGCGAGGTCGCCTGCCCATCCGTGCGCAGCCTGATCTGGGGGTCCGAGCTGCCGGGCGTGTTCAATCTGGGCGGCGATCTCGAGCTGTTCGTCCGGCTGATCAGAGCGGGTGCGGCCGCCGAGCTCAGGCGCTATGCCCACCATTGCGTGCAGACGGTGCACGACAATCTGGACCATTGCGGCCTGCCGCTCCTGACCATCTTCCTGGTCCAGGGCGACGCCTTGGGCGGCGGCTTCGAGGCGGCGCTGTCGAGCGACCTGATCGTGGCGGAGCGGCGCAGCCGGTTCGGCCTGCCGGAGATCCTGTTCAACCTGTTTCCCGGCATGGGCGCCTACAGCCTGCTCTGCCGCCGGCTGGACGGCGCGCGGGCGCGCCAGCTGATCCTGAGCGGCCGGGTCTACAGCGCCACCGAGATGCAGGCGATGGGCGTGGTCGATGAGCTGGTCGAGGATGGCGAGGGGGTTGCCGGATTGCGCCGCCTGCTCGAGCGCGATCGCCGCCGGCACCAAGCGCTGCGCAGCATCGCGGCGGTCGAGCGGCGCTGTCAGCCGGTCGCGCTGGCCGAGCTGATCGACGTCACCGACCTTTGGGTCGACGCCGCGCTGGCGCTCGACGAGGCCGATCTGCGGCGCATGGAGCGGTTGGTCAGCGCCCAGCTGCGCCGCCGCGGCGCTGCCTCCCGTGGCTAAAGGGTGGCCGGCCGGGCCCAGAGCATGTTCCGGTCAGGTGCATTCACCTGACCGATCCGAACATGCTCCAGAGGTTGGACTCTAGAGCATTCTACTTCCACTCAGGTGCGTACACCTGAGTGGAAAATGCTCTAGTCCGGGCGACCAGCTGCCAGCTGATCGCCCGGCTCCCGGACCGCGCTCAGCAAGGCCGCGCGCAGCCGCGCGAACTCGGCGCGCAGCTCGCTCTCGATCGCCGGCCCCTCCGCCCGCAGCTCCGCCGGACCGATCGCGCGGCGGGCAGCGCAGACCTCGGCCAGGGCGGTGCCGCCCAGCTGCACGGCGCTGCTGCGCAAGGCATGCGCGCGGTCGCGGAACTGCGCAGCGTCGCCGGCCTCGATCGACTTGGCCAGCTCGTCCAGCAGCAGCTCGGCGTCCTGGATGAAGTCCTGGATCAGATCAAGAACGAAGCCGCCGGTATCGTCGAGGTCCTGCAGCCGCGCCAGGTAGCTCCGATCCAGGGGCGGCCGGAACGCGCCCAGCCGCGGATGCGGCACGACCACGCCGCTGCTCGCTCGCGGCGCCGGCGGGCTGGCGGCGGCAGTCAGGCGGTCGATCAGGCTCAGGAGCTCCTGCAGGTCGACCGGCTTGGAGAGATAGGCGTCGATGCCCGCATCGGCGCAGTGCTGGCGGGTTTCGGGCGTGATGTCGGCGGTCAGCGCCACGAACGGCGGATCATCGCCCGGGCCGGCGAACCGATGCAGCTTGACCGCATCAAGGCCGCTCAGATTCGGCATGTTGAGGTCGACCAGGACCAGATCGAAGGCCTGCTCGGCCAAGAGGTCCAGCATGGCTTCGCCGTCCTCGACGATGGTCACCCGATGGCCGCCAGCCTGGAGCATCCGCTCGACGACCTTCTGGTTGGTGCGATTGTCCTCGGCCACCAGGATCTTGCGGCCCAGCGCGGCCGGCCGCCGGACCGGCGCGTGGCTCGCGGCCGCGGGTGCCATGGCCAGCACGGCCTGCAGCGCCCGGCCGAGCAGATCGTCCGCGAGCGACGCCGGCGCCATCAGCTCGGCCTCCGCAGGCCGGCCTGGGCGCAAGGCACTGAGCCGCAGCAAGGCGGCGGCGCCAAGCGCCCCATCCCCGTCCGGCGCCGGCGTCCAGGCCAGCCTTGCGGCCACCGGGCCGGCTTCCGACGCGGGCCGATCGACCAGGCTGATCCGCAGGCCCAAGGCCTCGAGGCGCGCCGCCAGCGCCGTGCTGGCGGGCGGCTCGCCGGTCAGCAGCAGATGGCCCGCCAGGCGCGGCTCGGCGACCGGCCGGCGGGCCATCGGCACGCTCAGGCAGAAGCGGGCGCCCGCCGCACTGGTCGGCTCCAGCCACAGACGGCCGGCCATCAGCGTCGCCAGCTGGCGCGCGATCGCGAGGCCAAGGCCAGTGCCGCCATAGCGCCGGCTGGCCGATTGATCGATCTGCGTGAACTGCTCGAAGATCCGCTCGCGCGCGGCCTCGGGCACGCCGACCCCGGTATCCGTCACCTGGCATTCCAGGATCACCTGCTCAGGCGTGCAATGCGAGGCGCCGATCCGGACCGTGACCCGGCCGGCCTCGGTGAACTTCACGGCATTCGCGATCAGATTGATCAGGATCTGCTTCAGCCAGCGAGCCGCACCGGTCAGCTCGTGGGGCACGGCCGCGTCGAGCTGCAGCTCCAGCTGCAGGCCTTTGGCGAGCGCCTGGTGCGACAGCAGCTGGTGGATCTCGGCCAGGAGCGCATGCAGGTCGAAGTCCACGACCGGCGCCGGCGCGCTGCCGGTCTCGAGCCGGGCGACCTCCAGCACGTCGTCGATCAGCTCCAACAACGTCTGGCCGGCATCATGGGTGGTCCGGACCATGCCGTGCTGCTCGGCCGTCAGGGGCTCGCGGGCGAGCAGCTCGGCCATGCCCATCACGGCATGGAGCGGCGTGCGCAGCTCGTGGCTCATGCTGGCGAGGAAGCGGCTCTTGGCGCGGCTAGCCTCCTGCGCCCGGTCGAGCGCGTCGGTCAGCTTGGCCAGCAGGGACTTGGCGTAGAGCGGGATCGCCAGGAGGGCGACGCCCAGGCCAAGCGCCAGGATCGGCTGGCTGCGCCAATGGGCGCTGAGCAGCATCACCGTGGCGAAGCTCAAGGCGCTCATGGCCGCCGAGGTCAGCAGATAGCGCTGGCCGTAGCGAAAGCCCATGCCGAGCGTGATCCAGAGATAGAACGGAAAGAACAAGGCGCCGGCGCTGGCCCCCAAGCCGAGGACCGCGGTGATCGTGACCATGTCGAGGCACAGCCCGCACCAGCGCCGGGTCGGATTGGTTGCGGGCGCGTGCAGCAGATGGCCGAGCAGCAGGACCGCGCCCAGCACATAGGCGATGGTCCAGGGCACGCAGCGCGCCGCCGCGAGCGCCAGATGGCTGGTGCCCTGGGCGGTGACCGACAGATAGATCAGCGAGGCGGTCGCGATCGCGACCCGGATGAGAACCTGCTCATGCTCGCTATCGGACCGGCCGGCGAGGCGGCCGCGGATGCGATGCCAGAGCATGGCCAGACGCGATGTTGGCTGGCTGGTCATGGCGGATCTGGCTCGCCCATGGCCCATCGCCCCCTGCAGCTGCCGTCCGAGTCTATCGAGCCTTGCTTGGCGCGCCTAGCAGCAATTCGCCGCGCGCCGGCACCGATCGCCTAGGCTGGCGTCACGCCCACCGGCTGCTCCGTGCGCTCGAAGAGGACCGCAAAGGCCTCGGCGGGCAAAGGCGGGCTGATCAAATCACCTTGCGCCTCGTCGCAGCCAAGCTGGCGCAGGCGCTCCAATTGCTCCAACGTCTCGACGCCCTCGGCCGTGATCTGCAGCTCGAGGCTGTGGCCGAGATCGATGATCGCGCGCACGATCGCCTCGTCCTGGCCATCGCGGCCGAGCCGGTGGACGAAGCTCTGGTCGATCTTGAGGCGCTGGACCGGCAGCCGCTTGACATAGGCGAGCGAGGAATAGCCCGTGCCGAAATCATCGAGCGAGAAGCTGACGCCGATCTCGCGCAGCCGATGCAGGCTCTCCATGGTCAGCTCGCTGTTGTCGAGCATCACGCCCTCGGTCAGCTCGATCTCGAGCTGCGCCGGCTCGAGGCCGGTATTGCTGAGCGTGCGCTCGATCAGGCCGACCACCCGGTTCTCGCGGAACTGGATCGGCGACAGATTGACCGACAGGCGGAGCGGCGGCAGGCCGGCCTCGCGCCAGCGGCCATGCTGGCGGCAGGCCAGATCGAGGACCCGCTCGGTGATCGGGCCGATCAGGCCGATCTCCTCGGCCAAGCCGATGAACTCGGTCGGCCGGACCATGCCGCGCCGCGGATGCCGCCAGCGCAGCAAGGCCTCCATGCCCAGGATCTTGTCGCTGCGCAGGTCGCGCTGGGGCTGGTAGTGGACGGTGAACTGATCGGCGGCGAAGGCCTGGCGCAGCTCCCGCTCCATCAACCCGGTGCGGCGCGCCACCAGGTTCATCTGCGGCGCGTAGAAGCAGCTGCCGTTGCGGCCATTGGCCTTGGCTCGATACATCGCAAGCTCGGCATTCTTGAGCAGGCGGTCGGGCGCATGGCCGTCGGTCGGGAACAGCGTGATCCCGATGCTGGCGCTGATATGCAGCTCCTCGCCCTTGATCAGGAAGGGCTGGTTGAAGCTCTCGCACAGCCGCTGCGCCAAGGCGCGCGGGTCGTCGGGGCCGCGGATATCCGACTGCAGCACCACGAACTCGTCGCCGCCCAGCCGGCCGATCGCGTCGCTCTCGCGCAGGCAGGCATGCAGCCGCTCGCCGACCCCGCGTAGCAACAGATCGCCGCAGGCCAGGCCGAAGGCGTCGTTGACGCCCTTGAACCGGTCGAGGTCGAGCAGCAGCACCGCCGCCCGGCTCTCCGTCCGGCGCGCCCGGGCCAGCGCATGCTCCAGGTAGTCGCGCAGGAAATTGCGATTGGGCAGCCCGGTCATCGGGTCGTGGCCGGCCTGCTGCCGCAGCCGCAGCTCGGCATGCTTCAGCTCGGTCACGTCGACCGCGACGGTCAGCACGTCCGCCGCCTGGCCGGCATCGTCGAACAGCGGCGCCTTGGCGGTCAGCAGGATGCGCTCCTCGCCGCTGCCCGGCCGGATCGCGGTCTGCTCATGGCCCGGCAGCGCCTCGCCGCTCTCCAGGACCTTCGCGTTCATGACCTCGTGCCGGGTCGCGTAGTCCTCGCCATGCAGCGCGGCCAGGCTGTCGCCCAGCCCCTGGCGCCCGGTCAGGCCGAAGAAGCTGCGATGGGCCTGGTTGGCCAGGAGCACCCGGCCTTGCGGATCGGTCACGCTGACCATCGCCGGCAGCGCCTCGACCAGCTGGCGCAACTGACGCTGGGCGGCGGCATCGGCATCGGCTGGGCCGGCCGCGCGCAGCGCCAGCTCCTGGCGGAGCTGATCGGCCCGCTGGGCCAGCAGCTTCTGCTGCTTGCGCAGGGTCAGGAGGTTGCGGGCGCGGGCGCGGAACTCGACATGGTCGACCGGGCTCAGCAGGAAGTCCGTGGCCCCGGCCTCCAGCGCCTGATAGCAGTAGCTGCGCTCCTCGTAGACCGTCACCACCACCACCGGCACCTCGCTGCCGCCCGGCAGCGCCCGGAACGCCCGGATGAAATCGGCGCCGTCCATGTCCGGCATCTTGTAGTCGGTAATCACCAGATCGACGCTGTTGGCCGCCAGCCAGTCGAGCGCCGGCTGCGGACTGGCGAAGGCCTTGACCCGGATCCCCTCTTCAACCGACATCGCCAGCCGCGTCAGAATATTGCGGTTGGTCACTCGGTCATCGATGACGACAACGCTGAGCATTGACAACGATCCGACGAGTTTTGCGCGAGAGTGCCGGCGGCCTTGGCCGAGAGTTCCAGACGCTTAGCCGACCGCGGGATGTCCATCAAGAAAAAGGTGAAATTGTAGAAACATGTTCCCATTCACAGTTTTGTCCCGTAAGGCTGGCCCGCCGCCGCTCCGCGTGGTCCGTCCCCGTCCTATCGTGCCTCGTCCTTGGGCAGGCTGCAAGTTGCTCGACATTTGCGGCAAATTTTAGCCAAGCGCGCCGGCCCGATCGGCGCGGGCAGATTGGGCGAGCGCGGCCGACTGGTCTATGTTGGTGTCGAGCGTACCGTGGTGGGGAGCCCCGATCCGATGGCATTTTGCGCCGCGCTCGGCCTTGGCAGCAGCTGGGCCGCGGCCTGCAACGCCTGCCTTGGCGAGCTGGGCCGCGTGCCCGCTGACGCCAGCCTGGGCTTCGTCTATGTCAGCGCGCCGCTCGCCCATGCGCTCGACCTGATCACAGAGCGCCTGCGCACGCAGACCGGGGTCGCAAACTGGGTCGGCAGCAGCGGCCTCGGCGTTTGCGGTCCGACCGCCGAGGAGGTCCACGATGGCGGCGTCGCGGTCCTGGTCACCGCCCTGCCCGCCGCCAGCTACCAGCTGTTCGACGACGTCCTGCCGGCGCTCGACCAGGCGGCGCGCGCCGCGCGGCCGCTCGCGATCGTGCATGGCGACGCCCAGCCGAGCCGGACCGTGGCCGAGATCGCGCGCCTGGGCGACCGGCTGGGGGCGTTCCTGGTCGGCGGCCTGGCGGCGGTCGGTCAGGGCATGCAGATGGCCGGCCAGCCGACCGAAGGCGGCCTGTCGGGCGTGCGCTTCCAGGCCAGCCTGCCGATCATCACCGGCATCGCCCAGGGCTGTCAGCCGATCGGCCCCAGCCATCGGGTGAGCGCGGTCGACGGCCCGTGGATCGAGCGGCTCGACGGCCGGCCGGCGCTGGCGGTGCTGGAGGAGGATGTCGGCGAGCTGCTGGCGCGCGACCTGGCGCGGCTGCGCGGCTTCATCCTGGCGGCGCGGCCGCTGGCCGGCGGCCAGCCGTCCTATCTGGTGCGCACGCTGGCCGCGGTCGACCGCGCGCGCGGTCGCCTTGCGATCGGCGACGAGCTGCGCGCCGGCGACGAGCTGCTGTTCGTCAAGCGCGATCCGGCGGGCGCCCGGACCGAGCTCCGGCACATGCTCCTTGATCTGCGCGCGCGCGCAGCCGGCCGGCCGATCCTGGGCGGCCTTTATCACTGCTCGGCGGCGCGCGGCCCGAAGCTGTTCGGCGCCGGCGAGAGCGAGCTCGCCATGATCGAGCAGGCGCTGGGCCGGCTGCCCCTGGCCGGGCTCTATACCAGCGGCGAGATCTTCGCCGATCAGCTCTATGCCTATGCCGGCGTGCTGACCTTGTTCCTGGGTGAGGCGGCGGCAGCGTGAGCGCCGCGGACGAGCCCGCCCGCAGCTACCCGCGCCAGCCAGTGGTCGGCGTCGGCGTGGTCGTCTGGCTTGGCGAGCGCGTGCTCCTGGTGCAGCGCGCCAAGCCGCCGCGCCAGGGTCAATGGAGCCTGCCGGGCGGCGGGCTGCGCCTGGGCGAGAGCCTGCGCGATGCCGCCAGACGGGAGCTGCGCGAGGAGGCCGGGCTCGAGGTCGAGCTGGGCGAGATCGTGGCGAGCCTGGACCTGATCGAGCATGATGCCGAAGGTCGGGTGCGCTATCACTATGTGCTGATTGATTTCGTGGCCGAGGCCAAGGCGGAAGCGTTATGCCCCGGCGATGACGCGGCGGACGCCCGCTGGTTCGAGCCGGCCGCCTTGGCCGCGCTTGCGCTCTGGGAGGAGACCCGCAAGGTGATCGCGCTGGCCGGCCAGCGCCGCACCGCCGGCGCCGTGGCGCTCGAAGCCGCGCCGCAGCCCGGGCTGGACCCGGCCTAGCCCGCGGCAGCTGCCGCCGGCACCGGGCAGCAAAGCTGCTTCAGCGCCGGCTTTCGGCATCGCTCAGCACCCGCGCCAGATGGCACAGCGCCTCTTGATGCTTGCGGTTCTTGATCGCGGCGAAGTTGCGCGCCAGCTCGAGCAGCATGCGCTGCTGCGGCATCAGCTCCTGGTTGCGCGGGGTGCTGCCGGCGGTCGGCTCGACGTCCTCGAAGAAGTAGCTGATCTCGACGCCCAGGGCCCGCGCGATCTGGTACAGGCGGCCGGCCGAGATCCGATTGATGCCCGTTTCGTACTTGTGCGCCTGCTGATAGGTCACCCCGATCAGCTCGGCCATTTGCTGCTGCGTCAGGCCCAGCATGATCCGGCGCTGGCGGATCCGCAGGCTGACATAACGATCGACGTCCAAGGCCCGGCTGCGACCGGCGACATTGGGCGTTGCAACCTTACTCACTAGTTGATTCATAACTCTGCGACTCCACGGCACGACGAGCTGGATTCTCGTTCAGCGTGAATAGGGCCTCGTACGGGACTACGAAGGGTAAAATACGCTCATTTAAAACCAACGCGCTAGAGAAAAAATGTAGAAAAAATTGATTGACATTAGGCATGAAACCTGAGCGTTCGGCGACGCTCTACCGATGCCTCCGATGCCAACCCATCAAGGGTCTGGCCGCCAAGGGAAAAACTCGACGCCACAACCTTGAATTTAAAGAATTTTCAGGTGAACGAGTTTGATTAAAATGCCCAACTCTCACGAGAAAAATTTAGCTAGAACCTTATGCAAATTAGCCTCGATCGCGCATGGCGCGAATGGTCTTTAGGTCAAATTTACCAGAATCTTTGCAAAAAACCATGGAGATACCAGCTCGCGCGGGGCGCTTCAGCCGCTCGAGTTATTGGTGGTCGGTGCTGGCCGCAGGCACCAACCGTAATGTCCCGAGACTGCCGACCTCGTACACCTTCGGATCGCGGCTCATCGGCAAGGTCTCGCCCGCTGCCCAGAGCCGGCTCAGATCGCGGTAATGCGGCGAGAGCGGATTGCCGGACTGGCCGGTGGCGGTGATGAAGCGCGAGCGCTCGAGATCGGCCAGATCGTACAGGCCCCGATAGGTCGCCGCCTGGATGCAGGCGAACGGCCGGCGCGAATCGCCAAGCTGGTAGTGCCCGACATCGACGCTGGTGCCGTCGCCGCCGGCTGCGACCTCGATGTTGAACAGCCGGTCCAGCACCGGCTGATCGCGAAAGACGGCATGGGCCATCACCGCCGGATGGGCCTGGCCCCATTGCCAGCCGGCCTGATCCTGGCCGAAGCGGGCGGCGAGATCGGCCAGCGCCAGATCGAGCGCCCGCCCGATCAGCTGATCGCAGCTCTCGGCCGCCGGCGTGGTCACGTCATCGCACCAGGCGGTCCGGGCCTTGAGGACCCGCTGGATGAAGTCCGGGCGCAGGCCCCAGGCATCGGCGAACAGGTCGCCCAGCTCGTCGGCATAGATCAGCCGAGACAGCTCGCGATACCAGGCCGCGAACAGCAACGGCTCGCGCTTGGCCGGATCGGCCCGCCGGTCCCAGGCGGCCAGCTCCGCCTGGACCGCACGGCCCGGCTCGCTCGCGGCCGGCGCCGCCAATAGGCGGGGCAAGAGGTCGCGCGCCAGCATCGAGAGCTGGTCCTGCTGCAGCCCGGCAAAGTCCGCGAGCTGAAACCCGTCCTTGGCGGCCAGCACCTCCTCGATCCGGCGGGCGCGATAAGCGGGCTCCCAGTCGGCGGTCAAGAGATAGGGGTAGCCCTGCGGCGTGATCCGGTTGTTGGCATTGAACAGCCGGCCGCTCGGCGGATCGAGCGTCTGCGGCAGGGCGTCGAACGGGATCGTGCCCTGCCAGTCATAGGCGCCGGTCCAGCCCGGCACCGGCCAGCGGCCATCGCCCTGGCGGCGGACCGGCACGCGGCCGGGCGCGATCATGCCGATCTGGCCGGCCCGGTCGGCGAACAGCACGTTCTGCTGCGGCGAGCCATGCTCGCGCACGGCCGCGCGCAGGCTGGCCCAGTCGCGCGCCCGGCCGAGCAGCAACAGGGTATCGAGGCTGCGGTCGTCCTCGGCCAGGCCGGTCCAGGCCAGCGCCAGGACCTGGTCGGCCGCGAGCGCGCCGGCGGCATCGGGCACCAGATCGGACAGGACCGGGCCATGGCGCGTCGCGCGCGCTCGAAACTGCTCGTCGGCAGCGCCTTTGACCTTGATCGTCTCGGTCCGGATCGAGAACGGCGCCGTGCCGTCGGGCGTCAGATAGCGGCCGGGATCGTCCGGCGCCACCCGCTCGATGAACAGGTCCTGGGTGTCCGGCCCGGTATTGGTCATGCCCCAGGCGACCGCGCCGTTATGGCCCAGCACGATGCCCGGCACGCCCGGCAGGCTGGCGCCGATCAGCGCCTGCTCGGGCGACTCCAGATGGACCAGGTGCCAGGTGCCGGGTGCGCCCAAGCCGAGATGCGGATCGTTGGCCAGCAACGGCGCCCCATCGGCGCTGAGGCGCCCGGCCACGGTCCAGGCGTTCGAGCCCTGGCCGGGCGGCGGGGCCGGCGGCAGGACCTGCGCCAGCTGCTCGAGCGGCATGGTCCGGGTCAAGCCGGCCAGCGTGATCGGCGCATCCGCCGGGTAGTCCGGCCAGAAATCCGCGATCTGGTCCGGCCGCAGCCGCTTGGCCAAGCGCGCGCGCAGCAGCTCGTCCCGCCAGTTCAGGCTGAGATCCAGGGCCATCAGCCTGAGCCAGACCGCGCTGTCGGCCGGCCGCCAGGGCTCGATCTCGTGCTGGCCGAGGATCAGGAATTCCGGCGGCAGCGGACCGCTGCGCGTGGCCAGAAAAGCGTTGACCCCGGCCGCATAGGCCGCCAAGAGGCGCTGGCTTTCGGGCTGCAGCTTGGCGAGGCTCGCCTCGGCCAGCCGGTAGAGCCCGAGCAGCCGCATGAAGCGGTCGATCGGCAGCGCTGCTGGCCCCAGCACTTCCGCCAGCCGGCCAGCCCCGAGGCGGCGCTGGAACTCCAGCTGCCACAGGCGATCCTGGGCATGGGCGAAGCCCTCGGCGAAGACCGCATCGGCGAGGCTCGCCGCCTTGATATGCGGCACGGCATGAGCGTCGCGCGTGATCATAACCGGGGCCGCGAGACCCGCCACGTCGAGCTCGCCAGCAAGCCTCGGCAGGGAGCCGCGCAGCCAGACATAGCCGCCGCCCAGGCCGAGCAGCGCCAGGACCAGGAGGCCCAGCAGCCCATAGCCCAGCCGCCGCAGCCAGCGCCGCATCTAGGCTGGCTCGGCCAGGAGCCGCCGCGCCGCCAGGGCCGCCCGCAATGCTGCCGGATCGGTGAACCGGATCGCGTCGAAGCCGAGCGCTTGGGCCGCCTCGATGTTCTTGGCGCTGTCGTCGATGAACAGGCAAGCCTCGGCCGGCGCACCCAGGCGCTCGAGCAGGAGCTGGAAGATCGCCGTCTCCGGCTTCATCACCCGCTCCTCGCCGGAGACCAGGATCGACGCGAACCAGCCAAGGAAGGGATAGCGGGCGCGCGCGATCGGGAAGGTCTCGTGCGACCAGTTGGTGAGCGCATGCAGCGGCCGACCCGCGGCCCGCAGCTCCGCCAGGATCTGGACCGTGCCCTCGATCGGACCACCCAGCATTTCCTCCCAGCGCAGATGATAGGCCTCGATCAGAGCTTGCTGCTCGGGATGGCGGGCCACCAGCTCGGCCACCGCATCCGACCAGGTGCGGCCGCGGTCCTGCTGCGCGTTCCAGTTGGCATGGCAGATCTCGGCCAGGAACCGCTCCATCGCCTCGGCGTCATCGAACAGCTTGCGATAGAGATGGCGCGGATCCCAGTCGATCAGCACGCCGCCGAGGTCGAACACGATGATCGGGCGGTCGGTCATGGCTGCACTCGCCTTTTTGGTGGCTGGGCCGAACGGTGCTACAAGCATGGCTCGCGGCTCGT
The DNA here is from genome assembly GCA_902826935.1 of uncultured Alphaproteobacteria bacterium. Lineage (GTDB taxonomy): Bacteria > Pseudomonadota > Alphaproteobacteria > Geminicoccales > Geminicoccaceae > CADEGR01. The sequence goes on along the minus strand of CADEGR010000042.1, from coordinate 7,921 downwards.
TCGGGCGATGGTTTGGCCCAAGCGGTGCCACAGGTCCACCCGATTCGGCCCGTCGGCATGGCTTCCTGGCAACCCTCCGACCCGGACTACGTCGAGAAGGTGCGCGCAAGCTTCGCCAAGCAGGGGCTGATGCGCCATCTCGGTATCCACATCAGCGAGCTGGCACCGGGCGCCTGCGTGCTGGCGGTGGCGGCCGCACCCGATCTGGAGCAGCAAGCCGGCTACTTCCACGGCGGCCTGATCAGCGCGCTGCTTGACACCGCCGGCGGCTATGCCGGCCTCAGCCTGATGCCAGCCGGCAGCGAAGTGCTGTCGACCGAGTTCAAGATCAACTTCCTGGCGCCGGCCCAGGGCAGCCGCCTGATCGGCCGCGCCCGCGTGCTCAAGCATGGCCGGACGCTGACCGTGACCGAAGCCCAGGCTTTCGTGCTCCGAGACGGCCACGAGCGGCTGTGCGCGGCCATGCTGCAGAGCCTCATCCGGACCACGCTCCCATGATCCCCTGCCAGCGCCATTTGTTCGATGTGCCACGTGAAGTCGCCTATCTGAATTGCGCCTACATGTCGCCGCTGCTGCACGAGGCCGTGGCGGCCGGCCAGGCGGGCCTGGCGCGCAAGGCCCGGCCCTGGACCATCAAGCCCGCCGACTTCTTCAGCGAGAGCGAGCGCGCCCGCGGCCTGTTCGCCCGGCTGCTCGGCACGGACGCCGAGGCGATCGCGCTGGTGCCCGCCGCCAGCTATGGCCTGGCGGTCGCCGCCGCCAACCTGCCGCTCGCCGCCGGCCAGCGGATCCTGCTGCTGGCCGATCAGTTTCCGTCCAACGTCTATCCCTGGCGTGAGCTGGCCAAGGCGCGCCAGGCCGAGATCGTGACGGTGCCGCGGCCCGCGACCGGCCGGTGGAGCGATGCCGTGCTGGCGGCCCTGGATGAGCGGGTCGCGATCACCGCCTTGCCCCATTGCCACTGGGCCGATGGCAGCCTGCTCGATCTGGCGGCGATCGGCGGCGCCTGCCGCGCGGCCGGCAGCGCCTTGGTCCTGGACGTCACCCAGTCCCTTGGCGCCCTGCCGCTCGATCTGGCCACCGTCCAGCCGGATTTCCTGGTCTGCGCCGGCTACAAGTGGCTGCTCGGGCCCTACAGCCTTGGCTATCTCTATGTGGCGCCCCAGCATCGCGCGGGCCGGCCGCTCGAGGAGAACTGGATCGCGCGGGCCGGCAGCGACGACTTCACCCGCCTGATCGACTACCAGGACGCCTACCCGCCGGGCGCGCGCCGCTTCGACGTCGGCGAGCGCTCGAACCCCGCCCTCCTGCCGGCCAGCATCGCAGCCCTCAGCCAGCTGCTGGCCTGGCGGGTCGAGGCGATCGCGACCACGCTCACGGCCTATACCGCCTTGATCGCCGAGCGCGCCGCGGCGCTGGGCCTGCGGCCGATGCCGGCCGCGCAGCGTGCCGGCCACTTCCTCGGCATCCGCTTCCCGGCCGCCATGCCGCCCGGCCTGCCCGAGCGGCTGGCCGCCGAGCAGGTCCATGTCAGCCTGCGCGGCGACAGCCTGCGTGTCACGCCGCATCTCTACAATGACGCGGCCGACCTCGACCGGCTGATCGAGGTGCTCGCCAAAGCGCTCTGAGCAGGGGCCGGCCAGGCTCCGGCCGCGGTGTTAACTATTTGGCAACGAGGCGGCGGCAAGCTGGCTCCATGATGCTGCGACCTTCGGGCGAGCGCGCGGAGCGGAATGGGCCGATGAACCAACTGGAGCTGACGGTGCTGGCGCAGCTGAGCGCCCATCGCGAGCTGCTCGTGACCCTGCTTGCCTATCGCTTCATCCAGGAGCCGCAGCCGCTGCGCGCCGCCCGCCTGGTCCAGGAGATGTTCGCCGGCACGCCGACCACCGTGCCGCGCACCGGCACCACGCTCGATCCGGCGACCTCGGACCTCCTGGCGGCGATGACCGACGAAGCGGTCGAGGACGTCATGCAGCGGGTGATCGAGCGGCTGGAGTTCTATGTCCGCACGCCACAGCCAAAGGCCCTGTCGTCGGGGCTGATCGGCTGAGCGCTAGCGGGGCGCGGCGCTCCGTCAGTGGCAGCGCAAACGCGCGATCACATCGGCCAGGAACTCGCGCGGCAGGCCCGGCATCAGGCCGGCGCTCATCAGGGCGCTGCGCTGCTCGTGCGGGGCCGCGATGAATTCGGCCACGGCATCGCCCATGGTCATCAGCCAGGCCCAGCGGGCATCGATCAATCCGGCCCCTTGCGCGACCGAGCCCGCGGCCGCCGCGGCGGCGCGGCGGTCCGCCTTCAGCTCGCGGGTCGAGGCGAGCAGGAGCGCCTTGACCTTGTGCGGCGTGATCGACGGATCGCGCTCCAGCAGCAAGGCGGTGACGCCGGCGATCAGGCTGCAGGCGGCCGTGCCGTCGCCGAAGATCGCCCAGCCGCCGTCGCCCCGGCCGCGGGTGCCGCGCCGCTGGTCCAGGACCGAGCCCGGCTGCACCGGCAGCACCGGCGCCGGCGCGCCGGCGATGCCCGGCTGCTGCAGGCTCGGGGCGAGCAGCCCGTGCAGATCGGGCAACGGCCGGTCCGGGTAGAGCCTGCCGGCCGCCGCCGGGCGCGCGGCCCTGGGCGCGGTGCCGCCGACCGCGATCACCTCCGGATGGGCCGCCGGGAAGGTCTGGCCTGCGCCGCCGGCGGCGGCGCAGATCACGCAGCCTTGGGCGACCGCCTGGGCGATCGCGGCCTCGAGCGTCTTCAGATAGCAGAACAGGCCGAGATCGCGGGCCTGCAGCTCGGCCCAGCTGGCGCCACCGAGCGCATAGCCCCAGGCGGCGCAGATCACCTGCGGCCGCGGCAAGGAGCCGAGCGCGAGATGCAGATCCCCAGTCGGATCGATCAGGCCCTTGATCGGCCGCAGGCGGCAATCGGGTGCTGCCGCCAGCAGCTGCGCCGCCTGGCCGGTGCCGTGGCCGTGGTCGTCGCGGGCGGGTGCGGCCTGGCCGGGGCCGAGCAGGGTCGGCAGCCGGCGATGGCCTTGCCGGGCGAAGTAGGGATGCCCATAGCAGCCGGTGTCGAGCATGGCGACCGTCACCTGCCGGCCCGTCACGCCCAGGCGATGCAGCCGGACGGCACCGACCAGCCGGGCCAGCTCCTCGGGCAGGCAGGCCGCGTGCGCCGACGGATCGGGCTGGTCGAGCTCGGGCGGCGGCAGCGGCATGGCCAGCGCCGGCGGCCGCGCCAGGGCCACGCCGGCGGCCACCTGCCCGAACGCCGCCGGCAACGCCAGCAGGCGCCCGGCCTCCGCCTCGGCCACTCCGAGCACCTCGACCCGCCGGCCATCCGGCAGGATCCGCCGATCCTTGCGCAGCCGGGCGCCGAATATCGCCTCGAAGCGCGCGCGCGGACCCCGGAACGACATGGCGATCCGGTCGAACTGCACGACCTCGAAGCCGGCATCGACCAGCAGATCGGCCGCCTCGCGCGCGACCGCCGGGGTCGCCTCGAAGCCGTCGATCACGCCCGAGGTGAGCGGCGTCGTGGCCTCGAACAGCGCCTGGCCGCCCTGGCCGCGGAGCGCCAGCACAGCGACGACAGGCTCACCTTCCATGGCCATTCATGGATCCTCCAGCAACGCATCGAATGGGTTCGTCAGTGGCCGGATCTACTAGTCGAAATTGGTGGAGAAAGCCAACATGAATTAACGCATAGGTTGATTAATGACCGAACCGTCGAGTTGGGCGACCGCCCAAGCCTCAGCCGCGGGCCGGCGCGATCCGGCGATAGGACAGCGCCTCGGCGACATGGATCCGCCGGACCTGGGCAGCACCCTCCAGATCCGCGATCGTGCGGGCGACGCGCAGCACCCGATGATAGCCGCGGGCGGTCAGATGCAGCCGCTCGGTGGCGCGCAGCAGCAGCTCCTGACCGGGCGAGTCGGGCGTGGCGACCAGGTCCAGGAGCTCGCCCTCGACCTCGGCGTTGGTGCGCAAGAGCGCCTTGCCGAGCCCGGCGAAGCGCTCGCTCTGGCGCTCGCGTGCTTTGGCGACCCTCGCCGCCACGGTCGCCCGCGGCTCACCGGGCATGGTGCCGGCCAGCTCCTGCGGCGCCAGAGCCGGCATCTCGACATGCAGATCGATGCGATCAAACAACGGACCTGAGATCCGCGCCTGATAGTCGCCGGCACAGCGCGGCGCCTTGTTGCAAGCCAGCACGGCGTTGTCCAGATGCCCGCAGCGGCAGGGATTCATCGCAGCGACCAGCTGGAAGCGGGCCGGATAGGTGACGTGATGATTGGCCCGCGCCACCGTCACCTGGCCGGCTTCGAGCGGCTGGCGCAGCGATTCCAGGACATTGCGGGCGAATTCGGGCAGCTCGTCCAGGAACAGGATGCCCTTGTGGGCGAGCGAGACCTCGCCTGGCCGGGCATGGCTGCCGCCGCCGACCATGGCGGCGGCCGAGGTCGCATGGTGCGGGCTGCGGAACGGCCGGCGCTCGGTCAGCCGGCCGTCCTGGAGCAGGCCGGCGACGCTCTGGATCATGCTGACCTCGAGGATCTCGGCCGGGTCCAGGACCGGAAGGAGGCCCGGCAGCCGGGCGGCCAGCATCGACTTGCCGGAGCCCGGCGGGCCGATCAGCAGGAGATTGTGGCCGCCGGCGGCGGCGATCTCGAGCGCCCGCTTGGCGGTCTCCTGGCCCTTGATGTCGGTCAGCTCGGGATAGTCGACGTCGTTCTGATTGAGCTTGGGCTCGGGCGGGCTCAGCACCTGGTTGCCGGCGAAGTGGTTGACCAGCGCCAGCAGGTTCGGCGGCGCCAGCACCTCGATGTCGCTGCCGAGCCAGGCCGCCTCGCCGCCGCAGCGCTCGGGGCAGATCAGGCCTAGCCCTTCGGCCGCAGCCGCGACCGCCGCCGGCAGCACGCCGCCGACCGGCTGGATCGTACCATCGAGCGCCAGCTCGCCCAGCGCCAGGTAACCCTGTAGAGCGTCGCCCGCGATCGCGCCCATGCCGACCAGCAGCGCCAGCGCGATCGGCAGGTCGAAATGGCTGCCCTCCTTGGTCAGGTCGGCGGGCGCCAGATTGACGGTGATCCGCTTGGTCGGGAGGCTCAGCCCGAGCGCATCCAGAGCGCTGCGGACCCGCTCGCGGGATTCGCCGACCGCCTTGTCGGGCAGGCCCACGATCGTGAACGCCGGCAGGCCGGCGCTGATCCGGACCTGGACATCGACCGGCTTCACCTCGATGCCGGCAAAGGCGACGCTGGCGCTGCGCGCGATGCCGAGGGTCGATGCGTTGCCGGCTGCCATGGCTTGGTGCGCGATCCGATCCAGTCGAGCCCAATGGCTCCCCGCCCCGCACTCTGGCAGAGACGGGCGATCTGGTAAACTGTTTTATCAATCTTGAGTTGATTCTTGTCCAAGCGCCTGCGCCAGGACCAAGGCCAAATGGCGCGCGCTCCGGCCGCTGCCGTCTTGGATCTGCTGGCGGCAGCTGGTGCCGTTAGCGACCAGCAGCGCCGCCGGGTCGGCGGCCCGGATCGCCGGCAGCAGGTCGAGCTCGGCCATGGCCAGCGAAATGGCATGATGCTCGGCCTCGTAGCCGAAGGCGCCGGCCATGCCGCAGCAGCTGGTCTCAA
>CADEGR010000042.1:0-2198 GCA_902826935.1 uncultured Alphaproteobacteria bacterium | reverse complement strand
TGCGTGCCAGCGCGGCAGCGGGCGCGCCGCGGCGAAGCCTGCGATGCGCTCGCTGAGGCGCGCCAGCGGCGACAGCTGGTCGCGCAGCCGCAGCAGATGCCGCAGCCGGTGCGCCAGCGGCGCATAGCGCGGCAGCTCGGCGACCAGCCGCTGGCGCAGGCTGAGACCGTGGCGCTGGCGGCGCTGATGCAGCACCTCGAGCTTCATGCGCGCCAGGTCGACGCCGGTCGGGCATTCGCGCTGGCAGGCCTTGCAGCCGACGCACAACTCCAGCGTCTCGGCCATGCCGTCCGAGGCGAGCGCGTCGGGGCCGAGCTGGCCGGACAGCGCCAGGCGCAGGCTGTTGGCCCGGCCGCGGGTGACGTGGCGCTCGTCGCCGGTGACCCGGAAGGACGGGCACATCACGCCCGGCGCCGCCTTCCGGCAGGCGCCGTTGTTGTTGCACATCTCCGCGGCGCCGAGAAATCCGCCCCACCTTGACCAGTCGAGCGCCGGCGCCAGGGCGGCCGGCCGGTAGTCCGGCGGGTAGCGGAAGAGCGTGCGGTCGTCCATGCGCGGCGCGCGCACGATCTTGCCGGGATTGAACCGGCCGGCCGGATCGAAGCTGTCCTTGACCGCCTCGAAGGCGCGCACCAGCGCCGGCCCGAACATCCGCTCGTGGAACTCCGAGCGGACCAGGCCGTCGCCATGCTCGCCCGAATGCGAGCCGCCATAGGCCTTGACCAGGTCCATGACCTCCTCGGCGATCGCGCGCAAGGCGGCGACACCGGCGGCCTGCTTCAGGTTCAGGACCGGCCGGACATGGAGCGTGCCGACCGAGGCATGGGCGTACCAGGTCGCGTCGGTGCCGTGGCGGGTGAAAATCTCGGTCAGGCGCGCCGTGTAGTCGGCCAGATGCGCCAGCGGCACCGCGCAGTCCTCGATGAACGACACCGGCTTGGCATCGCCGGTCATCGACATCGCGATGTTGAGCCCGGCCGTGCGCACCTCCCAGATCCTGGCCTGGCGCGCCGGCTCCGGCACGTCGAGCACGGCAGCGCCGTGGCCGAGGTCGCCCAACAGCTCGTGCAGCCGGGCGAGCCGCGCCTGCTCCGCCGCAAGGTCGTCGCCCGCGAACTCGACCAGCAGCAGCGCGTCGGGCGTGCCGCGCACGAACGGCTCGATCAACGGCCGATAGGCGGGGATCCGCCGGCCCAGCTCGATGATCTTGCGATCGACCAGCTCGACCGCGCTCGGCCCCAAGGCGGCGATCGCCTCGGTCGCGGCCATGGCGTCGTAGAAGCGCCCGAACTGGCAGACGCCCAGGAGGCGGTGGCGCGGCAAGGGCTGCAGCTGGAGCTTGAGGCGCTCGAACAGAGCGAGCGTGCCCTCGGAGCCGACCAGGAGCGAGGCCAGGTTAGGCTGCGGCCGCAGCAGCCGGTCCAGATTGTAGCCGCCGACCCGGCGCTGCAGCTTCGGGAAACCCTGCTCGATGGCGCTGCGCTCGCGTTCGGCCAAGGTGAGGAGGCTCTGGCGGAGCGTGGCTAGCCGGCCCGGCGCCTCTCCCTGCCCCACCGGCAGCGGCTCGAACCGGGCACGGGTGCCATCGTCGAGCAGGGCGTCGATCGCCAGCAGATTGTCGACCATGATGCCGTAGCGGATCGAGCGCGCGCCGCAGGCATTGTTGCCGGCCATGCCGCCCAGGGTCGCGCGCGAGCTGGTCGAGATGTCGACCGGGAAGACCAGGCCATGCGGCTTCAGCCAGCGGTTCAGCCGATCGAGCACCAGCCCCGGCTCGACCCAGACCGTCCGCGCCGCCGGGTCGAACTCCAGCACCTGATTGAGGTGCTTCGAATAGTCGAGCACCAGGCAGCGCCCAACCGTCTGCCCCGCCTGCGACGTGCCACCGCCGCGGGGGAGGAGCGGGACGTCCACTTCGCGGGCAATCGCCAGCGCGGCCTCGACATCGGCCGCCGAGCGCGGCACCACCACACCGGTCGGGGCAATCTGATAGATCGACGCATCGGTACTGTAGCGGCCACGCTCGAAATCATCGAAGCGGACCTCGCCCGCGATGGCGCGACGCAGGTGGGTGGCGAGGGCGGGGTCACTCTGGCGAGGTGCCTGCGAAGACACTGCCTTTAGCCTCGCCATCCATCCGATCCTTGCCGGCAGTCCGACCACTTATACAGACATAGCAACGGCAGCGCTGCCGGAGG
>CADEGR010000041.1:9780-32642 GCA_902826935.1 uncultured Alphaproteobacteria bacterium | reverse complement strand
CGTGGCCCGCCGTGGCGAGGCGGTGGCGCTGCCGCAGTTCCGCAAGCATGTGGGTTGGTATGTCACCGGCTACGCGATCCCGCCGGATCGTCGCCAGGCGCTGGCGCGGGTGGCCAGCCTGGCTGAGCTGGAGCAGCAGCTGGCCGGCCTCGACCCGGATCTGGCGGTCGAACCTGCTGCGTTGCGGGCGGCGCGCGGCAAAGGCGGCCTGCCGCAACGGGTCAGCTTGCCGGCGGATTGGCTGGCGCGGCGCGATGATCCGACGCCGCCCGCACCGGCAGCCGAGCTCGGCATCTCCGGCGGCTGAGGCGGCGCTCCGCGACCGCTTGAGGATACTAGACCGCTCAGCTAGGGTTTTGCCAATCGGGCTAAGCCTCAAGCGTGGATGGACACTGGACATCGATGGGCATCGCGACCTTCACCCAACTGATCGGCGAGACGCCGCTGGTGCATCTGCGGAGCGCCTCGAAGCTGACCGGCTGCACCATCCTCGGCAAGGCCGAGTTTTTGAATCCGGGCCAGTCGGTCAAGGACCGAGCCGCCCTTGGGATCATCCGGGATGCCGAGCGTTCGGGCCGATTGCGGCCGGGCGGCACGATCGTCGAAGGCACCGCCGGCAATACCGGCATCGGCCTCGCTTTGGTCGGCAATGCGCTTGGCTATCGCTCCGTGATCGTGATGCCGGAGACGCAAAGCCAGGAAAAGAAGGACATGCTGCGCCTGTGCGGCGCCAAGCTGATCCTGGTGCCGGCGGTCCCCTATCGCGACCCCAACAACTATGTGCGCTATTCCGGCCGCCTGGCCGACGAGCTTGCGGCAAGCGAGCCGGCCGGCGCGATCTGGGCCAACCAGTTCGACAATTTGGCCAACCGGCAGGCCCATATCGACAGCACGGGCCCTGAGATCTGGCGTCAGACCGAAGGTCGGGTCGACGGCTTCGTCGCCTCGGTCGGGACGGGCGGCACGCTTGCCGGCGTCGCGCTCGCGCTGAAGGAGCGCAATCCCCAGGTCGCGATCGCTTTGGCTGATCCGTTCGGCTCAGCGCTCTACCATTATTACGAGCATGGCGAGCTCAAGGCAGAAGGCAACTCGATCACGGAAGGCATTGGCAATGGACGGATCACCGCCAATCTGGAAGGCGCGCCGATCGATCGCTGGTTCCAGATCCCGGATGCCGAAGCCCTGGAAATCGTCTTTCGCCTGGTGATCGAGGAAGGGCTGATTCTGGGCGGCTCATCCGGCATTAACATCGCCGGCGCGATGCGTCTGGCACGCGAGCTTGGGCCCGGCCACACCATCGTGACGATCTTGTGCGACTATGGGAGTCGCTACCAGAGCAAGCTTTTCAACCCCGAATTCTTGCAGGCCCGCCAGTTGCCAGTGCCGGACTGGCTGGTGACCGGCTAAGCTGGCCGCTCGCCCGTCGCATTGATCGCAAGCAAGACCGTCAAAGGGAGAAGAGGTAGCCATGGCTGCGGCGCAACTTGAAGCGTTGGTCTCAACCGCTTGGCTGGGCCAGCATCTGGCCGCGCCCGATGTCAAGGTGGTCGACGCCACCTACTTCCTGCCGACTCTGCGGCGTGATGCCAAGGCCGAATACGCGGCCCAGCATTTGCCTGGCGCCGTATTCTTCGACATCGACGACATCGCCGACGACAGCTCGGATCTGCCGCATATGCTGCCGAGCGCCGCCAAGTTCTCGAGCCGCGTCCGCAAGCTCGGCCTCGGTGACGGCGTGCGCATCGTGCTCTACGACAACAACCGCTTCTCCGCGAGTGCCCGGGCCTGGTGGATGTTCCGCCTGTTCGGCCACGACGATGTGGTCGTGCTGGATGGCGGACTTGGCAAATGGCTGGCCGAGGGTCGGCCGGTCGAGGATGCCGTGGTGGTGCCGACCGAACGCCACTTCACCGCCCGCCAGAACAACCTCCTGGTCCGAGACCTGGAGCAGATCCGGAGCCAGATCGTGCAGCCGAGCGAGCAGCTGCTCGATGCGCGCTCGGCTGGGCGGTTCTCCGGCAGCGAGGCCGAGCCGCGCGCCGGGCTGCGCTCCGGCCACATCCCGCACAGCATCAACCTGCCCTATGCCGATTTGCTCGGTCCCGATGGCACGTTGCTGCCGCGGCCCAAGCTGGCCGAGCGGCTGGCTACCGCCCAGGTTGATCCACGCCGGCCGATCGTGACCACCTGCGGCTCGGGCGTCACGGCCTGTGTGCTCGCCTTGGCGCTGTATCAGCTAGGCGTGGTCGACGTCGCGGTTTACGACGGCTCCTGGACTGAATGGGGCGGTCGCCGCGATACCCCGATCGCGACCTGAGCCGGCGATGCGACGCCCAGGCGGCGTGCCATGAGCCAGGGCGATGCCGGCGGCACGGTCGTCGAGACTATCATCACCTATCTGGAAATGACGGCACCGCCCGATCGGCCGCCTCCGGTGGTCCGCCCTGGCATCGAGGTCCGGCGTGCCACCGCTCCCACCTTGTCCTTCTATCGCTATCTCTATGACACGATCGGGGCCGATTGGCTGTGGACGCAACGCCGGCGGATGCCGGCCGAGGCGCTGATCGCGGTCCTGCGCGACCCGGCGGTCGAGATCAACGTGCTTTGGGTGGCGGGCGTGCCGGCGGGCTACGCCGAGCTGGATTGGCGCCACGCACCGGAGGTCGAGCTGGCCTATTTCGGCCTTATCCCGGAATATATCGGCCAGGGCCTGGGCGGTTTCCTGCTCGATTGGGCGATCGCCAGAGCCTGGCGCACGGGGCCGCGTCGGCTTTGGGTCCATACCTGCGATCTCGATCACCCGAACGCGCTGGCCGTTTACCAAAAAGCGGGATTTAGGGCGTACGATCGGCAGATTGGCCGGGAAGTGCTGCTGCCCGGCATGGAGTTGCCACGCCATAGGCGCCACTAGGACGCATGCCGCGATGAAGATCTTGCTCAGCGCTTTCGCCTGCGCCCCGAATCAGGGGTCGGAACGTGGATTGGGCTGGAATTGGGCGGTCGAGACGGCGCGCCAGGGCCACGATGTCCTGGTGCTGACCCAGATCGAGCTGCAGCCGGAAATCGAAGCAGAGCTGGCCAAGGGCCACTTGCCGCCGACCTTGCGCTTCGAGTTCTTCATGCCGCGCTGGCTGGATCGCTTCCAGGCCAAAGGTGTGGCCGCCGGCTATGCCAGCCTGACCTGGCATCTCACCCATCTCATGTGGCAGCTGCTGCTCTATCGCCATGTCAAGCAGCGGCTGGATGTCGGCCAGTTCGACATCATCCACCATCTGACCTATAGCGGCATTCGCCACCCGACGCTGCTCGGCCGCCTGGCAGCGCCCCTGGTCCTCGGGCCGCTGGGCGGCGGCGAGCGGGCGCCCTATGCGCTGCGCCAGAGCCTGCCCTGGGGCGGCTGGCTGAAGGATCTGGTGCGCGACCTGCATACGGTCCTGATCCGGCTCGATCCGATCACCCGTCAGGCCTGCGCCGATGCTCTGGTGGTCTACGTCAAGACGCAGCAGACCAAGCAGGCGCTGCCGCGGCGCTGCCATGACAAGGTCGCGATCCAGATGGAGATCGGGACGAAGTCGGAGCCAGGGCCGGCCCGGCCGCGCAAGCAGCCGGGCACGCCGCTGCGCCTGCTCTATGCCGGCCGGTTCATCTACTGGAAAGGCATGCATCTGGGCCTGCGCGCCTTTGCCGAGGCCCGCCGGCAGGGTCTCGATGCCCGCCTGACGATGCTGGGCCAAGGCCCCGAGGAAGCTGCCTGGCGCAGCCTGGCCCAGGATCTTGGCATTGCCGATGCGGTCGATTGGGTGGCCTGGGTCGAGCACAACCGCATTGGCGAGCTGTACCGGGCGCACGACGTGGTGCTGTTCCCGAGCCTGCATGACTCGAGCGGCAATGTCGTGCTCGAAGCCCTGTTCCATGGCCTGCCGGTGACTTGTCTCGATCTCGGCGGGCCGGCCGAGCTGGTCAATGCCAGCTGCGGCCGGGTCGTGCCGACCTCGGGCCGGAGCGAGGCGGCCTGCGTCAGCGGCCTCGCGGCGGCGTTGATCGAGCTTGGCGGCTCGTCTGAGCTCTTGTACAGCTTGAGCGAGGGCGCGCGGGCACGCGCGGCGGAGTTCCATTGGCCGAAGCTGGTCAAGGGATTCTACGAAGACGTGGCCCGCCGCTTGCAAAAGGATTCGGACCGGGCGGCGGTCCGGGTCAGCGAGGTGCTGCATGCCGGGCCCCATTAGCCGCGGCCAAGTGCCAGCAGGCGCCGGCCTCGGGCCGTTGGTGCCGGATCGGGGCCGGAGTGCTGGCCCGGCGCCGCCGGTCGGTCAGCGGTCGTCATCGCCGAGCGGATAGACCATGAGCGCGAGCTTCCCGCAGCAGCGTGTCGTCATCCAGGGTGATCGGCTGGTCTGGGACGCGCCGGTCGTGGCCAGCCAGCCTGGCCTGGTCAGCGCGCCCGAGACCACGGCCGCCTGGCTGCGCAGCATCGTCGTCCTGCTGATCATGAGCGGCTACATGCTGCTCAATTGGCCGTTCTCGCAGTTCCGCATCCCGCCGTCTGGCGCCGGAATCCCGATCGGCGAGGTCATCCTGATCTTGTGCCTGGCAACCATGAACCTGCCGCGCGCCTTCAGCCGGCTGGGGACGGTCGTACCGTTGCTGCCGTTCCTGGTGTGGTGGGGCTATGGCGTCAGCCGCGCCATCTTCGACTTCACGATCTATGGTCCCTGGGCGCTGCGCGATGCCGTGCACGTGCTCGAATCGATGTATCTGATCATTGCCTTCGTGATGGCCGGCAGCCTGGTCGGCTTCGAGCGGTTCTTCCGGTGGCTGACGCCGCTGCTCGCGATCGGCGCCTGCTATGGGCTGCTCTATCCCTACAACGAGCAGATCGAGGCGGTTTCGCCGGTGGTGATCGCCGGCAGCGGCTTTCCGGTGCCGATCTTCGGCAGCATGACGAATACCCCGTACCTGATGATCATGGCCGCCGCCGGCCTCCTGATCTTCAAAGGCAACCGGGTCTGGGCGATCCTCACGGCCTGCATGCTGCTTGGCTTCATGATCGCGATGTTCCAGGCGCGCACGCTCTATCTGATCGTGCTGGCGATGTTCGGCTTCCTGTTCCTCTATCGGCGCTCGAGCCTCGGCAATTTCAGCATGATCGTCTATCTGGGCGCGCTGCTGCTAGCGGCGATCCCGTTGCTGGGGCTGGAGTTCAAGGGGCGGCTCGGCGCCGATTTCAGCTTCGGCTTCATGGTCAACCACTTCCTCGCGATCTTCGGCGCCGGCAGCGACGAGTACAAAGGCGTGGCGGCGGCGGCCGAAGGCGTCGACATGCGCCTGGAATGGTGGCGGAAGATCTTCGATGACATGATGACCGACCCGGCCCATCTGCTCTTGGGCCTCGGCTATGGCATCCCGCTCACCGACTTCGCAAACGAGAGCGGCGCGATCGTGCGCGAGCCGCATAATTCCTACATCAGCGTGATCGCACGCACCGGCCTGATCGGCGCGCTGGCCTGGGCCACGATCATGATCAGCCTGTTCCGCCGCTGGCATCTGACGCTGCGGCACTGCCAGGCGATCGGCTGGCGCACTGGCGAGAACCGGCTGTTGCTGCTGATGGTGTTCTTCATCTGCATCGTGGTCCTGGCGCTCGGCGAGGACGGCTTCGAGAAGCCGTTCAACCTGATCCCCTTCTACATCTTCTGGGGCATCATCCTGCGCATGAGCTACATGCTCAAGCGCGGCGAGATCGGGCCGGACGCCGCGGAGCAGGCGCTGGCAGAGCGCGCGCCCGGCGTTTGACCAGGCGCCGCCTGGCTGGCAAAAAAATCGACAAGGCTGCTAGCGCGCCCTCCGGATTATCCCGAAGATATCAGCGTGGACGAAATTCGAGTCGGAGAACTCCCATGCTGCCCTCCCCCAAGGCCCTTGCCGCTTCGAGCCTGCTGGCTCTGACCGTGGCCCTGACCGGCTGGTCCGGCCAGGCGGCCGCGGGCGACGCCGTCATGCTGCCGACCACGGCCAGCCAATGCGAAATCTTCCGCGCGCTGAACCCGCTGGTGCCGCCCAGCTGCCGCCAGCCGGGCGATGTCTCGGTCACCGCCGAGGTCGGCGGCTTCAAGACCCGCTCCTTGAAGACCCGCTCGATCCGGTTGCACGACGCGACCGCCGGCGCACCGGCCGCAGCCGAGCCCAGCCTCGCCGAGTCGGTCGAGCAGCCGGTGGCCGAGGAGCCGACGACCCAGGTCGCGGCGGTGCAGCAGCCGGGCCAGGACCGCGAGTTCGCAATGGCGATGCGGATCCAGTTCGAATACGACTCCTACGCCCTGACGCCGGAAGCCCGCGCCACCCTTGATCGGGTCGCCGAGGTCCTCAAGAACGACCTGATGCGCGACAAGGTGATCATGCTCGAGGGTCATGCCGACGCCACCGGCGCCGAGAGCTACAATCTGAACCTGTCCAACGAGCGCGCCCGGTCGGTCCAGACCTACCTGGTGCAGGAGCATGGCATCCCGGTCGACCATCTGCCGTTCGTCGGCATGGGCGAAACCGATCCCTTCGATAGCGCCGACCCGACCAACAGCGTCAACCGCCGCGTCGAATTCACCAACCTGACCAGCTAGTCTGAGTTTTGCGGCCTGCCCGGCAGGACGGTCCGCCGTTCTGCCGGGGCTGCCCAAACCCTTGCTTCGGCGGTTCCATGCTAGAATATAGCCACGGTCGACGCTTCGAGGTTTCGCCCGGTGGCGCAGGCGACCAGGGGCAAGGGAGGAAAAGCATGTCCAAGCCGATCCGCGGCTTCAAGATCAACACGATCCTCGACCGCTTGGCCGTCGACATGTTGCATGTTCTTGAGCAGTCGCTGCGTGCTGAGAGCTTCGAGCGCGACCGGTTCCATCTCGCGACCCTGCTGACCCTGTCCCGCCGGCTGTACGTCAACAATCTTCTATATCGCGACTTTCGGGTCGACCAGCACAGCCAGTGGTATCGCTGGACCCTGCCCAACGGTGGCAGCGCCAAGGTCCACGAGCAAAGCATCGTGTACCTGCACCGGGTGCTGTCCCGGCGGCCACGCCTTGCCAAGCGTCTGCGCCACGAGCCGGGCAACATGCATCTGCTGCTGGCGGTGCTGTGCCGGCACGGCGAGCCTGCCAAGGGTTGGCCGGCGATCGAGATCCGGCGCGACCTCAAGCTCGAAGCGACCGGCGAGGACGAGAGCTTCCTGCGGCCGCTCGCCATGGAGCTCGCCGCCCAGCGCGCCCGGCTGGCCGATGACTACGGCGACGAATCCCGCCGGCGGCGCGGGGAATATGGTCCGATCTGGCTGATCCGCGGGCATTGCACCGCCGAGGTCCCGGAGGAGATGTCGCTGTTCGACGTGGTCGAGGCCGTGCCAGTGCCGCTCGACGAGCAGTTTGCCGAGGATACCGAGCTCCAGCTGATGCTGGTCCGCGTTCTGGACGCGCTCAACGAGCGCTACATGCTGCTGCGCGCCTGCGGCCTGGATCCGGAATATTGGCATGACCGGGACGAGCCTTCGATCTCGCGCCTGCGCGATCTGAAGCGCTTGCGCACCGTGGCCGAGGAGCTGCTGCGCCTGAGCATCGAGTCCGACAATGTCGATGCCTACCGGCGCGCCTTCGCCGAGGTGCGCGGCAGCGAGAAGCAGCTTGGCGGCTTTGCCGATTTCGACGACTTCGCGACCAGCGAGGTCGGCATGGCGATCCTGCGCTACGCTGCCTTGTCGCTCGACGACATCATGTCGACCGACGAGGGCGGCGAAGAGTGGGCCCGGCACGAAAGCATCGCGGATCCCGCTGCTGCGGACGTGGAGGAGACGGTGACCCGGCGCCAGCATGCCAGCGAGTGGGTCGAGATGCTGCTCGACGATGCGCCCGAATGGTTCGACCCGGTGATGAAGCACTTCTTCGTCGAGGTGCTGGGCGAGGGCCGGCCGATCCACAGCATGGCTGGCGACCCAGGGGTCCTGCAGGACCGGGCGTTCCGCAAGCTGCTGCAAGCCGATCCCGAGCTTGCCCGAGTCGATGAAGACGAGCTGGCCGAGCTGCTCTATCAGCGGGCCAATGCCTTAATCAAACGTGGCCTTCGGCGTCGGTCGGTGGCCAACACCTAACGCCGAGGATGCGAGGAGACTTCCAATGTCGCACCGTTCGCTTACCGATACCGAAGCGCTGGCGCTCTGGCGGCGGGCCGCCCATCAGCTGGCCCTGGTCGATGTCGAGCCGCCGGTCTCGATGGCCGAGGTGGATCAGCTGCTGCAGGTTCTGGGCAGCCGTCAGCGCGATGAGTCGATCATCAGCTGGCTGAAGCGCGGCCACACCGAGCGGCCCGCAACCGCCAGCCAGGGCTCGGCCGAGATCATCCAGTTCAATCCCCGCCGGCAGCGTTTCACGCCGGTCGCCGAGTTCGTGCGGCTGGCGGCCGATACCGCCGGCGCCGAGATTCCCCTGCCGAGCCGCGCCCTCGAGACCGATGACGGCCGGTTCCGGCTCGAGGTGGTCAAGGCTGGCGACGAGCTGGTGATCTCGATCCAGGCGCTGGGCCACGCCAGCGACCTGTTCGCGCTCAAGACCCTTGGTCTGCGCGCCGATGAGCCGGGTCAGCTGCCGATCGCGCTGGTGCAGCTGGACGAGGACGGCGATGGCACCTTGCGCCAGGCCGACAGCCCGGCGCTGCGGCGCGCTCTGTTGCGCCCCGTGCTCGGCGTGATCGAGGACGTCTAACCAGCAGAATGCTAGAGCCGGTATGCCGTCAGCATGTCGCGCAGTCGCCGCACCGTTCATATCCCGATCGTCCAGCCGCGTGGCCAGGGAGCCCTGCGTGACGCCGGCGAAGATCGTCTGATCGAGGTCTACACCCAGCTCCAGGGCTTCGAGCCCCAGACCAAGGAAGAGGAGCTGCAGCATCGCGCGGTTGATGCCAAGGCGCTCGACAAGGACTGGGACCGGGTCGCCGCGCCCTTGCGCAAGGTCGGGCTCTACCAGGCAGGCTGTGCCGCGGCGAGCGCGGTCCGCAAGCTCGGCATTGCCCAGCCGCTGACCGCGCTCTACCAACGGATCTCGCGCCTGGCCTGGATCGAGAGCCAACGCCTGCAGCCGGCGACGCCACAAGGCCCGAGCGAAGGGCGCAGCGCCGAGCTCGGCCTGGCCCTGGTCTTGCTGATGTGCGCGAGCGGCAGCCGCCATCGCCAGGTGATCGCGACCGGCGCCCTGGGCGGCCAGCCGCCCGGCACCATGGACGACGATGTCGAGGTGCTGCCGGTCGGCAGCTTGCCGGAGAAGCTGCGGCTGGTCGCGACCCTGGCCCGCCATGGCGGCCTGCCGCATTTCGATCCCAAACGCGAACTCCTGTTCTTCACGCCCAAGACCTATCTGGAAGCGGGCCAAGCCGAGGATGTATGCGGCCTGGCCGAGGTCGCCCAGCTCAAGGACTTCGGCGTTCAGGTCGTGCCCGTGGCCCGGCTGAGCGAGGCGGCAGCAGCACTCGACGCCCGGCGCGCGCGGCATCTGCTGCCGGATCGGCTGGCCCAGCTGGTGGTCGTGGTGTGCTGTCTGCTGGCGGCCGGCGGCGTCGCTTGGTCGGTGCTGCCGCCAGCCCAGGTGCCGATCAGCTTCCTGCCCGGCGGCGGCGCCGCGCTGGCGGCGGAGCCCTACCAAGCCTGCTTCACCGACGATGGCGGCTTCTATCCGGTGCCGCTCGGCCGCGACGGCATCGGCCACGACATCCCGATTGGCGAGACCTTGGGCTGGCGGGTCCAGATCGGCGCGCCCGCGACCGTCGCCAGCGGCTGGCTTAGCTGGGGCGCGCCCAAGGAATATTTCCTCGCCCAGGTGATGCTCTCGGAGCATTCCAGCGCCAAGGTGATGGTGCCGACCCTGGTCGGCGGCGGTCCGGTCAAGGTGCCGCCCGGCGGCACCTGGGAATGGGGCTGGCAGCTGACCGACCGCGAGGAATTGAACCGCCTGGTGCTGCTGGCGCAGCCGGATCGGCCGATCGATCCCGACGCCCTGCGGGCGGCGTTGCTTGAGCAATTCCCTGAGGCCGCCGGCGCTCCGAATGGCACCGGCAGCATGGATATTACCGCGGCCGCCAATTTTGTTGCCAAGCAAGCGCCCGGCGCCGCGACATTCATTGTCCAGACGGTGGAAAGGACTGACCGATGCACCCCCTGACCTCCCGCCTGCCGCGCAGCCAGGCCAGCCGGCGCGCCCGGATCGGCCGGCTCTGCGGTCTGTCGTCGCTGGCGCTGCTGAGCGCGACCGCGCCCTGGCCGGCCCTGGCTGCAAGCTGCCCGTGGATCGTGCAGCCACACGCGCAGCTGGCCAGCGCCGACGCCGGCACTGCTGGCGGCAGCTACGACATCGTGTTCGACGGCGTCAGCCAGAAGGATACGGTGTTCTATGGCTTCACGGTGACTGACCTGGACCTGGCCTGGCAGCTGACCAATCCCGGCGAGCTGCCGGCGCTCCAGCCCAAGGCTCGGGCGCTGCAGGTGCAGGCGGCCGCCGATGGCACCGCCTATCGGGTCGCGGCCGACACCTTGAAGCCCCATACGATCTATCTGGTTGCGACCGGCCAGCCGGTCGGCGAGCTCGAGCAGCTGGGCGCGCGCATCGAACCGGAGCGGCCAGTGGCGGTCAGCTTCAAGACCCGGGGCGGCAGCGACCTGAGCGGTCCCCTGCCACATCGCAGCCTGCCTGGGGTCGAGGTCAAGGCGGCCGTCGATCAGCCACCGCCTGCCCAGCAAGTAGCCTCGATCGCGCCAGAGCTGCAGATCTGCGCTTATCAGGTCGCCTTGCACTAGCTCAGAACAACCTCAAGGGGACTGCGCGAGCAGCCCCCTCGAGGTCGGTCGGGATCCATGGCGGACGAGCAGCGGCGGCCGCTCAGTCAGCGGGCAGGATCAGGCACAAGCCTTCCTCGAAGGGTAGCAGGAAGGTCGAGGGCTGGGTGTCGTCCGGCCGCTTGAAACCGACCGAATCCTGGCGGGTGACGGAGTTCAAAGAGAGGCCGCTCAGGCCATCCCGATCGATGATCTTGACCCCGGCCTGCCAGCACTGCACCCGCAGATTCTGGTCGGCATGGACCGGCTTGAGCTCGGTCCGCGGCGGCACCGCCGAAGGCGCCACCGGCGTGCCGGACAACGCCACCTCGGCGCGGGTCAGCATGCCTGAGGTCGCCAGCACCATGCCGGCACCGAGCAGCAGCAGCCAGGACGCACGTCGGATCGGCTTCATGATGGAGTTCCTTGCTTGGGCTTTAGTCGTCGCAGCCGGGCACGCTGCCATCCGAGCCGATCACCACACAAGACGTGTTGCCGGGGCCGGTCGTGACATTCTGGATGCGGCTCACCGATACCGTGGTGTCGCCGTCGACCCTGGCGCCGGGATGCAACGAGCCGATGCTGGTGACCGCGCGCTGCTTTGGCCCATCCGCCAGGTTGCTCACATCTTCGGCCTCGACGTTCATATTGACCGAGCCCTTGACATGGACGCCGTCGGTGATCGAGCCGATGGTCATGCGGGCTTCGGCATCTTGACCACGGGCATAGTTCAAGGTGTTGGTGGCGCGGACGGTATTGTGGACCGTGCCCGTGATCTTGACGCCGCCGGTCTCCTGTGCCGCCGCGGCCATGGCTGCGATGCAGATCAGCCCGCCAATGGCCGCGGCTAGCTTGCGTGACTTGAGCATTCATCGACTCCTGGTCAGGTGAATCCGGATCGCGTGATCCTCGCCACGCAATGATTCGGGATAAGCCAGGCTCCAAACTGAACCGCAAGCAAGCGAGCCGCTTCTGACGCTGCCGGCATGATGCTCGCCCTGCTCTATCCCGAATGACAGCGCTGACCCATCCCGCTGCGCCCAGGAGATCATCGCTATGCGCCGCACCGCCCTTGTCTGCTGCCTGGCTTTGGCGTTCGCCGGCTGCGCCGCGCGCGAGCAACCGGCCACCGATGTGCTGCCGGGCGAGCATTCCTCGACGGCCACCGCGAAAAGCGTCCTGAACACCGTCGGCACCCCGTTCTTCGCCGTCGGCAAGGGGGTCGCTTGCGTGGCCACGGCGGTGGTTGCCGTGCCGACCGTGGGTGCCGCGCAAATTCTGGATCGGCCGGCCGACCACGAGCTGCAGCGGCAGGCCTATCGTGGCGTCGGCAAGACCTGCGGCGGCTCCTACCGCCTGGGCAACCGCTAGCCGCCCACGGCCGGCTTGGCATGGCGCTTCCGGTGCATGCGGTCTATGGTGACAGCCTAGGCTTCCGGCGCGGCTGCGTCGGGCCGTTTCGGTCTCCTGCGTCTGGCATCGGATGCTCAAAGACTGGCGCCATACGCCCGCCACCCGTCGAATTCTAGCCCATGGCTCGCTGGCCAAGACCCATCTCGACTTCGTGATCGATGCCTGCGAATGGCTGCGGGCGCGTGGCCTGCCGCTCTATCGGACCAATCTCTATACCCCGACGCTGCATCCACTCATGCAGGGCGTCGGCTGCATCTGGCGGCGGGACGGGCAACATCAGGAGCAAGTCCAGCCCCACTGGGGTGAGAGTGGCGACGAGGCGCATTGGCTGGAAAGCCCCCTGCGCAAGGTCCTGAGCGAGATCGACGAGCTCCGCCTCGACCTGACCAGCGCGCCGGAATGCCAGGAAGTGCCGCTGCTGGCCGAGCTGCGTGCGGAAGGGGTGACCGAATACCTCGTCTACGGCGTGCCCTACGCCGATGGCCGTCGCAGCGCGGTCAGCTGGGCCACCGACGCGCCGGCCGGGTTCTCGCTGCGGGAACGCAATGAGCTACGCAACCTGGCCGGCCCCATGGGCCTGGTCCTCGACCTGCTTGAATGGCGGCGCACCGCCCGCACCCTGCTCGACACGTATCTGGGCCGCGGTCCCGGCGAGGCGGTGCTCGCAGGGGCCATTCGGCGCGGCGATCATCGCGATCTCGATGCGGTCATGCTGCTGACCGATCTGCGCGCCTCGACCGCCCTGTCGGCGGATTTGAGCGTCGAGAGCTACCTTGCCGCCCTCGACAGCTATTTCGAGGTGCTGATCGAGGCGATCGCCCGCGCCGGTGGCGACGTGCTGCAATTTCGCGGTGATGGTCTGCTGGCGGTCTTTCCGCATCCTACAGGGCCAAGCGGACAAATGGTGTGCGCCCAGGTCCTGGCGGCGGACCGCATGGCGCGCCGGCAGATGGCGATCGTCAACCAAAGGCGTGCAGCCAGTGGCTCGCCCGCCCTGGATTTCTGCACGGCACTCCATATCGGCCGCGTGACCTACGGCAATATTGGTGGGCCAGGCCGGCTGGATTTCACGATCGTGGGCCAGGCCGTCAATCTGCTGAGCCGGATCGAGAGCTTGTGCAAGACCACCGGGCACAGGCTGCTCGCCAGCGGCGAGTTCGCGCGGCGGCTCGACGCCGGCATGACGTCGGTCGGCGCTTTTCCGCTGCGTGGCATCGACCAGCCGATCGAGCTGTTCACCCTGCCGCCTGACGCGGCCGATACGGCGCCGCGCCAGGCTGATTCCGACCGTAGCTAGACCGAACCAGGGCTCAGCCCCTACTCGCGGTAGTAGCCGCGGACATATTTGTAGTGACCCCGCGGATCACGGTAGGCGACCGCGTAGTCTTCGTACTTCTTCATGTCGACCAGGTTGAGGACAAAGCCGGCGATCTTGGCACGCCGCTGCTGCAGCTCGCTGATCGCACCCAGGACCGCGTCCAGCGCGGTGTGGCCCCAACGCACCACCAGGACCGTCTGATCGACCACTTTGACGATCAGGTTGGTGTCCGACATCATCAGCACCGGCGGGGAGTCCAACAGGATATAGTCGTAGCTCTGGCGCAGCACCGAGAGCACGCCGGCCAGCCGCTCCGGCTCCAGCAAGGCAGCCGGATCACGCACCGTCGGCTTGGCAGGAATGAAATCCAGGCCCGCCACCGGGCTTTCGACCGCCGCCTCGGTGATCACCAGCGACTCCTGCAGCACTTCGTTGATCGTGCGTCGGGCGACCGGGATGCCGAGCTTGTCGGTGAGCGTCGGCTTGCGCAGATCGAGGTCGATCACGATGGTCCGGTGACCGAGGCTGGCCAGGAAGCTGGCCAGGCCGATCGTAGCCGAGCTCTTGCCTTCCGACGGCAAGGCCGAGGTCACCAGGACGATCTTGCCCTCGAGCTGCTCGCTGTCCGACTTGATCGCCAGATAGAGCGCCCGCAGGCCTTCTACATAGGACGAAAGCGGCTTGTCCTTGATGTACTCGGCCGCCGAGATCTCCTGCCAGAGACCGCGCACGCGCGGCAGCAGGCCAAGGCCACGCAGCTCGGTCGAGCGCTCCAGCTGACTGATGCTGCGGACCGTGCCGTCCATCCGGTCGCGGGCGACTGCGGCCGCGGCCCCGACGAACGACGACGCCATGAAGCCGACGGCGGCGAACATCAGCGCCGAGGGCGAGCTGGGTTGCGCCGCGGGCAGCGCTTCCTCGACCAGCTGGACGTCCGAACGCAGGACAGATTCCTGCTCGCGCAGCTCCTTGTAGCGGGTCAGCAGGCTCTCGTAGAGCTCGCGGCTGGATGAGGCTTCGCGCTCCAGCTCGCGCAGCCGCACGACGGCTTGCTGATCGACGCCGAGCTGGCCTTTGACCTTCTCGATCTCCGTATCGATGCTGCTTTGCATGTTTTGCAGCACCACCATCTCATTCTTGAACTTGCTGACGACCAGATCGATCTCACGCTGAATATTGCCCTGCAGCGCGACTTGATCGGAACGCAGCTCGACCACCAGAGGATGGCGCGGGCCGTAGATGTTGGTGAGCTCGGCCTCGCGCCGCTTGAGCGCCAGCTCCTCGCTGCGCAGGTCGTTGACCGCGGTGGAATCGATCACCTTGGCCAGCCGGTCGAGCGAATCCGAACGGCCGCGCAAGCCATTGATCACGTCGATGCGGGCCTGCGCCGAGGCGAGGTTGGCGCGGACCTCGATCAGCTGCTTGGAGAAGTCCTTCAGCTGCTCGGTGGCAAAGGACTCGCCGTCCCGGCCTTGCAGATTGTTCTGCAGCCGGTAGCTCTCGATTGATGCCTCGCCTTGGGCGACCTCGCCCTTGAGGACCTGCAAACGCTGCTCCAGCCAGCGATAGGCCAGATCATTGGCGCGGTGCTGCTCGCCGAGCTGCCAGCCTGCGTAAACCTTGGCGACCTCGTTGGCGATTGCTGCCGCCAGCTGCGGATCATCGGCGCTGTAGGTGATCTGGATCGCCTGAGAGCGGCCAGCCTGGGCCACCTTGAGCCGGTCGGCCAGCTGCTCGACATGCTGCCGGCTGGTGAGATCGTCGGCCTTGGCCGACGCCAGCGTGGCACCCGCGGTCAGGCTCTCCGGATTGGCCTCGGCGACACTTTGCGGCATCAGCGGGCCGAACAGCGGCGACCATAAGGCCTGCAGCCGCCGTCCCACGGTGTCTGGCTCAATGAAGCGGCGATCGTTCGCAAGGTCGAGGTTGGCCACGACCTGGTTCAGGATCTTGCCCGAGCGGATGACATTGAGCTGCGTCTCGATCGAGGAGTCATCGGCCGTCAGGCGCTCGGCGACGCCGTCCAGGCCGTCGATCGGCGATTTGGCGGGATTGATCGCGACCATGGCGGTCGAGCGGTATTGCGGCGGATTGAGATAGCCGAGCAGGCCCGACAGGGCGCTCACGCCGACCACGATCGCAGCGACCATCCAGCGATGGCGACGCAGGATCTGAACCACCTCATGCAAGGCCACCGCATTGGCCTGCGCCGGCGCATAGCCATAATAGGCGGACGGCATGCCCACCTCGGCGCGGCCATCCGCTGATCTGTCCGATGTCGCCATTACCCGAGCGCCCTTTCGCAGCAAGTCACTTCAGTTCGGAGATTGCGTGGTGAAGCCGGTAACCGCATGCCAACGCGCGCGACCCGGCTGGCGCGGCGCGTCCGCCGGCGCTTGGGCTGGGTCCGGCCGATGATCGGCAGCGGCCATCCGGCGGAGCGCCCAGTGCGCAGCCGCCCGGCCGATCTCGATGCGATTGATCTGCTCACCCAGCACGATCGTGCGCAGCGTCAAGAACACGATCTTCAGATCGAGCGCGATCGATGCATGCTTGATGTACCAAAGGTCGAGCTGGAGCTTCTGCTCGTTGCCGAGCTGGTGCCCGCCATTGACCTGGGCCCAACCGGTGACACCCGGCCGTACCGTGGCCCGCTCGACCGCATCCGGCGGCAGGTCGCGGGGCAACAGCGGCCGCGGGCCGATGAACGCCATGTCGCCCTTGACGATGCTGAGCAGCTGCGGCAGCTCGTCCAGCTTGGTGCGACGCAGCCAGCGGCCGAGCGGCGAGACGCGCCGCTCGTCGCTCAGGACCTCGCCATGCGCCGTGACCGCCCGGCGCATGGTCCGGAACTTGGCGAGCACAAAGGGCCGCAGGCAAAAGCCCGGTCGAACCTGCAGGAACATGATCGGCCGGCCGACGTCGAGCAGCACCGCGCAAGCGGCGACCAGGAAGCACGGCGCCAGCAGCAGGATCAACAGGGCCGCCACCGTGCGGTCGATCAGATAGCGCAAGCGCAGATAGTCATTCGGCTCAAGGCGATCGATGCCGAGCGGCGACGACGGTGCGCTCAACACTGGGTTCGCGGGAAAGGCGTCGGCCGCCAGCTCGAGCGTGATGCCGAACTTGACCTCGAGCGCGGCGATGATGGCCTTGGCAGCGTCCAGACGACCCTGATCCTGATCGACGATGATGATCCGGCGCGGAAAGACGCCGTGGACAGCGAGCTCCTGGATGCAGCGCTCGGCCTCCTCGATCCGGCCGATGACCGGCACCTGATGCAGGGTCCGGCCGAGATACTGGCCGCGGTCATTGTCCAGGATGCCGACCACACGCTCCCGGCGGTCGGGCTGGGCGTGCAGACTGGCGAGATAGAGCGCGGTCGCTGGATTGCAGCCGATCAGGAGGACCGGATCGCCGATCGGGTCCAGGCCGGCCCGGCCGGCGGCATGCTGCTGACGGCGACGACGCCAGGCATGCAGAAGGCGCGAGCCGCTCAAGACGACCACGCTGATGAACCAGTGGATCAACGGCACCGAGCGCGGCACGCCGGCCAGCTGGTTGAACAGGAACAGGAAGGTCAGGAAGCCCGCGGTCATGAGCGTGACCGCCTTGACCACCACCAGGATGTCGAAGCTCGAGGTGTGGCTCCAAAGGCCGCGATACAGCCCGATCACGTGATAGGACGCCGCGGCGATCAGGGCGAGCGCGCAGAGGCTGAACAAGGTTGCATGGCCGATCGTGCCGGCGAAATCCCAATCGGAGCGCAGCAGAAAGGCGGCCAGAAAGGCTAATACAGTGGCGACAATGTCATGCCCCTGGACAAACCAATAACGAGAATGCCGGGGCAAATGCGCACCGAGCACCGTGGCGGCCATGGTTCCCCCAGCTAGATACTGTCGTCGACACGCACGAAGGGTGGAAGCAGAACGGCCCGTCGAGCAGTTCTCAACCTATGGTATTTTACCAGGTTGCATGGATGATCTCCGGAACGCTCTCTGAGATTGCGAGACCTATGAGGCGCACAATCATAGCGTTTGTCAAGCTGCTCCGATCCACCCCAGGATTCTTTTTGGAAACTTGTATCAATCATGCAGAACGTCACAAGAAGATGGCATAAATTGGGCAGATATCGGGGATTTTGGAGAGTTTTGGCGCTTATTGCGCCGAAGCGGCCGAGCAGCTGGGAGTCGCGCTCGACCAGCATCCAAAGGGTACACACTACCTATGATTTATAGAACGCTTGCAAGGAGGACTCGCGCTTAACGGGAACTAGAACTCCGGCCAAGCCAGCCCCCCCAGGCCGGAAGCCGGCGGCGCAGCCTTGACAGAAGTGTGAATTTCACTAGAACAAAACATGAACATCAACCTCGATCCCATTCATGCAATGCCTCAGCTTGCTCCCATCCCGCGCGCCTGCCGACCTGCAGGAGCGAACGAGAAAGCGTCTTCTGCTGGCGGCGCTGCGCGCTCAGCTCGCCCGCCTGGACCGGTCGAGCGCGCGCCCCGAACCCTGCGCACCGGCCAGCTTGCCGCTTGGCCTGGAGGCGCTGGATCGGACGCTGCCGGGCCAAGGGTTGGCGCAGGGCGTGCTGCACGAGCTCTGGGGCGAGCCGCACCAGGCGGCGGCCCTGGGCTTCGGGCTCAGCCTGCTCGGCCGCTTCAGCCAGCAGGGCCCGGTCGTCTGGATCGCCAAGCACAGCGATCTCTATGGGCCGGGCCTGGCTGCCTTCGATCTAGCCTGGCGGGATCTTCTGGCGGTGACCGCGACCGGCCGGGAGGCGCGGCTCTGGGCGCTCGAGGAAGCGTTGCGCAACCCCGGAGTCAGCGCTGCCTTGGCCGAGATCGATCGCTTGACCTTGACCCAGAGCCGGCGCTTGCAGCTGGCGGCCGAAAGCTCTGGCACGACCGCCTTTGTACTCCGGCCGAGCGGCAATCTCCGGCAGGACGATCTGGTCCTGGCACCGAGCGCTGCCTGGACCCGCTGGTGGATTCGACCCTTGCCGCGCGCCGCGATCGCGGCCCCGGTCGAAGCAGCCGACCGCTGGCAGCTTACGCCGATTGCCTGGCAGCTCGATCTGCTGCGCTGCCGCGGCGGCCAGACCGGCAGCTGGCAAATCGCCTGGCAGCCCGCCAGCCAGACATCAGGATCCCAAGGAAAGGGACACTGGCATGAGATCTCGAATGCTGTCCCTGTGGTTGCCAACCCTCGCGACCGATCGGATCAGGCGCGCTCGGCCTGAGCCGGTACGGGTCGAAGGTCCGTTGGCGACCTTCACGCGGCAAGAAGGTCAGCTGCAGCTAGCTGCCTTATGCCCGATCGCCAGGCAGATCGGCCTGCAGCCAGGCATGCCCTTGGCCGATGCCCGGGCCCTGGCGCCGCAGCTGGCGATCCAGCCCGAGGAGCCGGCGGCCGATGCCGCTCTCCTGGCCAAGCTGGCAGTCTGGTGCGAATGCTACACGCCTTGGGTGGCGCTCGATCGCAGCCATGGGGAGGCTGCCGGCGGCGCGCTCTGGCTGGATATCACTGGCTGCGCCCATCTGTTCGGCGGCGAGGCTGCCTTGCGGGCCGATCTGCTGGCCGGTCTGCGCCGCCAAGGGCTGGCAGCGCGCGCCGCGATCGCCGATTGTCCAGGCGCTGCCTGGGCGGCTGCCCGCTTCGCGCCCGCCGAGCGGCAGCTGGTGCCGACCGGCGAGGGCCGCAGCCTGCTGGGCCGCCTGCCCGTGGCCGCATTGCGTCTGCCAGCAGTGCAGGCGGCCATGCTGACCAGGCTCGGCCTGAGCCAGATCGAAGCCCTCTATCCCCTGCCCCGCCAAACCCTGACCGCCCGGTTCGGCGAGCTCTTGGTGACCCGCCTGGACCAAGCCCTAGGGCTAGTCGATGAGCCGATCGCGCCACATGCGCCGCTGCCAGCCCATCGCGCCCAGATGATCTTCGCCGAGCCGATCATCCAGCCCGAAGCGCTGCTGCCTCTGACCGAGCGGCTGCTGCGCCAGCTGATGGTCGAGCTGGAAGCGGCGGGGGTAGGCGCGCGCCGGCTGAGCCTGGCCTGCTATCGGGTCGACAACAGCACCGCCACCCTTGGGATCGGCACCAGCCGGCCCTGCCGCGAGGTCGGCCAGCTGAGCCGGCTATTTCGCGAGAAGCTGACGGAGATTGATCTCGGCTTCGGCCTGGAACGGCTGATCCTGGAGGCCGGCGAGGTCGAGCCGATGCTGCCCGAGCCAATCGCCTGGCGGAGCTTGGGCGGTTGCCAGCCGGACCACAGCTATGACCTGGCGCCCCTGGTCGATCGCTTGAGCAACCGCCTGGGCAAGCATTCGGTCACCCGGCTGGTGCCGCGCGCCAGCCATCTGCCCGAGCGGGCCCAGCAGCCGGTGCCGGCCTTCAATCTCTCCGCCACCGCCCTCGAGCTCGAGCTGCCTGCCCCGGTGCTCGCCCATGGCGATGCGCCGGCCCGTCCCTTGCGCCTGTTCCGGCGGCCCGAGCCGATCGAGGCGATCGCCCCCCTGCCGGACGAGCCGCCGATGATGTTCCGCTGGCGCCAAAGCCTGCACAAGGTGGTCAAGGCCCGCGGCCCGGAGCGGATTGCACCGGAATGGTGGCGCGAGCCAGGTGCCGCGGCGAGCGGCCAGAAGACCGATCCCGCGGCCCGGACGCGCGACTATTTTGCGGTGGAAGATAGCGAGGGCGGACGGTTCTGGCTGTTCCGGGAGGGGCTGTACGGGATTTCGCCGGTCACCCTGCCCCGCTGGTATCTGCATGGCCTGTTCGCCTGAGGTCCGCCAGGCGCCTGCCATGACCGGCTATGCCGAGCTGCAGGTCACCTCGAACTTTTCTTTCTTGCAGGGCGGCGCCCATCCGGAGGAGCTGGTGCTGCGCGCGGCCGAGCTGGGCTTGAGCGCGATCGCGCTCACCGACCGCAACACGCTGGCCGGGGTGGTGCGCGGGCATGTCGCAGCCAAGGCGGCCGAGCTGCGCTTTCTGGTCGGCGCCCGGCTGGATCTGCTGTCGACGGCCGATGGCCTGGCCCCATCCTTCCTGTGCTTCCCCGAGGATCGAGCCGCTTACGGCCGGCTGGCGCAGCTGCTCTCGCTGGGCCAGCGGCGCACCACCAAGGGCCGCTGCGAGCTTGGCATCGAGGACCTGCTCCTGCATGCCGCCGGCCAGCATCTGGTGCTGCTGCCGCCGGACCGGCTGGATGCGATGTTCGAGCGCTGGCTGGGACGGCTGCGCGGGCTGCTCGACGGGCCGCTTTATCTGGCAGCCCAGCACCATTATCGCGGCGACGATGCGGCGCGGATCGCCACCCTGGCAGCACTGGCCGAGCGACATGGCGCCCTTTTGGTGGCCACCGGCGACGTTCTCTATCATTTGCCGGAACGGCGGCCGTTGCAGGACGTGCTGACCTGCATCCGGGAGCGCTGCACGATCGACCAGGCAGGCCTTCGCCTGGCGGCCAATGCCGAGCGCCATTTGAAGCCGCCGGCCGAGATGGCCCGGCTGTTCGCCGACTATCCCGAGGCGCTGGCGCGCACGCTCGAGATCGTGGCCGCCTGCCGCTTCTCCTTGAAGGAGCTGCGCTACGACTATCCGATCGACCCGGTGCCGGTCGGCCTAACGCCGCAGACCCATCTGGCCGAGCTGGCCTGGCAAGGCGCTGCCGGCCGCTATCCGGATGGCGTCCCGGCCAAGGTCAAGGCGGCGTTGCGCCACGAGCTCGCTTTGATCGAGGAGCTCAGCTACGCGCCCTATTTCCTGACCGTCCACGACATCGTCAGCTTCGCCCGCCGCGCAGGCATCCTGTGTCAGGGCCGCGGCTCGGCCGCCAATTCCGCCGTCTGCTTTTGTCTGGGGATCACCGAGGTCGATCCGGCGCGCTTCGATCTCCTGTTCGAGCGTTTCGTCTCGGCCGAGCGAAACGAGCCGCCCGATATCGACGTGGATTTCGAGCATGAGCGGCGCGAGGAGGTTATCCAGTATGTCTATCGGAAATATGGCCGCGAGCATGCCGGCATCGCGGCCACGGTGATCCATTACCGCTCGCGCCGGGCGATCCGCGAGGTCGGCAAGGTGCTCGGCCTGTCGGACGATGTGGTGGGCTCCCTGGCCAGCTCGACCTGGGGCTGGAGCAGCAACGGCATCAGCCCCGAGGCAGCGCGCGAGCGGGGCCTCGATCCGAGCGAGCAGCGGCTCGGCCTGGCGCTCGCTCTGGCCCGCGAGCTGATCGGCTTTCCGCGGCATCTGTCCCAGCATGTCGGCGGCTTCGTCCTGACCAAGAGCCGGCTCGACGAGGTGGTGCCGATCGCCAATGCCGCCATGGCCGAGCGCACCGTGGTGGAATGGGACAAGGACGACCTGGATGCGCTCGGCATCCTCAAGATCGACGTCCTGGCGCTCGGCATGCTGACCTGCATCCGCAAGGGCTTCGAGCTGCTGGCCCGGCATCAGGGCTTGGCGCTCAGCCTAGCCAGCGTGCCGGCCGAGGACGAGGCGGTCTACGACATGCTGGGCCAGGCCGACAGCATCGGCGTGTTCCAGGTCGAAAGCCGGGCGCAGATGAGCATGCTGCCGCGGCTCAAGCCACGCGAGTTCTACGATCTGGTGATCGAGGTGGCGATCGTCCGGCCCGGACCGATTCAGGGTGACATGGTGCATCCCTATCTGCGCCGGCGGGACGGGCTGGAGCAGGTCACCTATCCCTCGCCGGCCCTCGAAGGCGTCTTGGCCAAGACCATGGGCGTGCCGTTGTTCCAGGAGCAGGCGATGAAGATCGCGATCGTCGCGGCTGGCTTCAAGCCGGCCGAAGCCGATCAGCTGCGCCGTGCCATGGCGACCTTCCGCCATGCCGGCACGATCGATCAGCTGGGCCAGCGGTTCATCGAGGGCATGGTCGCGAACAATTACGACCGGGACTTCGCCGAACGTTGCTTCAAGCAGATCGAAGGCTTCGGCGATTACGGCTTTCCGGAATCCCATGCCACCAGCTTCGCCCTGCTGGTCTATGTCTCGGCCTGGCTGAAATGCCATCATCCCGAAGTCTTCGCGGCCGCTTTGCTGAACAGCCAGCCCATGGGCTTCTACGCGCCGGCCCAGATCGTGCGCGACGCCCGCGAGCATGGCGTCCAGGTCCGGCCGGTCGACGTCAATGCCAGCTGCTGGGACTGCACGCTGGAGCCAGTGGCGGGGGGCGGACGACGGGCGCTGCGCCTGGGCTTCCGCCAGATCAAGGGCTTGCAGCAGGCGGCGATGACGCGCCTGGTCGAGCGCCGCGGCCAAGGCTATGCCGATCTTGC